>CAYQZF010000221.1:0-4607 GCA_964421895.1 uncultured Nitrosomonas sp. | reverse complement strand
TCGGCGGCGATTTCCATCTGGTGCTCGGTATCGCTGCCCGCGGTGGCGATGATCGCCTCCAGCCGCGCTTGCTCTTCCGCCAACGCGTCGAAATCGGCGCCTTCCTCGGCATACGCCGCGTACACTTCCTCCAGCTTCTTCTGCGCCTGCATCACTTCGCCCATGCCTTCCTCGACTTCCTGGCGCACGGTGTGCTCGGGATTCAGTTGCGGTTCCTGCGGCAGATAACCGACACGAATGTTCGGCAAACGCTGCACTTCACCGTCAAAATCCTTGTCGGCACCCGCCATAATGCGCAGCACGGTGGATTTGCCGGAGCCGTTCAAGCCGAGCAGGCCGATTTTTGCGCCGGGAAAGAAGCTGAGCGATATGTCTTTGATAATTTGACGTTTCGGTGGAACTATTTTGCTCACGCGGAGCATTGACATTACATATTGAGCCATGAGTTTAATCTTTGTTTGATTGGAAAAAATGAATAGACGGAAAGTTTATCGTACGCCACCTGGCAATGAAAGCTAGGTGACAGGATTTTGATCAATCGCCGGTACGCGTGATCGACACGAATTTATTGTGTTCATCGAACACCAGTTCAAACGTGCCGTACACACCATGACTTTGCACCACCGGGCGCAGCACGTTGGCCGGAAAATGCACGATGCGGCCATCGGTGGTTTCCGCCGCCACCGTAGTGACAATCCCTTGATAATAAAGCTCCAGGCGGTGCGCCGGAATGTTCAGTATGACTTGAACGCGTTGATGCATCGGTAAGTTTCGATTAGAAGCGCCATCAAAACCGCTCACCCTCTTCCAGGTAGCGCCACTGCCCTTCGGGCAAATTACCCAAGCGCACTTTGCCGATGCGCACGCGCTTCAGGCCGGTCACTTTCAGATTGACCAGCTCGCACATGCGGCGGATCTGGCGTTTTTTGCCCTCGTGCAGAATAAAACGCAATTGATTCTGGTTTTGCCAGCTTACTTGCGCCGGTTTCAATGCCTGACCGTCCAGACTCAGGCCATGATTCAGCAATGCCAGCTTGGCGGGCGGCAGCACGCCTTCGACCCGCACCAGGTATTCCTTTTCAATATTGGAATCTTCGCCGATCAATTGCTTGGCGATACGGCCGTCCTGTGTCAACACCAGTAAGCCTTGCGAATCGATATCGAGGCGTCCGGCGGGCGCCAGATTTTTTAGGTGCGCGGGTTGAAAGCGCTTGCCCGGCTGCTTGGGAGAAAACAGGTTTTCCGGCTTGATCAGCACCACGGCAGGTTGATAGCCCGGCTCCGGCTGCCCGGACACGTAGCCGACCGGTTTGTTGAGCAGGATCGTCACCAAACCGGTTTGTTGCATTTGCGCCGCTTTGTTCAGCGTGATTTTCTGCGTCGGAAAAATTTTGGTGCCGAGTTCGGAAATCCGTTCACCGTCGACAAACACCCAACCGAGCTCGATAAAACGGTCCGCTTCGCGGCGCGAGCAGATGCCTTGTTCCGACATTAGTTTGGATAAGCGGATTTTTTCCATGAAGCGCTATAATATTGGCAATACAGGCAATGAGAAGTTAGTTTTACCGGCATTATAAAGGTAATCGCCCGATCATTTTTACATGACATCGCTAGGATTATTATGGAAACACTCGCAGCAATACTAGAAAAAGCGCAGCAACGCGCGCAACAACTCGGACTTCCGTATAAAGGCGCATTACTGCCGATGGAGGCTTACTACGTGCTGCAGGAGCATACGCAAGCACAATTGGTGGATGTCCGTTCGCGCGCCGAACTGGATTGGGTCGGACGTATCCCCGGCGCGACCGAAATCGAATTGCGCTCGTACCCCGGCATGCAGCCAAATCCGCATTTTCTTGGCCAACTGGTCAATCAAGTCGATAAATCGCTACCGGTTTTGTTTATCTGCCGCAGCGGCGCGCGCTCAAACCAAGCGGCTGCCATGGCAACGGATATGGATTTTGCCGAATGCTATAACATTCTGGAAGGTTTTGAAGGCGATCGGGATGAAAACGGTCAGCGCGGCAAGGCTTCCGGCTGGAAAGCCGCCGGTTTGCCGTGGGTACAAAGTTAAGGCAGCGCTGAAAAAGGTAGTGAGTGACGGTCAGGTAAGACGAAATCAGGCGCAAACTGCTATTGACTCTTTCTACATTGCACTGGATCTGATTTCGCCTTACTTTTTTAATTTCTTTAAAACTCTTCCCAATCGCTTCCACCAACTGCTGCAGCTTTGCGTGGTGTTTGAGTGGATTTTTCTGTCATAGCCGTCTTGGTCTCAGTGACTGCTTTCTTGAGGGTTGACCGGCGGTTGGGAAGTCTGGTCAAGGTCGTGGCAGACAGTTTTTGCGCTGCTGGTTCAGGAGTAACTTTTTCAATCCGCCCGGTAAATTTGAATACGCTGACAGCTTGCGTCAAGATACGAGATTGCTCTTTCATCGATTCTGCCGCGGCGGATGCTTCTTCCACCAAGGCGGCATTCTGTTGAGTGGCTTCGTCCATTTGCGTCACCGCTTGATTGATTTGGTCGATTCCCGAACTTTGTTCTTGCGATGCGGCCGAAATTTCACTCATGATGTCGGTCACACGTTTGACAGCCGTGACAATTTCATCCATGGTCAAGCCTGCTTCATCCACCAGCTTGGTGCCTTCGCCGACTTTTGCCACCGAATCATTGATTAATTCCTTGATTTCCTTAGCTGCTGCTGCCGAACGTTGTGCCAAGGTACGCACTTCGGTTGCCACCACCGCGAAACCTCTGCCTTGCTCGCCAGCGCGGGCCGCTTCAACCGCAGCATTCAGCGCCAGGATGTTGGTTTGGAAGGCAATACCGTCGATGACGCTGATGATCTCGACGATTTTCTTCGAACTATCATGGATCGAGCTCATCGTTTGCACCACTTGTCCTACCACGGTTCCACCTTTCTTCGCGACTTCGGATGCGCCGACGGCGAGCTGATTTGCTTGGCACGCATTGTTCGCATTTTGCCGCACAGTCGAGGTCAATTCTTCCATCGACGAAGCGGTTTCTTCCAGACTAGAGGCTTGTTCTTCGGTGCGTTGACTTAAATCCGAGTTGCCCGATGCGATTTCGCTCGAAGCCGTGGCGATCGATTCGGTGCTATTACGAACTTTACCGACCAGATCCAGCAAATTGTCGTTCATGGTTTTCAGCGCTTGCAATAACCGGCCCATTTCATTGGTTGAATTGACTTCGATATGGCCCGTCAGATCGCCAGAAGCTACTCTGTTCGCTGCTTCGATGGCTTTATTTAGAGGTCCCACGATAGCCCTCACCAGCAGGTATCCGATCAGCACGGCCAATAACACACCCGCCGCCACTGCCGCTATCGTGATATTGAGTGTGTTCTGGTATTGATTCTCGGCATGCGCATATTCTTTATTGGCTGAATTGCGCCGTAGCTCTAGTAATTTGAATAATGTGCCGTGCGCAGCATCGAATTTAGGTGTCGCAACGACCGTGGCATTCTTGATAGCCTCGTCGAATTGCCCCGCTGCAGCCAGCGTCATGGTGCGATTGCGATCTTCAACATAGGCTTTCCATTGCTGGCTAAAATCATCCGCCAGTTTCTTTTCTTCAGCAGTCAGGGTATTCGTCAGATACTGCTGCCAAGTCGTTGCAATCTCGGTATCCCTCTGTTCGTTCATGGCTTGTCGCTGTTTCACCACTTCACCGTTTCTTCCATAAGCTGATATTACAGCATTCAAGCGCGCGCGCTGCATGCGGTCTACTATGAGACCCAGATCTCCCAGCGGAATGGCGCCTTTAAAAGCATCGTTGCTTTGACTCAATCCAGAAATACCCAATACGCCCATGCCGGCCAGCAGTACTGAAAAAAATGCAATCATTATTACCAATCGAGATTTAATAGTTACGTTATTAAACATCTTGCTTCTCCTTTCAGAATTTTATGAAAACGATTAATTAAAGCTTGGTGAATTCGCTATTTGTGTGATGGCATCGTAACCGCGGATTTCTTGGACTTTCAGAATGTCGATACCATATGCCTCACCGCCCAGCCGGAATGTCAGAAATTCATTTGCGACCAAATCGGCCGTGGTAACTGGCGGCTTCGCTACACGATTTGGAATTTGCTCTTGTAATGTCATTGTTCCCTCCAAAAACGAAAATCTTCATGAAGAAAAGCATCTTGCTGCATTGGAGAGAACTATACCGGGGCAAACTTGGCCAATTGTTGAGAGAATGTAAACTCTTTGCAAACAATGCGACACAATGGGAAGATATACCGGCTTCCACAAAGTGTAGAGCTTTCTGATTGTTCTAAAACAGAAAAATCAGAATCTACTGTGGAAAAATTGGATTGGATTGTGGATCAAACCGTTTATGGAAAACTTCACCGCTAGTTAGCGCAACATAAACTAGCCCGGTGCATCAAAGGTTACTGGAGATCGCGACTTACTGCTGCGTCAGAACGCCGCTGTTGTATACCCTGTGAAGTAGTTCTTCAGAGCTTAATTCAAGCTTCCGACCAGGCAATGACACCGCTGTACGCCGTCACCAGAATAATGATGCCAAAAACAATCCGGTACCAGGCAAAAACGGTGAAATCATGATTGCTGACGAATCG
>CAYQZF010000220.1:0-4613 GCA_964421895.1 uncultured Nitrosomonas sp. | reverse complement strand
AGCGAGCATTTTGCCGATTCGATGAAAATCGGTCGCCCGGTTTTCAAGCAAATGGTCGCTTCAAACCCCGACTATATCAGCTCCGATTGCGCCATTGCTGCGCGCCATATCGAACAAGGCATCGGCGAAAGCAAAGCGCAGAAATTGCATCCGCTAACCCTGCTGCGCATGGCTTATGGTGCGGATGGCACGGATAACAGTTACAGTGCAGCCATCGCCTCCGACCAATCGACTGGCGAGACCATTTCAACAGGTGAAAAACATATGACGACCCCATTGACCCGTGACAGCCTGCTAACGCTGGAAGCGTACGCCAAAATTCGCAAGGAATTCCGCACACAAGTCATGGCACATAAAAAAGCACGTAAAGTTCCTCTTGGGGAAAATGTCACGCTAATATTCGAGGATGCTGTAACCATTCGTTACCAGGTTCAAGAAATGCTGCATGTCGAACGTATTTTTCAGGAAGAGGAAATCGTGCATGAACTTGAAACGTATACACCGCTGATCCCGGACGGGCACAATTGGAAAGCGACGATGATGATCGAATACGCCGATCCTGCTGTACGCGCTGAGAAGCTGGCTACCTTGGTCGGCATCGAAGACAAAGTTTGGGTCAAAATTGCCGGTCACCCGCCGGTCTTTGCCATTGCCGATGAAGATCTGGAGCGGGAAAACAGCGAAAAAACATCATCGGTGCATTTCCTGCGTTTTGAACTCACAGCGGACATGATTCAGGCATTGCGTCAGGGAGCGGCATTGAGCATGGGTATTGATCACCCGGTTTATCAGGCCACCGTCGATCAAATTACTGCCGATGTTCGTGCTTCGTTATTGAACGATTTAGCCCCGGCATGAAACAGCAGCGCTTATTGATCCTTTTGATTTGTGCTGCGCTTTTGCCTGCTTGCGCGAAGCCGCCATTCAAGGACGAATTCGAAAGCGACAAACCTTGGGTCGAGCAGATGACACAACTTCCCGCTTACCCGGAAACAAAAAACTTGATGGCGTTTGACGCCGGCGCCGTAACCAGTAACCAATATTTGGTCGACACCACCTCCATTAAAATCGGCCAGGACGGTGTCATCCGCTTTACCCTGGTCATCAAATCATCAGCAAACGCAACGAACGTCAGTTATGAAGGCCTGCGCTGCGCCACCAGCGAGAGAAAACTCTACGCGCTCGGACGCGATGACAAAACCTGGGCGCAACCCCGCGTATCGGAATGGCAGCAACTTGATTTGGTGCGGCAATTCTATGCACAACGTGAGCTCGCCAAAAATATTTTCTGTCCCCACCAGCAAATCGTCAGCACTACCGAAGAAGCCATTCAGGCATTAAAAGCGGGCATGCATCGCAGCATCATACGATAACGGGCGCCAGCGATTCGATCAATCATCGTAAGAAACTCGAGCCGGTCTCAACATCGCTACACGCGCACACTCTCCCATAATTTCTGCAAGCGTTTCGGCGATACCGGAAACGGCGTTTTCAGTTCCTGCGCAAACAGTGAAATGCGCAATTCCTCGATCTGCCAACGGAATTCTTCCAGATTTTCATCGTGCAAACCGGCTTTCCGGTGTTTTTCCAGCCGCTGCACATATTGCAACCAAAACAGCGCTACTTCGGCGCTGTTGCGCTGATCCCGCTCCGGGTTCGTGGCCAGTTTTTCCAACCGCAACGTCATACCTTTCAAATAGCGCGGCAATTGCTGCAAACGTGACCATCCGGTACTGCCGAGAAAACCGCGATACAGCAAATAGTCAAGCTGCTCATTCAGTTCCGCTTTCACCCGTTCATTGCGAACTGTGGATAAGCGAGCAATCAGTGTTTGATATTCAGCACCGATCTGCTGCAGCAATTTTGCCAAGGCTGAAGATACTTCCGGCAAGCGGTTTCTGGCGCGCTGACACTGTGCGGCAAATTCAGTCTCTGAACGCGGCAGTGGATCGTCATGCAGCAAGGCACGATCGATAATCGCATCCAGCATGTCTTGCTTCAAATCACCCGGACTCATCCGGCTCGCCAATTGCATACTGGCTTGTTTTAATCCGGGCAGATTCTTATCCAGTTGTTTAATCTGATCTTTCAGTACCAAGCACAACAATCGCCGCACGCCTGAACGCATCGCACGATCCGCCGCTTCGCGGGTATCGAACAGGCGGATTGCGACGCACTCGGCTTGATCGATCAACGCCGGATATCCGGTCAATGGCTGCCCGTTGCGCATGAAACCAACCTCCACCGGCAAGCCGCCGAAATCCCAGCTCGTAATTTGATCACGCTCAATGGCAATTTTTTCGTTGGCGGAGCCGCGTTTCACGAACGATTGCTGCGCAGCCTGGCCGTGCTGCCGCTGCAATCCGGTCAGATCGCGGCTCATCGCTAATTCCTCACCGGCATCGTCGATCACGCGGATATTCATCAGCAAATGCAGCGGCATCTGTTCCGCCAGCCAAGTATCCGGCGGCACGGTCAGCGTGGTTTTTTTGAGAATGAATTGCGCCAGCGCATCGGCCAACGGTAGTGGATGCACAGCATTCGCATGACTCAGCAGAAATTCCGTCACCGTTTCGGGTAAAGGAACCAGCATACGGCGAATCTGCTTCGGCAGCGCTTTCAAGTACCAAGTGATCTTCTCGCGGATCAATCCCGGCACCAGGTAATCCAACTGCTTCGCCTCCAACCGGTTCAGCAACGGCAGCGGAACCGTCAACGTCACACCATCGAGCGGGTGGCCGGGCTCAAAACGATACGTAAGCGCCAATTCGCTGCCGTCCGGCAAAGTCATGTATTCCGGAAATTGCACCTCGGTGACGTGCCCGGCTTCGTGGCGCATCAACAACTCGCGCTGCAAATATAACAAGTGCGGATTCTGCTGTTCCGCTTGCTTGCGCCATTTTTCAAAAGCAGCGCCGTTGGTGATGTCGTGCGGAATGAGCGCATCGAAGAAAGCAAAAATTTCCTGCTCGTCGACCAGCACATCCTGCCGCCGTGTTTTATGCTCCAGTTCCTCGATTTCCTGAATCAATGCCTGATTATGCAAAAAGAACGGTGCTTGCGTGATGTATTCCCCGGCGACCAATGCCGAGCGGATAAAAATCTCGCGCGCCTCCTTTGCATGGATCGGCCCGTAGTGGACCGGCCGCTTCGACACGATGACCAAACCGTACAGCGTGACCTGCTCAAACGCGACGACTTGCGCGCGCTTCTTTTCCCAATGCGGATCGAAATAATGCCGCTTGCACAAATTACCGGCGATCCGCTCCAGCCAGGCCGGATCGATCTTTGCCGCACAGCGCGCATACAATTTGCTGGTTTCGACCAATTCCGCCGCCACCACCCACTTGACTTTGCCTTTTTTCAAGACCGAGCCGGGAAAAATGGCCAGTTTGATGCCGCGCGCGCCTAAATATTCCCCCTCTTTCTCAGTTTTGAAGCCGATGTTGCCAAGCAAACCGGGCAGTAACGCGCGATGGATCTCATCGTATCCTGCCGGTATTTCGTTCGGCCTGAAACCCAGTTCCGCCATCAGCGTATGCAATTGCCCGTGAATCTCGCGCCATTCGCGCAAGCGCCGGTACGACAAAAACAATTCGCGGCATTGCGCCATCAGCTTCTTGCCAGATTTCTTGTGTTTCAGCAGATCGTCATAGAAATCCCACAATTTTAAATACGCCAAAAAATCCGAGCGCTCATCCTGAAAACGCCGGTGCGCCTCGTCGGCGGCGGTTTGGTGTTCGAACGGCCGGTCGCGCGGATCTTGCACGCTCAGTGCCGACGCGATGATCAGAATCTCGTGCAGGCAATTTTCCTGTTTCGCCGCCAGAATCATGCGGGCAATCTTGGGATCGAGCGGAAACTTCGCCAGCCGCCAGCCGATGGCAGTCAACTGCCGGTTGTCATCAACCGCACCGAGCTCCGCCAGCAATTGATAGCCATCCGCGATCATGCGCGGCGACGGCGGCTCAAGAAACGGGAAATCCTCGACATCGCCGATTTTCAGCGACTTCATACGCAAAATGACGGAAGCCAGCGACGAACGCAGAATCTCCGGATCGGTAAACGCAGGCCTGCCGTTAAAATCCTGCTCGGAATACAAACGAATGCACACCCCGTTCGCCACCCGGCCGCAGCGCCCGGCGCGCTGATTAGCCGAAGCTTGCGAGATTTTCTCCACCAGCAGTTGTTCGACCTTGTTACGGTAGCTGTAGCGGTTGATGCGCGCCAGCCCGGCGTCGATCACATAATGAATTCCCGGCACGGTCAGCGACGTTTCCGCGACATTAGTCGCCAGCACGATGCGGCGCGCGCCGCCCCGCTGAAATATCCGCTCTTGTTCAACTACCGACAGCCGGGCGAACAACGGCAGGATTTCGATGGCGGCGTAAAGCCGATGAAACGAATGCTTGCGCAAGGTTTCGGCGGTCTCGCGAATCTCGCGCTCACCCGGCAGAAACACCAGAATATCGCCCGAACCCGACGCATGCAGCTCCTCAACCGCTTTGACGATGGCCTGCTGCACATCGCCGTCGCTATCGCCGTCCTCATCGGCCAGCAGCGGACGGTAATGAATCTCGACCGGATACAACCGCCCGCTGACCTCGATCACC
>CAYQZF010000219.1:0-4644 GCA_964421895.1 uncultured Nitrosomonas sp. | reverse complement strand
GGAATCATGTCACGAAATGCCTATCATCTCGTATTCGTTCGAGATTTATTGTCAACAAATAGATTAACGAAGTTAATTATTGTATCTATTTAATTCTTTTGTGGATTTTATCAAGTTTGAATTTTTAGAAATAGATGGCATTTGTCCCAAAATGGATACCATTTTTTTAAGGTTTATTCGGACAAATGTCCTGATTCTTCTGACAGGCTTACTGATTTTTTGGGGTTATTCAGAGACATGTGCGATTGAAGCGGTGTCTAAAAGCTGGATAAGTTGTTAAGCTCTGTTATGGACAGCAAGGAGGATCATGAACAGAGCAAGAAACGCAAACAATATTCTGAAGGCTTAGCTTTACAGTATGCTGGAACAATATATGAACAGCTACGGAAGGAGAAATTATGGGACAAATTTTGCATGGAAGAGCCCGCACGACGGAAACGGAGGCGGCAGATCAAACGATATAGCATAGTCAGAGAACCTGAATGTTCTGGCGAAGCGGTACGGCTTAATCCGGAAATTGCAGTCGAGTGACGCAAGCGTGACTTTGTCCATGATACATCGATGGACCCGTAGAAACCTACCTCCACGATTTTGAAGCCAGAGGAAGAAATATGTGTGTGGCTTTCCGGTGACATACGCTCTTGCCATTGGATGATTGCCTTTTTGCGCTACAGCCTATGATTCCGCATTTGTCACGCTCGACTAGGCAATCGCTGTTATCAGCGTTACAGCATCAGCTGCCTGCCGGATATCGAGAGTGATAAAAACTGTAAGTATCTCAATTTGCTCACGAACATTCAGTGCATTACCGCTACGCCGCGCAAATACCATAACGCGGCAACAGTTCATGAATCACATAAAACCGGTGCACCTGCAATGCGTCGTGAAACAATTTCCAATTGCTGGTCAGAAAGCTAGGCCTGAATTCAAACTTTTCACACTTATCATCAGTCACTTTGCTCGTACCCAGCGCTTGATGTTTCCAGGAGCCGGCGCCTTTTTCGATATAGGTCAAATTAACCGGCGGAAAATCGAAATAACCGGTTGCGATACGCTCCAGCCATGCTTGATGCCGGGCATTCTCCTCATCGTACTTGATGTTGCGGAACAACGCCTCGATTCTGGCCTTATCCGTAGCTTGCAACCCCGGAACATCGGCATTCGCATCGCCGCGCCGGAAACGCTGCATGGCGACAAACATTTTTTCCGCAGCTTGTAAAAAAATCGCTGCATTGTCCCGGATAACTCTGTTCTTCTTACTATCTTTGTAGCTCCACTTCAAATAGGGGCGATCCGGATAGGAAAGCGCGGCGCCATGCCCCAGCGGCAACGTATCACCGATCAATTTGCTGGTAATCACGTCAAATTTGTCGCCAAAGAAATCCTTCAACCGGGATGCCAAGTAATTACCGGGATTGTCTTCATCGTTCAATTTACTGATATCGTTGTTTTTGTGATTAACCCCGGCGAACCCTTGGTGCGACCACGTATCGGCATAGACATGCAGGGTGATGCCAAGCCGCTGCAATGCGTGCGAACCATTTCTGCTATTGATGCAAGCCGCCACCATTTCTCTGGCGATAGGACTATCCGGTTTGCAGACGATCTTGTCCATGAAGGTATCCCGCGGATTCTCCCCGGCATTGGCGTCATTATTGCCCGGTAAAAAATGAAACGGCAGCCACGCCTGATGGTTGGCCAGCTCATCAAAATTCTTGTAATCGAATGTCTTATGCGCCGAGCCGATATGCTCGTACATGGCGCCATCGGTAAAGTGAATAACACCGGCGTTGGTCGCATCATCGACATACTGTGAAGCATAGGCAATGATTTCGGCCTCGGCATGATCGAAATCGGCCAATCGCGCCAGCACATACGTCGTCGCATGATGAAAGTCTTTTTGCATGATCGTCCTCGTACCCGGTTAAATTAATCAGACTTCGTAAAGTAGCCGACACACGCTTTCTGTTCGGCTGGCGTCATGAACCCCTTGTGCTCGTAACGAACCGGTAAGCCCAATTTTTTCAGCTTATCGCTCCACAGCGGATTGTAGGGCATCAAAGCGCACGACTTGATGCCTTGCTGCTCGAGAAACGCGGCGATGGCCCGGAGATTGTCTTCGGTCGTCGTTATTCCCGGAATCAGCGGAATTCTTGGAATCACGGGTATCCGCGCATCCTTGAGCAGGCGGGAGAAATTATCCAGCATGCGCTTGCTCGAGTGGCCGCAATATTGTTGGCTGGCCGCTTCATCCATCAGTTTGATATCGTAATAGATCAAATCCAGCCACGGCAGCATTTCCTTTTTGAAACGCCGGTAATCGAAAAAACCGCTGGTTTCCAGCGCCGTGTGGATGCCTTCGCGTTTCAATGCCTGCAACAATTGGCTGGCGAAACCCATCTGCAGCGTCGCTTCACCGCCCGATAGCGTGACACCGCCGCCGCTCGCAGTAAAAATCGGCTTGTCCTGCAACAGGCGGTACATCAGCTCATCCACCGTATACCACGTGCCAATATGTGTGCCATGAATATCGGTTTCAGGCTTGACCGCCCTTCCTTCCGGATTCTGACACCAAACGCAGGACAGCGGGCAGCCCTTCAGAAACACCGTGGTGCGGATGCCCGGGCCGTCTTCGCTGCAATCGCGCTTGATGTCGAAAACCAGCCCCTTTTCGCTGCTCATAAAATATCCTTCATGGCCATCTGCACGTTCATGCCAATCGCACCGAACTTGAACATATGCCCGAAATTGCCGGTAATCTGTACCAGATTTTCAATCAATAATTGTGCCACATCGACATTCGGACGCCCGGCCAATCCCAGAATCGCCTGCGTATCCTTAAAACGGATCACTAAATCCACCTCAGTTGGATCGCGCTCGACCCGGTCCGCTTCCGTTTCGCTGAGCGCTTCGGTCGTCACGATGGCCACCGGATTCAGTTGCTTGCCGAAAGGTGTGTCGATAAAAAGCGCTTGCGGATCGGGGCAAAATTTAATTAGCACATTCATGTCGTCCTGCGGTTTGCGGGTGCGAATCAGGATTTTGCCCTGGTAGTAGCGGATACCGCCCGGTGTATTGGGATCTTTTATGACGAAGTTGTTTTCAAAAAAATGTTGCGCTTTTTTCGCTTGGGATTCAGTTAAACCCGGATTGATTAAGAAACCAAAACCGAGTTTGATCATTACGGCCATGCCTGCAGCCAGCATCTTGCCTTCCATGCGATTCAACAATCCGCTCAGCGTGCCATCCGCTTCGCCCAACTGGATGCCGGATCTCAAAATATAGTGAATGCCGTCCGGTAATGCGGGAATGGTGGCGTGCATGACTATGCTCCTACGGTTGTGTGCTGCTCGACGCCGCTTTTCATATCGAAATTGGCGCGATCGATGATTTCCTGCCGCATCAACGGACTCAACGTGACATAGTAAGCGGAGTAACCGGCTACCCGTATCATCAAATCTTTGTAGGGCGCCAGCGCTTTTTGCTCGGCTTCACCAGCACCGGCCTTACTTGCCGCGGTCGCAGCAGCGTTTGCCGCAATAAAGTCCTCGATCGATGTCACGCACAGCTGAACCAGAACACCATTCTGATCCATGAACATTTTCATATGCGCGGCAAATAGCTCGGTGTCTTCGTTGAAATATGCTTTGCTGCGCGGCGTCAGACTGAGATTGTAGGTATAGCCGTTTTGCACCGTATCCGGGTCGACACTGGCGACCGACAGCATATGATCGAGCAGCATGACCGCATCGCCGTTGGCTTTGACGATGCCGGGGCACGGCGTGATGCCGCTGGCAAACGATGCGTTATTGATGCGGCCGTTCGGCGTAGCCCGGCTCAGCATGCCGAAACCGGCGTGATTGGTCATACTCCAGTAGCCCGTCAGATAGCGCCCGCCACGGTGCGTGCGGTATTTGAAAAACACCTCCTGGATCATTTTGGTCAGCAAGCACGTGTACTTAACCGCCAGCGCATTGTTATAAATGCCGCCAGGCGTTTGATCGACACCGGCGCCATATTTCGATGCCAGGCGAATCAGGCGCATGCACTCCTGCAGCCGCTGCGACGTTATCGCCGTCGGCTGCGTACCGGAACCACCCGCCAATTGCCGGATACGATCCAGCCAGTTTTTGACAAAATTGTGCGTTTCCGCCTCATTACCGGCCGATGGGCTACGGCCGAAATTCGTATCCAGTACCGCGATCAGTTCCTGTGCCGACATTTTGCCGCCGAACACCAGCGCATCGATGACGCAAAACGAATCGATCACATCGGCGAGTCCGATAATAGCCACCCCGGAAGAATTATATTTAGCGCCGCCGGAAGCAACATCGCGGAATTTGGCGCCACTTTCTCCTGGTTTGTTCGTGGGTCCGTCGAACAAACCCGACAACAAGGGTGACGGCCGCACTTTTTCCAGCGTGCGCCCCAGATAATTGTTGAATTGCACGCAATGCCGCGCCATTTCATCGAGCTGAAAACGGAAGCTGTCGATGAAATCCTGCATCGATGTCATCGCTGTTAATGGCGGGGACGTGTAATCCGGCTTGCCGTAAAACAGATTGGGATCGTCCTTGCCGACACCGTCGCTGCGGTGCTTGCCGCCGAACATCGCCAGCTCCAACACCGCCGGCAGCACCAGCA
>CAYQZF010000218.1:0-4651 GCA_964421895.1 uncultured Nitrosomonas sp. | reverse complement strand
GCTACGCCCGCGTCTCCACCGAAGACCAGGCCACCGACGCCCAGGTCGACGAACTCCGCGCCGCCGGATGCCAGGTCCTGCACCAGGAGCACGGCTCCGGCGCTTCCCGCGCGCGCCCCGTCCTCGCCCGGCTGCTGCGCGAGATCCAGCCCGGCGATGTCCTCGTCGTCGTGCGCCTCGACCGCCTCGCGCGATCCGTCAGCCACCTGCTCGCCGTGATCGAGGACCTCGAAAGCCGCCGCGCCCATTTCCGCTCGCTCCGCGACCCGATCGACACCTCCACCCCACAAGGCATGTTCTCGCTCCAGGTGCTCGGCGCCGTCGCTCAGCTCGAACGGGCGCTGATCGCCGAACGCACCAAGGCCGGCATGAAGGCGGCGCGCGCGAGAGGCCGAATATCGGGCAATCCGGGCCTGCGCGAACGCCGACCGGAAGCGATCCGCGCGGCTTCCGCCGCGCGCCAAAAAGTCTATGTCGGCGACCTCATCGCTTCGGCCTCAGCCTGGCTGCCTATCGTGCGACGGCTGCGACCGCAGCAAAGCTGGGACGACGTCGTGCGGGTGCTGAATCAGCGCGGGCAAAGCTGGACGATCGAACGCCTAAGGCGCGCCGTGCGCCGCCTCGTCTCCGAGCGAATGGCCGAGCCGGAACTTCTGCGGCGCTCGCCGCGCCGCCCACCGGAAGACCGCCTGATGACGCTCGTCGCCGGCATCGCCATCGCCGATCCCGATCTCAGCCTGCGCGAGATCGCGGCGCAATTGGAGAAGATGCGCGAGCGGACCCCGCGCGGCGGCCGGCAATGGGCAGCGTCTTCGGTGAAGTCGCTGCTGGACCGGGCGCGCCGCCTGGGGCTGGCGACGCCGGATCCAGCGCCCGAACCATAAGCCGCCCGAGCAGGCGGCGGCGCTCGGCCGGGCTTCGATCCTGCCCTTGCCGCCAATCGTCGCCCGCCAGAATCGCCTCCGCCATCGCGCGATATCGGGCGCGCTCGCGCGCCGCCACGAGAACGGGCGCAGGCGCTCGAACGCGGGGCTCGCGGTCGAGCGGACGCTCGTCGGTCCATTCCTTCAGGCGCGCCAAGCCGAAAAACGGCGCTCCGAAATCGCGCCGCGCGGCGCCGAGATCGAGAATTTGCGCGGCCGCGATCAGCGTCGCCGCCCGCCAGCCGCAGGGAAGCGACGACAGCGGCGCGCTACCGTCGATCCGCGCCAGCAGCGATGGCGGCGGCCTTTGCCCCAGAAAGCGTGCGATGGCGGGCAAGCGCGCGCCGGTTCGCAGCGCAGGCTTAAGCCAAAGCCGACGCGCCGTGTCCAGAACCTCGGCGGCGACCGGCGTCATGGCGTCGATCAGCGGTCGCAATTCCGCGCAGAGATCGTCGAGGGCGGCGCGGAACTTGGGGTCTTCGGCGGGGACTGTGGCGACCGCTTGCAAGACGCGATCGCAGCGGACGCAGGCGAGTCGGGCGCTCAGGCCCAAGAACCGAAATCGCCATCCCTCGCCGCCGAGGCAGCGCGTGCATGCATCGGTCAGAAGCCGCGCGTGACGGCGACAAACCGAGCTCTCGACCCTCCCCCAGTCCGCGCGGAGGAAATGGTCCCCGCTTTCGGCGTCGGCGTCGAGACACGCCAAGCAGACCGCCGCACGGAGCGTCCCGGTTTCGGGTCCCCGGGCCGCGATCCAGGCCGCCCGCAAAGGCGAGATCCGCGACAGCGCCAGCGCCTGCAAAACGCCTTCGTCCACGCGGCAGGCGGTCGCCCAGATCCGCAGCCCCTGGAGGTCGGGCGCAAAATCTCCATCCAGGCCTCGCGAAGCGAAGCCGGCGGACGACGTCATGCCAAGATAGGCCGCAAGCTCGTCGGCGCCGACGCCGTATCGGCAAGCGACGCGCTCCCGCCACGACGACAACACCTCCCCCTCCCGCGGCCGTGGCGCGACCGGCAGGACCGGCGGCGATAGGATCACGCCACCCGGCGGCGGCGCAGCCCCGCCTCGACCGCGCGCGTCATCGAAACCAGCGGCGTCGCATCGGCGTCAAAACTGGCCGCGTCCAGACATTCGGCGCCCGACCGGATCGCCTCGACCGCCGCCGTTTCGATCAGCCGGAAAATCCGCACGGTCACGCCCTCGGTCAATTCGAGCACGCGCTTGCGAACGGCGGAACCGTCCAAACGCGAAGGCCGCCGCAGCGGCAAAATCGTCGCCAGACTCGCCAGCAATTGCGCAAGGCGCTCGTCGTTCGCCCAGCGTGACAACCGCAGCGCCTCGAACCGCTCCGCCAGCTGCGGATCGGCAAGCAGGGCCTGTCGGGCGTGTTCGGTTCCCGCGCACACGAACGGCGCCCTGAGATCGTTCGCCAGAAACCGAATGACATTGAGGAAAATCCGTTGCTGCCGGAACGTGCCGGCGAGCATCGCGTGAATCTCGTCGATGATCAGCATGCGCACGCCCATGGTCCGCAGCAGGCCGCGGCAAACCTCCTTCTGCCTATGTGCGGGCCCGTCGACCGCGCTCGGCGCGCCGAGCGCGCTCAGCAATTCGCTGTAAACGTCGCGCTCGATCGGCTCAGGCGGCATCTGCATGGCCACGACCGGCATGGTCGTCACACCCGTCTGCGCATCGAATCGGGCGGGATGATCGCGCAGGAACTTGCGGATGATCTTGGTTTTGCCCATCCCCGTGTCGCCATAGAGCAGCAGGCACGGCATGCGATCGCGCGGCGGATAGGACAGGAGATCCTCGAGGCGAAAGAGCGCTGCCCGGGATTGCTCGATGTCGAGCCAGCGATCCGCCCGAATCCAGGCGATGCGCTCTTCGTCGGCGAGCGCCGCGCGCTCGCGATAGGCCAGCAGCAGATGGCCATAAGCGCTCACGACCATTCCTCGACGGCGAGCAAAGGCAGCGGCGCTCCCGCCGCCGCGATCTTCGCCACGTCAGCCGACGGCGCCGGCTCCGGCGTCGCCGCCAAAGATCGCCTGCTCCGCTCGGCGTCCCGGCGCGCAACCTTTGTCGTTTGCGCCGAAGTTTCAACGAGCGCGCGCTGCGCCTCGATCGTATCGAAGATCAGCTGCTCGTCCGTGAGCCGAACACCCCTCTCGCGCAAGGCGGCCAAGGCGCGCCGATGCTCCCCCAGCGAGATGCGCGGACGCCCGAGATCGGCGAAACTCGCCGGCCAATGGGCGCCGTCGGGGCCCTCCACGAACACGCGCGACAAATCGCGCGGGTCGTATTTGACGCGCAACCGGCGATCGAGGCGCCCCGCCCACGGGCTCAGCGCATCGTCCCAATATCGCAGCCCAAAGAGATGCAGCCCGTCGCGGCGAATGCGGCGCTCCTCGAACGGCAGGAAATCATACAGGAACCGCCGTTCGTCATGCGGTAGCCGCACAGTCTCACGCCGCCGCGCCACGGCCTCACGCCACGCCGCGTTCGGCGGGAGGCCCAAGCTACTGTGGACGCTCGCGTGATAGCGACCGACGATTTCCAGCGCGAGCCAGCGCTCAAGCTCGTCGAGCGTCATCGCCGCGTGCCGTTCGGGATCGTAATCACCGCGATCGGCCACGGAACTGAAGGTCGTGCCCGGCAGCATGTGCACAGCGCCCATCAACGTGCCGATCAAGCGCTCGATGTGGCCGCCATAATGCGGCGTCGCCACGGGCCTATGGATCAGCTCAATCCCATATTCCGCCGCCCCGCGCGCCAGCGCCCGGGCGCGGAATTCGCGGCCGTTGTCGACGTGGACAACATCCGGCAGCCCGGCGACGGGCCATTCGAAGTCGAATCCACCCGCCGCGAGCCACGGCGCCTTCGGCATCACGGCATGATGAATCGCCAGCGCGACCGACGCCGACGACGGCGCCTCCAGGCTGAGGTAAAATCCCGCCACCATCCGGCTGGCGACATCGATCGCCAACGTCAGCCAGGGCCGCTGAATGGGCTGGCGATGCACGGCGTCGACCACGAAGAGATCGACGCGGGTATGATCGATCTGGACGATCTGAAGCGCATGGTCGGCGCGGTACTCCTGCGTCACAGGCTTCAGCCGATCGCGCGCCGCCTTGGCGCCCTCGCGGCGGCTGACGAGCTTGTAGCGGTCAATCGCCGCCACTCGCGCCCGGACAGCTTTCCACGAGGGCGGTTTCAGGCCGCGCATTCTGCAAAGGCGACGGGATTCGTCGTGCAGCACGCTGACCGACGCCTTCTGGCGCGTCAGGTAGACATCGCGAATGGCTTCCTCGACGACCGCTTCCTGTTCCAACGACAAGCGACGCGAGCCGGGCTTGGGGCCCGGAGGCGCTGACGCCAGCGAACTCGTCACCGGAGCGTTCCGATATCTTTCAATCAACGCGTATAAGCGGCTACGGCTCAGTCCCAGAACCCGGCAAGCGGTCGCGACATCCGCCCTCGCCAATCGCGACCCGCCGACCAAAGATCGGACGACCGGCTCGCGAGCCACCGCTTCCGCCCAACTCACGTCATCGACGCCAAGCTTGTCGCGATCCCGCTGTGTCATGTCGCCTCCCTTCACTCCAGCCGGAGTCCAGCGATTAAGGGCGAAATTCCTGCCAATCAGGCAGAATCCTTGCATTCAGGGTGAGCGAAACATGTTAATTTTCAGCCCAGATGCGTCCTGTGAATAAAGAAAAATGACAGC
>CAYQZF010000217.1:0-4697 GCA_964421895.1 uncultured Nitrosomonas sp. | reverse complement strand
ATATTCTCCAGATTCGACAAACTGGATGTCATTTTTCTTTCATTCATCCATTTCGTTCTCATCGTCGAAGCACTTAGGTAGTGTTAACAGACCCTAGTTGTGCCATAAAATTTTGTTCTTTTTAAGAATGTGTCTTGCTGACAAAGAAAATATAAGCACTATGTTTGACAGTCAATTCAATTTTGGCTATAGTCAAATCGAACGATAAAGATGTTTTCTTTCTTATACTTAAAACATACACTGAGCGAAGTGGGAATGCATCAAGCGATCGGAAAATGCTGGGAGGTTCGTATGGTCTTGAGCTCGGTGCCAACACGACGTTCATAGCGTTAGCCTCGGGAATTGGCACGATAGATGGAAATTGCTTTAAATCATATACGAGCTAAAAGTAACATCCCATTGAATTAGGTAAGCCTTGATACCGATATCAAGAGTTATTGCATTACTGACACAAGACGGGAACAGAGTGTTTTTTACCTTGAATGGGTAACTCATGAGGATATAAATAGCAGCCATTAAGGCAGTAGGAATTCTGATACTTTACTTTAATAGGAGCGGCAAATGAAAAAGAGAATAATTCATGTGCGTGCAGCTGAATCAGAAGCACTCAGCGCAACAAAGCTGGTGGTCAAACCCGACATATCCAATCTTGCAGGTTGTGTGGAAGACGCTCGACAAGCTGGTCTTGACAGTGACACCGGGCCATCAGATCCCACGGATCTTCACAATTTACGCGGCAGGTTAGAAACATGCCGTGACAAGCTACCTCCTCTTTATCGTACAGCAGTCTATGATCCATTCATCGCAAAACTGGATAACTTGGGGCAACAGGGTTTCACAAAAATCTTGCTATCGGACCCAAACAAGGAAGGTATCGCTGGACTTCTCTTCGATATTGCTCACGCTATCCTGCAAAATGGGGAAGGCTTTCAGCAGCGAGCCACCGATGGGTTTCAGGAAGTGGTCAGCGATCTTTTTGATGGTTTCTTGGGTGCAGAAGGTAGGAAAGCGGTAAAATCACCTGATAAAGGTGCCATTCCGCCTTTAGTAAAATGGGGCAATCCAGACTCTGGGCCCTATACTTGGCCAGTTGATGCGACGATTAGTTTCGATGTAAAAGCACCAATCGTCAATCTGCCTCCTTCTAATGCGAGACATGGCATTCTTGCTTGGGCTGCGTTAGGTCATGAAATAGGTGGTCACGACATCCTGCACGCTGATACAGGGCTGCTGCCAGAGCTTGCAGACAAAGTTAACCAGGCTCTAAATAATGTAAATTTGGGCGATCCGTTTCCAGATTATTGGTCAGAGCGCATTGATGAAACCGCATCCGACGTTCTTGGTATTTTGAACATGGGACCCGCAGCAGGAGTTGGATTGATCGGATATTTCCGTGGCCTTAACGCGGCTTTCACCGGATCCGCTGTCCTTCGCAACAATGGCCCCGATCAGGATCCCCATCCTGCCGATATTCTACGTGGTTTCCTTGCTGCATCCTGCGTTCGTCGCCTGGGATTCAGTGGCGCAGCCGCGTGGGCAGCTGCGATTGAAGACGAAACCCGAAAAGACGTCACGACCATCCGCTTAAGCGGGGTGACGATCAGCGAAGAAGATGCACGAAAATCCGCTGATGTCGTCGCTGAAGTCATCATGCATGCTAAGCTGCAAAGCTTGGAAAACCACTCGCTTGGATATATTCAAAACTGGCGTAATGCGGATGAAGTTATTGTGCAGCAGCTTCGCAGCTTACTAACTACAATTGGTCAACTCCCAACCAAACTCGAATCGGGTATCTACGCGGCCCATGTCGTTGCGGCTGCCGTCACGGTAGCGCTCTCGCCAAATGCCAATATTCCACTGCTATTCGACAGAATGCTCGGGATCCTGAAGAAAATGCACGACTCGAACCCATCTTGGGGGCCTCTATTTGTCGCTCATCCGGGTAACATCGCCGCGGATTATGCATATATTAATCATGCTTTGCTTTGAACTATCATGGTATGCAGTGGGCGCGACAAATATACTAACCTTTTTAGCATGACAGGATCGTAATATCAGTCTTGCCAAGTTCGTTTACTTGTATACATGATGTCGCTTACCCACACGATTAGGTGGCGGGCTGGAAGTTTCGATTGAGTAAATTTGGCGCAATCAGCAGACTATGCTTGCTGTCGGTGGTTACGATGAATTTACGCTTTCCACGCGCTTTGATGTTGCGCTCCTTCATGAGCCACTGAACTTGTGACTAAGTCATAATGTAACTATAGTTAAGAAATGCGTTTTTACAGGTCAAGGTCAAATTTTATTTAATAATTTTAAACAAACAGTTTCTCTTGATTAAGAAAACCTTGATTGAAACCAGACTCTTAACCACTTATTAGGAGGTTAGTGATGGATAAATTTTTTTCCACATTATTAATTTTGATCGTTTCTGCTTTTATACAACCTGTTAAAGCAGATATTGCAGAGCATATAGGGATGTGCGATGCATCAGCCGCTGTTGCTGCAGGGCCTGATTTTTTTGTCGTTGCCAACGATGAAGATAATATATTAAGGATCTATCATAATAAGAAATCTGCTGAGCCAATATATTTTCATGATTTAACTTCATTTCTGAATATTGATCCAAAGCATCCCGAAGCTGACATTGAAGGGGCTACACTGATAAATGATCGCATCTTCTGGATTACCTCGCATGGCTCAAACAAAAACGGAGAAAAGCGCCCAAATCGTCACCGTTTGTTTGCAACAACACTTGAAATAAGTGGTGATAAATTTAATTTGAAACCAGTCGGTAAACCTTTCAATGATTTAATAAAAGCTCTTGAAAATTCTGATGATTTGAAAGAATATCAATTAGCAAAAGCAGCCCAGAAAGCGCCGGAATCTGAAGATGGATTGAATATCGAAGGTCTTGCCAGTACACCGGAAGGTGAATTACTAATAGGTTTCCGGAATCCTATAATAAAAGGCAAAGCATTACTGGTACCACTTAAAAATCCGGATAAGGTTATCTTGGAGGGGAAAAAGCCGAAATTAAGCAAACCAATCCTTCTGCCACTTAATGGGCTTGGTATTCGGAGTATCGAATATTCAAATTCCCGAAAAGCATATATCATCATTGCAGGGCCTTATAATGATGATGGTATCTTTCAGCTATATCAGTGGTCAGGAAATCCATCTGAATCACCCCAATTGATAAATGCCGACTTCCAAGATATGCATCCAGAAGCTGTAATCATTTATCCAGAGAAAGAGTTTAGTATGCAGATACTCAGTGATGACGGATCCAAACAAATAAATGGAAAATCTTGTAAAGATTTGGTTGAATCTGGAGAAAAAAGCTTCCGCAGTATTTGGGTAAAATGAGATTAGACGGGATCATGACAAGCATAAGCGGCACGTAGTCTTTATGCGTCTGCTTTAGAGTAGTATTTGTTAGATCTCATTTTGAAAACCATCATTCGGGACAAGCTCGTATTTCAATGACGAAGTAATTTTCATACGCTCCAGCGTTTCCCACTTAAAGTAAAGATTACCGAGATTGAGTCTGCAAGGAGGTACAGCCAATTTCTCTCGAAGTCGATGTGTCGCGAATGGCTTTGGAATACGCCAAGTAATACCATTCTCGATTTCTGGCTTTACATAAAAAATTGAAAGACAATTGAGGAGCTCGAACGCTTTCTCAAAATCGGTAATTTTAGTTACCACCAAATCGTAATTATCATGATCCAAGTACCCGGCTTCATATATCTTGAGATTTGTTTCAGTAGAGTAAGCACTGCCAAACTGGATGGTTTTTCCACTGCGTTTCTCGACAAGAACGCCTCCTGATCCAAAGGCCATGTCTATTAATTCTCGTGCTTGGATATAAGCTTTAGTTTGAGGAAATATTATCCATCCATAATCTTTTTCAACAGTGCATTCTTCAAGGATGTCGTAATTGTCATCCAGTTTTTCCCTAACGATTTTGAAAGCATCTTGTTTCGTTAACATAGCACAATGGAGTTCACCAAACTGCTGTTCTAATCCACGGATTTCCGATTAGGCTTTATTCGAATCCTGATCGTCATTCCATTTTTTTTAAAGTCTCTTGTGAGTGTTTCTAAAAAATAAGTATGGAATTGTTCTGACTCTGGCATTTTAGCTCACCCTGAATTTTTTTCAACTCTACAGCTTCGGGGTTCATCAGGATTTTTCCCGATTCTAATTCACATAATGTACCTTGATATTCAAACGATTGAGATGATGCAGTCGTGGAAACATGGGATAATACAAATCCCAAAAAAAAGAATATTTGTAATTCGACATATCTTTCTCCGTCAGGCCGTCAATTACAGATCATAAAGTAGAAATAAACTAATAAGTGATAATGATATGCTTGTTTTTTGTTAATTCGAAAATGAAACTGGAATCATTTTAAAATTTGCAATTCTTACAGGAATGAAAATATGAAAAACTTAATTCAAATACCCGTCAAAATTCTAATCTTGCTGTGCCTAGGCATGTCCATCATGCTTTCAGGCAATGCTTTTGCTGATCTTAAGGATCTCTTGAATCAAGAAATAGCTGCTCGTAAAACCGCTGATGCAAATTTGCAGAATAACATTACTGCATTGCAGAATGTTTCGCCAATTCACAACTTATGCGGAGCTGCATGATAAATCGGACAGGAACATATCAACGGCCTTCCTGCG
>CAYQZF010000216.1:0-4704 GCA_964421895.1 uncultured Nitrosomonas sp. | reverse complement strand
CTTGCGCTTGGGTTTTGTCGGCTGTGCCAGCAGAACATCTAACACGCTCTCCTGCTGGTGTGGTGAACACGATCCACCATGTTATTACCGCGCTTGTAGAGTAGCATATGTTTACCTCCTTTTCTGAAACCACTCGCAACGCTTGCCGAGGGCTAAAATACTGTGATCTGCTGTGTTCAGCAAGATCATCAAGAATAAATACCTAGCATTTACCCAATTTTGCACCGGGTAATTTCCCAGACTTTGCGCGACGGCGCACCTCTTCTGGGTGCATCTTGAGAAAATTGGCAGCCTCAGTGAGTAAAAGTGTTTTCATAACGCATGGGCTTATTGGGACTGTTAAAATCAAAACTTCTTTTGATATAACCTTCTTTGGATCTCGGATTCCCCCCTTGTGCGTAAATAATGATCTGCAGCGGCAAGGCGCCGGGGAATGGCATGCCGTTTTAGCTGTTCTACAATAAGGTCCGCACTGCCTTCGCGTTGCAGCATGACGTTGAGGCATTCATCCAATAGGCCCCCGGCTTTGCCGGAAGTAATTTAACTATGGGTGGTTAGCGAACACCAGCACTTCGGATGGCGGCACGTTGCGGATTTCCACGTAGGCTGTGCCGTCGCCCGTTTGTTTAACGCGCACGCTGGAACCGGCCGGATGCGTAATATCGCTAGTTGATTCCGCCACCGTTTGCTGCGTGTTGACCACAACCGTCAGGGCGCTGCCGGGCGGGCTGAGGTTGGCATCGACGATCACGTTGCCGCCGCGCATTTCATAGCCGTGCGGATTGACGATGCAGAGTGCTTCCTCGTCGTCGAGTATACGTGACCAGGCGATGATTTCACCAGCCGCACCGAGTTCGAACGGTGCGCCGAAATTCGAGATCGGGCGCTGGTATTGCCGCCCTTGGCGCAGCACCGGAAATTGTTTGCGCAGTGCGGCTAAAGCAGCGATGCGCCGGTAAACCGGGAAATCGTTTTGGAAGCAATGCGCTCCGGCGGTGCCAAATGCGCCGAAGCCGGGCAAATCGGGGTCTACTCCATTGCTATCCGTTGCCAGTCCTGCAAGCCCCGGCTTCCTGGGGTGCAGCGGCCCGAACATCGCTTCGCGCAAATAGCGGTCGGCATGATCGCCGCTTTTGTACCCCGGCAGGAACTGCCGCTCGGATGCTTCCGGTCCGCCGAACGATTGCTCGGTACCGTAATAAATACAGGGTATACCAAGCGTGAACAACTGAATCGCCACGGCTGCGGCGGCTTGCTGATCGGAAGCCGCTTCGCTGCTGAAGCGGTTTTTTTCACCGCTGACTTGATCGTGATCGTCCAGAATCGACACATGCCGCTGTCCGAGGTTGCGGTGCGAGCCCATTTCGGCCTTTCCCGGATCGAATCCGCTGAAATACGCCGCTGCAGGCAGTAGCCCTTTGGCGACATTGTGCAGGACCGGTCGCATGCCACCGATATCAAGTGCGGCGTCGAGATTGCGCCCCAATACATCAAGGTAACGGTCTTCGGCAAAATCACCCCCGGCGATTTCACCGGCGAGCAGAAAATTCGCTTTGCCGAGGTTGGTGGTGAATTCCTTGATAGCGCCGCAGAAATTGCGCGCTTGTTCAAATGAGACATGCTTGAGCGTATCGATGCGAAAGCCGTCGCAATCGGTCAGCGCGATCCAGTATTTGTAGCATTCCGCCAGGTGGCTCAGCACACCGGTGTAATCCAGATCGAAATCGCGCAAGGTGAAGAAATCGGTGCGTTTATGCTCAGCGTGCGGATCGTCCAGACTGCCGCCGCCCAGATCACCCAAGCCGGCACGGCTGTAGCAATCCGGGGCCTGCAATTCCTGCGGCCAAACACCTTCATCGGTTGCGCGGATCGTAACACCGATCGGCTGCCCAGCTTGCCCCAGCCACGAACCGAAATCGTAGCGCTGCGGGAAGGGTTTGAATACCGGGGTTTCTACGCCGCCGGGATAAATCCAGTTGAACCCGGAGTGATTGAAGATGATGTCCAGAATGATGCGGATGCCGTGCTGATGCGCGGCAACGACCAGATCGGCCAAATCGGTGCGCGTGCCGAAATGCGGATCGACATCGAGGAAGTGCTGCACGCCGTAACCGTGAAAAGTATCGAGATGGCCGCGCTGACGGAAAACCGGACTCAACCAGATGGTCGTAATGCCGAGCGTTTGCAGATAATCGAGCTTGGATTCGACGCCTTTGAGTGTGCCGCCTTGCCAGCGGAAAGCGCCGGATTCCGCCCAGCGGTCCCAGCGCCAGTTTTGCCCGTCCGATCCACGGGGCCGCGCAGTTGTGCGGTTGTTCCGGTCAAGCAGCGGCCGGCTGTTTTCCCGGCCATCACTGAAGCGGTCGATCAGCAAAAAATAGAGCACTTCATCGCGCCAGTCTGTGGGGGAAGCATAATAATGCTGGCGGCGCGGTAACGGCACATCGGACTGCACGCTGCGCGGCAGCGCTTGTTGCAGAATGTCGTTTGCAAACGGCGTTTTCATCGATCATCCCTCCGGTTGAAGTAATGAGTCCAGTCACCTGAGGTTTATTTTTACTCCTAAATACGATCGATGACAATGCATCCGCGGGACGAATCGCGCGGATGTTGTGCAATGAAATTATCCGTGTGCTTGCTGTGACAACGCTTCCGCCTCACCATTGGAAAGCATGAATACGCGGTCGGCGGCGTTGATCACCGCCGGCTGGTGCGAGACCGCAATTATCGTCAGATTCTTGGCTAAGTTTTGCAGTGTCTCGCAAATGGTGCGCTCGCTTTCCGGGTCGAGCGCGCTGGTGGGTTCATCCAGAATCAGGAACGACGGGCTATGCGCCAGCGCCCGGGCGATTGCAATGCGTTGACGCTGGCCGCCGGACAGCAACCCGCCGCGCTCGCCGACCACCGTTAGCATGCCTTCTGGCAGCACGCTGACAAAATCCCATGCACCGGCTTGGCGCAGCGCTCGCTCAGCATCGTCAGCAGTGAGCCCCGGTTCGCCAACCAGAATGTTATTCAGTACAGTGTCGTGTAACAAAATAGTGTCTTGCGAGACATAGCCGATCATGTGCCGCCATTCGCGCAGGTTGATGTCGTGCAGCGAGACACCGTCGATCAGCACTTCGCCGGATTGCGGTTCGGTCAATCCGCACAGCAAATCCAACAGCGTGCTCTTGCCGGTACCGGATGGCCCCATGACAGCGGTGAACGTATTGACCGGTATTTCGATATTCAAATCCCGGAATATCACTTTGCGTTCATAGTTGAAGCGCACATGATGCAGCGTTATGCCTTTTTGCAACGTGGGTTGCAATGTTCCAGTCGCTCTCTCGGCGGCTGCGCGCGCGCCTTCGGCGGCCTTGCGCAATGCCCAGTAGGCGCTTTCTTGCGCAGCCAGTTGCTGATGGCGGCGCTGCGTTTTATTCAATAAGCCCAGAATGCGCGTCAGCAAAAATACCATCAGCATCACTTCCGGCAGAGATAGTTGCCACACTACTAGCGCGAGATACAAGCCGCTGGCTGTCAAAGCGGCGAGGATAGGCTCTTGCAGCGAGTTCAAAGCTTCCCGGTTCATTACTTCGCGGCGCGTGGCTTTTTCCAGTTGCTGCGTTTGCTCGCGCAAAATGGCGTCGGCTACGTTATCGCGTGCCATCGCCTTGAGCGATTTCACCGAACTCAGCACATCCGACAGGTAGGCAAGCAAATCGCGCAACAAATGGGTTTGCTTCGTACCCGCGCGGCGCGTAGCGCTGACTAAACTATTGAGCACAAACAACAGGAAGGAACCGATAATCAAAGAGGCGAGCGTAGCTTCCCATGAGATGAACAGTGCGACAATGGCGTACACCAGCACCTGCACCATCAGAGACAACACATTTACGCTGTGCTCGAAGCCGTTGGCCGCGCGATAAGCTTCCGAGGCGATGGAATTGGCAAGCGAACCGACCGGCTGGCGCAGATAATATTGCCAGCGGCTGGCCAGCAAAGCCTCGATCAGATCCAGACGCAAAGCGGTCGCCACATGCGCGACGGTAAAGCCGACTTGACGATTCGCCAGCAGCAACACGAATCCCTTGAAAAACATGCCGCCGACGATAATGATCAGGATAGTATCCAACGTGGGATCGATGCCGATGTCCCGCAGTGCTTTCTCCATGAATTGACCGATACCGGAGTCGTTCGATCCGGCATCGCCTACGGCAATCGATATCAAAGGCAATAGTGCAGTCAGGCTCAATCCTTCCGCGACACCGGCGATCAGCAAAGCAACGAGTACAAATGCGCTGCGCCGGGGGAAAACCATAATGTACGTGAATAATGTACGCATAGGCTAAATTAGAATGAGTCGGAAATTATCGGTGCAGCTTCATGATGCCCGATCGATGTCGCATAGCACGCCATCGATCAGTTGCTGGATGCGCTGCGCACGGTTGGCCAGACGCGCATCGTGCGTGACGATGATCAAGCTGGCGTTGATTTTATGATTCAGCTCCAGCATCAAATCGAAAACATGCTCGGCGGTTTGTCGGTCCAGATTACCGGTGGGTTCATCCGCCAGAATACAAGCGGGTTGTGTCACCAATGCGCGTGCCACAGCGGCGCGCTGGCGCTCTCCGCCGGACAATTCGCCGGGGGTATGCGTCAGGCGATGGCTCAAGCCGACCAGTTTCAGCATATCGGCGGCGCGGTCATACGCCTCCCGGC
>CAYQZF010000215.1:0-4713 GCA_964421895.1 uncultured Nitrosomonas sp. | reverse complement strand
GGTGGCGAATCGCCGCTTTACCGGCGTTAATCATCGGTTCGATGGTAAAAATCATACCCGGTTTGAGTTCCATGCCGGTGCCGCGCCGCCCGTAATGCAACACTTGCGGATTTTCATGGAATTTAGCGCCGATGCCGTGTCCGCAAAATTCCCGCACCACGCTATAGCCAACACCTTCTGCCAGTTTTTGTATGGCAAAACCAATATCGCCCAGATGTGCACCCGGTTTCACTTCATCGATACCGCGCCACATCGCTTCGTAGGTTACCTCACACAAGCGCTTGGCTTGAATCGATGGTTCACCGACATAAAACATGCGGCTGGTATCGCCGTGATAACCTTCATAAATCACGGTGATATCGATATTGACGATGTCGCCGTTTTTTAATTTCTTCTGCCCGGGGACACCATGGCAGATTTGATTATTGACCGAGGTGCAAATCGATTTGGGATAAGGTGTGTGCCCCGCCGGTGCGTAATTCAGCGGAGCGGGTATCGTTTTTTGCACGTCCACCATGTAGCGATGGCACAGGTTATCGAGTTCTTCGGTGGTCACACCGGCAACGACATACGGCGCGATGTAATCCAAAACTTCTGCCGCCAGCCGTCCGGCAATACGCATCGTTTCTATTTCTTTCGGTGTCTTTATAGGTACTGTCATGGTATTTATTGTTAATTATTGAGTGATCAACAGCGATAGTGTTGATTATTCCCCTTTCGCGGCACCGGCTATTATAAACGTTCGCATTTGCCTTGAACCAGCTTGGTATCGTCAAATTGTTCGACTAATTTTTGCATCTGCTCCTTGATCGTCTGCGCCGGATTATTAATCACGATTTTCTTCAGTATGACGCTACGCTCTTCTATCTTGGCATTGGTAACGCCCTTTTTTTCGATCTCACGCAACTGCTTCAGGGCATCTTGCTGATCATAAAACATCCCGAGTGATACTGCATTCTGCCATTGTGTATCGTCTTTGATGCGGAAACTGACGATACCGAGATTCCGCAATTTGTTAATTTCACGATTGGCCGCCTCCTTATTAGGATAACGTGGAATATGCAACCAATACATCGTGGTTTGACCGGATTCCTCGGCGTTATAAATCAGGCCGGGAAACAAATCGGATAGCACGGTTTCGACATAGCGAATTTGTTCCTCATAAAAATCACCCCACATCAAACAATTTTCCTGCGCCGGAACCAATACGATTTTTTCCGGATTCACTAAAACCGGCGCAACCGTTTTTTGCTTATCAGAATATAACTGCGTACTGACCAGATAAGCAATATTGGCAATCAATAACAGCATAAAGATTATTTTCATTGAAAAATATAATATTAAATAATGAAGACCCTATGAATTTTGTTGTTAATGCTCTTACGCCTTGTTAAAATACGACGCTAATTTCAACACACTTACCAACTCTTGAATGCTCTTAGAACGGAATGCGAAATATGAAAATGATTAAAAATATGGTATTGCTCGCAGCACTTGCAATGGCTGCGCCTCTGGCGGCTGAAGAAACAGTTGCTGAATCGAATGCTGCTCCTGCCGCCCCGGCTGCTCCCGCCAGTGCGCAAGAAATCGCTTCCGGCGTATGCGCCGGTTGCCACAACCCGGATGGCAACAGCGCCATCCCGATGAACCCAATTCTGGCCGGTCAGCACGCAGAGTATATCACCAAGCAATTGATGGATTTTAAAGCAACTGACGTCGAACCGGCTAAACGTAACAGTCCGGTCATGTCTTCGATGGTTGCCGCACTTTCTCAGGAAGATATGAAAAAGTTAGGCGAATACTATGCGCAGCAAAAAACAATTCCAAGCCAAGTAGCGGCTGATGAGAAATTGCTGGATGCTGGAAAAGTTCTTTACCATGGCGGTAATATTGAACATGGCATTCCAGCTTGTGCCAGCTGTCACGGCCCGACCGGATCCGGTATTCCACCGCATTATCCAGGCATTGCCGGTCAGCATGCGGAATACACGCTGACACAGTTAAATCATTTCAATACTGGTGATCGTGCAAACGATAACAAAGTTATGCAGAAAGTCGTTAGCCGCATGAACGCACAGGAAAAACGTGCTGTGTCGGTCTATATTTCTACTATGCGTTAACACACCGGTTACCAGCAATAAAAAAGAAAAAGGCGGGATGACCGCCTTTTTTATTGCTGTTGCTTTATTATTGACTTCCTCGAAAACTCACCAATTCTTGAATATCTTTTCCGCTACAGACAATGTTTTACTCAGCTCGGCATCGCCGTGCATGATCGAAACAAAACCGGCCTCAAAAGCAGAAGGCGCAAAATAGACACCCTCCTCCAGCATGGCATGGAAAAAGCGGTTGAAAGCCACTTTGTCGCACTGCATGACTTCAGCAAAGCTGGCGGGTATCGTTTTACTGAAATACAACCCGAACATGCCGCCGATGGATTGCGCGCAGAAATCGATACCGTGTTTTTTCGCCGCAGCTGAAATACCGTCGACCAACTGCCGCGTTCTGTCCGCCAGCCGATCGTAAAAACCGGGAGCTTGAATCAGCTTGAGCGTAGCCAATCCGGCCGCAACCGCCACCGGATTCCCTGACAATGTGCCGGCCTGATAAACCGGACCGATCGGTGCGAGACATTGCATGATCTCACGGCGTCCGCCAAATGCCGCCATCGGCATGCCACCGCCGATCACTTTGCCCATTGCGGTCAGATCGGGTTTGATCTGATAAAGTCCTTGCGCGCTACTCAAGCCAACCCGGAATCCTGTCATCACTTCGTCAAATATCAGCACACTACCGTTTTGCGTACACAATGCTCGCAACTTAGTCAGAAAATCCGCCTTCGGTGCGATTAGATTCATGTTACCAGCCACCGGCTCGACGATGACCGCAGCAATCTCCTTGCCCCATTTGTTAAAAGCTTCTTCGACACCGGAAACATCGTTGAAGTCCAGCACGATGGTATGTCTCGCTGTTTCCGCCGGAACACCAGCAGAACTCGGATTGCCGAAAGTCAACGCACCCGAGCCCGCTTTAACCAGCAGGGAATCGTCGTGACCGTGATAACAGCCTTCAAACTTGATAATCTTGCTTCTACCGGTGAAACCGCGCGCCAGGCGAATCACGCTCATACCAGCTTCGGTGCCGGAGCTCACCAGACGGACTTGCTCGATGGACGGTATCAACCGGCAAATCAACTGGGCTATTTCCAGTTCGGCTTCAGTCGGCGCGCCGAAGGTGAGTCCGTTTTGTACTGCGGCCTGCACAGCTTTCACCACATCCGGATGTGCATGCCCTAGAATCAACGGTCCCCAGGATCCAACATAATCGATGTATTGCTTACCATCCGCATCCCAAAAATAAGCGCCTTCGCCGCGCTGGAAAAACACCGGCTCCCCGCCCACGGATTTAAAAGCGCGCACAGGAGAGTTAACGCCGCCTGGGATATAGTGCTGGGATTGTTCGAATAATTGATGATTACGTGATGTCATTTGATTGCTCGTAATAAAGATTGATAAAGATGAGTCTATTTAGCATGTTCTGCTGTAAACAAATGGGCGTATTGCTTCGCCTGCGCTTTGGCATTTTCTGTTGCAAATAAATCGTTGCAAACAGCGATTGCATCACAGCCGCTTTGGATAACCGTTGCTGCGTTTGCCAAACAGATACCGCCGATTCCTACAACTTGAATGGTTATTTTTTGCTTAGCTTGCTCAATCAAGTGGGGTGAAACCGGTACGGTATCCGTTTTAGTCAGCGAAGGAAAAAAAGCACCGAAAGCGATGTAATCGGCACCCGACTCTTCCGCTCGCAGCGCCAGATTCAGACTGTCATAACACGACGCACCGACAATCTTATTCTGCCCCAACCGTCTGCGCGCATCGCCAATCGAACCGTCAGCGCGCCCCACGTGCACGCCATCCGCATCGAGCACCGCCGCCAGTTCAATGTGATCGTTGATGATCAGCGGAACTCCGTACTCCTTACACAATTGCAGTAATAATCCGGCTTGTTCCCTGCGTAATGCATCATCTGCCGATTTATTCCGATATTGGACAAGCTGCACGCCACCTTCCAGTACCTGCCGCGCTTTATTCAGTAATTCGCTAGTATTGCTCAAGTCTGGTGTGATCGCATAGAGACCGTGGATCTTAGGCTTTTTCACTCATTCATCCTGTCCAGTCTGGTCATCTTCAACATCTTGTACCCAGAACAACCGGTTGGGGATATATTGCCCCATACCAGGACGAAAACCTGCTTGCAAAGTGTGCCACGTATAGTCTTGCGCTTCCAACACACTTTCGCTGATGGATAAGCCATTGGCTAATGAAGCGGCTATCGCCGAAGCCAGCGTGCAACCGGAACCGTGATAATTATTCTCAAGTCTTTCCCAGTGATCCGTACGCACCACGCCATCAATGGCATACAGCGTATTAGTCACTTGCGCGGTATTTTCATGAGTGCCGGTTATCAACACATATTCGCAACCCATATTCAGTAACCGCTGCGCACAAAGACTTAAATCCAGCTTGCTGTCGCCACTGTCATTATCCTGCTGCGCCAGATGCCTGGCTTCCAGGCTATTCGGCGTTAGTATCGTCACCTGCGGTAGCAATAATTCCCGCATCGCGTCGATCATTTCTTCGTTCGCCAATTCATCTCCGCGGCCGGAAGTCAGTACCGGATCCATAACCAGCGGAATATGCGGATAATCGG
>CAYQZF010000214.1:0-4738 GCA_964421895.1 uncultured Nitrosomonas sp. | reverse complement strand
TGGCGTGATCGTGCAGTACGGCGGACAAACACCGCTCAAGCTTGCACGCGACCTGGAAGCCAATGGCGTGCGGATTATCGGTACCAGCCCAGATATGATCGATTGCGCCGAGGATCGCGAACGCTTCCAGAAAATGCTGCATCAGCTCGGACTAAAACAACCGCCTAACCGCACCGCCCGCAATCCCGAAGCCGCTCTGATTGCCGCCGAGGAAATCGGTTATCCGCTGGTGGTGCGCCCCAGTTACGTATTGGGCGGACGCGCCATGGAGATCGTGCATGAGAAAGCCGATTTGGAACGTTACATGCGCGAAGCCGTCAAGGTTTCCAACGATTCCCCGGTGTTGCTGGATCATTTTCTGACCAACGCCACGGAAGTGGATGTCGATGCCATTTACGACGGAGAAACCGTGCTGATTGGCGGCATCATGGAACACATCGAACAGGCCGGCGTGCATTCCGGCGACTCCGCGTGTTCGTTACCGACGTTCAATTTGTCACCGGAAACACTGGATGAATTGCGGCGTCAAACCGCCGAAATGGCACGTGCGCTGCATGTCGTCGGATTGATGAATGTGCAGTTCGCGATTCAGGACAATACGGTATACGTCCTCGAAGTCAACCCCCGAGCATCCCGCACGGTACCCTTCATTTCCAAAGCGACCGGTCTTCAGCTGGCTAAAATAGCGGCGCGCTGCATGACAGGCAATAGCCTGATTGCTCAAAACATTACCAAAGAAGTCATACCGTCGTATTATTCGGTCAAGGAAGCGGTCTTCCCATTCATCAAGCTTCCCGGTGTGGATACGATACTGGGTCCGGAAATGAAGTCGACCGGCGAAGTCATGGGAATGGGCACCACTTTTGCCGAAGCGTTTATCAAATCCCAATTGGCAACCGATGTTCGTCTACCCGCAGCGGGTAAGATTTTTATTAGTGTGCGGCAATCCGACAAACCGCATGCGGTTGAAATCGCACGGAACTTGGCCGGGCTTGGCTTCACTCTTTATGCTACGCGCGGCACCGCCGCAGCCATAACTGAAGCGGGAATCGACGTCATCATTGTCAATAAAGTAGCGGAAGGCCGTCCGCATATCGTCGATATGATTAAAAACGGAGAAATCAATCTAATCATCAATACCGTGAAGAATCAAAGCAGCGCGATAAGGGACTCCTATTCAATCCGCCGCGCCGCGCTTCAGGGAAAAGTGACTTACTATACGACATTAGCGGGTGCACGCGCAGCCTGTGTCGGCATTACCAACAGACGCGAACTGCAGGCGTATAATCTGCAGAAATTGCACGTACAACTCAAGGCATAAGCAATCAGCTTTTCTTGATTAATTTTTAAGAAAGAAACAGGATGAAAATGAAAGGCAAAAAATCACAATGAGTACGATTCCCTTAACGGTGGCGGGAGCCGAAGCGCTCCGCAAAGAATTGCACGAAATGAAAACCATCCATCGCCCTGCAGTTATTGCGGCGATTGCTGAAGCGCGTTCTCACGGTGACTTGTCCGAAAATGCGGAATACGATGCCGCCAAGGAAAAACAGGGGTTTATCGAAGGCCGGATTGCCGAGCTGGAAAGCAAACTTTCCAGCGCTCAAATCATCAATCCGGCATCAATTAACGCGGACGGCGCGTGCGTTTTTGGCGCCACCGTCGAATTGGAAGATTTACAAAGCGGTGAAACCGTCACCTATCAAATCGTCGGCGACGATGAAGCCGATATCAAGTGCGGAAAAATTTCCATCAGCTCGCCGATTTCGCGTGCTTTGATTGGCAAGTACGCAGGAGACATTGCAGAAGTTCAAGCACCCGGCGGGATAAGGGAATATGAAATACTGGATGTCAAATATATTTAAGTACCGGTAAAACTCAATTCTGATAACTGCGTTTAGTTCGAAACGGTTCGCGCTTGTTTTTATGAGAAGACCGTTCGTTTTTTTTGACAACTTCATCCGGTTTGGGACGATAAATAACGAAAACCTTACCGATATGCTGCACCGGCGCAGCGCCCAGCTTCTCACAAATTTCCTCGAAAAGTGCATTTCTGGCAATCCGATCATCGACTTGAACTTTAATCTTCATCAGCTCATGGCTTGTAAGCCCGCGCTCCAATTCTTCGATAACAGCAGAGGATAATCCGGATTTCCCGATCATCACAACCGGATTGAGCGCGTGCGCCTGTGCTTTTAGTTCACGCCGCTGCGCAACTGACAGTGTTAACATTAAACTCTCTTTAAATATATTATTTTACTTGATGAAACGGGCTAAAACCAGTAAAGCGTGGATGAAAGAGCATGTCAATGATTTTTTCGTCAAGCAAGCCAAAAAAGAGGGCTATCGATCCCGTGCTGCCTATAAGCTGCTGGAAATAGCCAACCGGGATCGCTTATTAAAGCCTGGTATGATTGTTGTCGATTTAGGTGCCGCTCCCGGCAGCTGGTCTCAAGTCGCCAGCCAGAAAGTAGGTCACAAAGGAAAAGTAATTGCATTGGATATTCTGGAAATGGCGCCATTACCCGGAGTGGAATTTATTCAGGATGATTTTCGAGAAGAATGCGCCCTGCTTGAATTAAGAAAACACTTGGGGGGGCAACATCCGGATCTTGTTATTTCCGACATGGCACCCAACATGAGCGGTATTGTCGTGAGCGATCAGGCGAGAAGCATGTATTTGGCTGAATTGGCACTGGCATTCTCGATAGAGCAACTGAACTATGGTGGAAATTTCCTAGTCAAAGTTTTTCAGGGCAGGGATTTTGATTCATTTATCCGTGACATGCGTGCCGGTTTTAGCAGCGTACTGGTAAGAAAGCCGGAAGCCTCGAGAAATCGCAGTAATGAGTTATATCTGGTAGGTCTTGAAAAAAAGTAATAGCACTAGTTACTGAGAAATAAATGGATCCCCTTAGTGATTGAGATTAATGTTAAGAGTAGGATTATGGTTTGATAGCAAATTTATATCAAACGAACTGTTCTGTTCTATTTGACAAAATAGAGTTAGAATGTCCAATCAATGATTTTAAGGTGCAAACCAAGGAGCTATCTTGAATAACTTAATTAAAAACATGGCCATTTGGCTGGTAATTGCACTTGTGTTGATGACCGTATTCAATCAATTCAGCGTACGTCAACCGGCGCAAGTACCGATGGAGTATTCCCAATTCATTACAGAATTGAATCAAGGCAGAATTGCCAAAGTTGTCATTGAAGGCCGCACCCTGAAAGGTACTAAGTCCGATGGCAGACGATTTACAACCTATGCACCATCCGATCCTTGGATGGTTAGCGATTTGCTCAAAGCCGGGGTTATTGTCGAAGCCAAACCCGAGGAAGAACCATCTATGCTGATGAGCATTTTTATCTCATGGTTCCCAATGCTGTTGCTGATTGCGGTGTGGATTTTCTTCATGCGGCAAATGCAAGGTGGCGGACGTAGTGGCGGCGCATTTTCATTCGGCAAGAGCAAAGCGCGCATGCTGGACAAATCGGCCAACACTGTCACTTTCAACGATGTAGCAGGTTGCGAGGAAGCAAAGGAAGAAGTGGCAGAACTGGTAGAGTTTCTCCGTGATCCATCAAAATTCCAGAAACTCGGCGGACGAATCCCACGCGGTGTGCTGATGGTCGGCAGCCCGGGAACCGGTAAAACGTTATTGGCACGTGCAATTGCGGGTGAAGCGCAAGTGCCGTTCTTCAGCATATCCGGTTCGGATTTCGTTGAAATGTTTGTCGGTGTAGGTGCTTCACGGGTGCGTGATATGTTCGAGCAAGCCAAAAAACATGCACCATGCATCATTTTCATCGATGAAATTGACGCCGTTGGTCGTCAACGGGGTGCCGGACTCGGTGGTGGAAACGATGAGCGGGAACAAACCCTCAACCAATTGCTAGTTGAAATGGACGGCTTTGAAGGCGCCATGGGTGTAATCGTAATCGCAGCAACCAATCGCCCTGACGTATTGGATCCGGCATTGTTGCGCCCTGGCCGCTTTGACCGTCAAGTAACCGTACCGTTACCCGATATCCGCGGGCGCGAGCAGATTCTACATGTGCATATGCGTAAAGTGCCTTTAGCACCTGATGTGAAAGCAGAAATTCTGGCGCGCGGTACACCTGGTATGTCGGGAGCTGATTTAGCTAATTTGGTCAATGAAGCAGCGTTGTTTGCTGCACGCAGCAATAAACGTTTGGTTGATATGGACGATTTTGAGCGCGCTAAAGACAAAATTTTCATGGGTGCGGAACGCCGCTCAGTGGTCATGCCAGAACACGAACGCCGTAATACCGCTTATCATGAATCAGGTCATGCGGTAGTAGCTCAATTACTGTCAAAAACCGATCCTGTGCATAAAGTAACGATTATTCCACGCGGCCGTGCATTGGGTGTAACGATGCAATTACCGACGGAAGATCGCTTCAGTATGGAACGCGAAGAGATTCTGCAAAGAATCTCTGTCATGTTCGGTGGCCGTATTGCGGAAGAAGTTTTCATGCATCAAATGACCACTGGCGCATCCAACGATTTCGAGCGCGCTACAGATTTAGCGCGGCAAATGGTTACCCAATGGGGAATGTCCGATTCGCTCGGTCCAATGGTTTATGGTGAAAATGAAGGCGAGGTTTTCTTAGGCCGCTCAGTCACAACGCATAAAAACGTGAGTGAGGCGACAATGCAAAAAGTCGATGCCGAAGTTCGCCGTATCATTGACGAACAATATGCATTGGCGCG
>CAYQZF010000213.1:0-4740 GCA_964421895.1 uncultured Nitrosomonas sp. | reverse complement strand
AGCATGGCATTGAACGCGGATTTCGACAGCATGTGCACTTCGTCGATGATGTAAATCTTGTAGCGTGCGCCGGTGGGCGCGTACAGCGCGTTTTCCAGAAGTTCGCGCATATTGTCTACTTGCGTGTTGGATGCCGCATCCAATTCGACTAGATCGATGAAGCTGCCGCTATCGATTTGCAAACATGCCGAACAAGCGCCGCAAGGCGTGGCGGTTACGCCGGTTTCGCAATTGAGCGACTTGGCCAGGATACGGGCAATGGTTGTTTTGCCGACGCCACGCGTGCCGGTAAACAAATATGCATGGTGCAAGCGGTTTTGTTCCAGCGCATTGGTCAGCGCTCTGACCACATGCTCTTGTCCGGTCAATTCCGCAAAATTTTTCGGGCGCCACTTACGCGCAAGGACTTGTGTTTGAGACACGTTTAGATTGGGAAAACGAATTAAATCCTATTAAACCGGTAATCGTGCGGAAAGACAGACCCCGGTTCGTGTCGGGTGGCGAGCCCGACCCCCGGCACTCGCAATAAATAGTTGTGGCTGCTTCCTTCCGGACCTGACCAAGTTGGCTATCTTGCAATGCGGGGAGGCCCGCCATAAACTTTTAGCAAAAGTTGCGGCAGTATACCAGCAGATGACCGATTACTCCAATTTCGATTGACGGAAGATGCGTATCCGCCGGTAAAATGAAATAAATTCAAACTCAAATTTGATCTGGCCGTTATGTCATTTTTCTTCTGAGATCTGACTATGTATCATCATCGCGACTTACTCGACGATTTGAATAAGCCATTATCGTTGAAAGATAAAATAGTCAGCGCGCATCGCTCGGTACAGAACAAATTTCCATTTGTTTCGCGGATTGCCATCGCGCTGTACGACTCCGGCACCAACATACTGAAAACCTACGTGGACAGCAGCGGCGGCGATAAACCTTTGGCGCATTATCAAACACCGCTGGATAATGCACCGTCATTGAAAGAGATTCTCGCCAAGGGATTGCCGCGGGTGGTTAATAATCTGGTGACTTTTGAGAACGGCACACACGAGCATACGCAGCGTATCGGCCGCTCCGGTTATGCTGCAAGTTATACCATGCCGATTTTTCATGGCGGCGAGTTTGTCGGCTTTTTGTTTTTTAATTCGCACCAAGCGGACGTATTTACCGAGAATGTATTGAGTGTTCTCGACGTTTATGGGCACCTGTTTGCACTGATGATCGTCAATGAACTGGCTACGTTGAAGGTTATGAATGCTGCGCTGAAAACGACCAGCGGCATTACTCATTTTCGCGATCCCGAAACAGGTAGTCACCTGGATCGCATGTCACGCTACAGCCGCATCATCGCCGAAGCGCTGGCCGGTCAGTATGATCTGGACGATGCCTATATCGAGCATATTTTCATGTTTTCGCCGTTGCACGATATTGGCAAGATCGCCATACCCGACAGCATTTTGCTGAAACCGGGTCCCTTGGACGATAGAGAAAGGTCGATCATGAATACGCATGCACGCAGGGGCAGGGAAATGATTGATGATATTGTCATGAATTTCGGCTTCGATAGCATTAATCACATCAATGTGCTGCGCAATATCGCCGAATTTCACCATGAAGCGGTGAACGGCAGTGGTTATCCTGCCGGTAAACAGCACGATGAAATTCCACTGGAAGCGCGTATCGTCGCAGTGGCCGATGTTTTCGACGCGCTGACTTCGCGTCGTCCCTACAAGGAAGCCTGGAGCAACAAAAAAGCATTTGTCATGCTGAAACAGCTGGCCGGTGAGAAACTCGATATCGATTGTGTTAACGCGCTGATCGAGAATCGCCAGAAAGTGGAAGCGATCCAAAAACAATTTAAGGAAAATAGCTACGGCTAGCGGCATCTGATCGTAACATGCGGATCGCTTGAATTTTCGAAAAAATCTATTCGCAAGTAATCGATTAAATTCGATAAAATCGGCAGTTTTAAATGAAGCTCATCAACAAGCGCAATGACTGCCGTCCATTCTGTTCCCATCCTGATCAAACCCAGTGACGCCAGCGCATGGATCAGTTGCATCCGGCGCGTCTGGCTGGATAAGCATCAGCCATCTGCGACTGAACCGGATGCGTTTAGTCAATTGCTCAGCGATTTTGGGCTTGAACATGAAGCGGCCATGTTAGCCAGACTGGAAAATCAGTACCCAGTCAGCAAAGCGGTTTCCTTTGAGCATACGCAAGCCTTGATGCAGGAAGGCGCAGCGGTGATTTATCAAGGACGCTTAATGGATGAGCAACAAGGTTTGGTGGGGTATCCCGATTTCCTGATCCGGCATGATAGCGGTTACTACCAACCGGCGGATGCCAAGCTTTCGTTAAGTGAAAATAAGAAAGCGATTCGGATTCAACTGGGAGTCTACCGCCGTTTGCTAAAGAACGATTTGCCGGCGCTGGTTTTTCTCGGTGACGGCCGGACTGTGCAATTGGGCAATGAAGTCGAACCGCTGGTCGATGAATTTATTACCGGGATGCGAGTATTGCTCGATTTACCGCGCCCCCCCTCAGTCCGCTATAGTCATAGCAAATGCCGCATTTGTCCGCATGCAGCGGCTTGCCGTCCGGAATTTGAAGCCAAGGAGGATATTTCCTTGTTGTACGGTGTGCACGGCAAAGCTGCGGATCATCTCGAAGAAGCCGGGATTTCGACCATTTCCCAGTTGGCCGCGCAATCGGCGGAATCCATACCGGATGTACCGCATCTCAAAGGTCATAAACGCAAGCATCGCGCTATTTTGCAAGCGCGTTCGATGTTGCGTGGCGAAGTATTCCAATTGAATAAAGCCGTTTTACCGCAAGGCACTTGGATTCATTTCGACATCGAAGACAATCCACTGGCGCCGGATCGTGAACGGCATGTGTATTTGTGGGGATTCCTGGCGCCATCGTATGGCAGGGAGAATTTTGAATACGTCTGGACCGATGATGAAACCGGCGATTACCAAGGCTGGCTCGGTTTTTTACAGCTAATCGACCGCTATCGCGCACAGTATCCCGATTTGGTGTTGGCGCACTATTCCAATCACGAGAGAGCCACCATTGGTAAATATGCCGAGCGCTACGGCATGACCCATCACGCTACGGTATCATGGCTGCTGGGTACTGACAGCCCATTGTTCGATATGCAAAATCCGGTTCTGGATTGTCTGGTTTTACCGCTGCAAGGTTACGGTTTGAAAGATATTTGCAAGCATCCGGGATTGGTGAATTTTCAATGGGAAAATGAGGAATCCGGATCGCAATGGTCGGTGGTGCAGTTCAATCGTTTTCGAGTAGAAACAGATTTGACTGAAAAACAAAAACTGAAAACCGCCATACTGGGTTATAACCGCGATGACGTGATTGCTACGCGCAGACTGGAAGTCTGGTTGCGGGAGCGATTTTCCTGAAAGCTATTCGGCATTTTCCGTTCGGATGAAATTCCCTGCATAGGTTAAAATACGGTTTTTTCCCATCCATGCTGGATTTACTGCTCAGTGAATTTTCGTGGTTGAACCTGGAAGTCAATAAAAAGGAATTGTTATGAAATACCAGACCGATGATTTGCGCATTGTCGGCGTGCATGAGCTCACACCACCGGTGGAATTGCACCGCGAATATCCGATGACGGAAATTGCGACGGAAACGGTTTATGCGGCGCGGCAAGGCATTCATCGCATTTTGCACGGCGAAGATGACCGCTTGCTGGTGGTGGTCGGTCCTTGCTCGATTCACGATGTCGATGCCGCGTTGGAGTATGCGGTGCGGCTGAAGCATTTGCGCGAAAAGTTGAAGGCGCAATTGTATATTGTGATGCGGGTGTATTTTGAGAAGCCGCGCACCACAATCGGCTGGAAAGGATTGATCAACGATCCTGATCTGGACAATAGCTTTCATATCAACAAAGGCCTGCGCACGGCGCGCCGGTTGCTGCTGGATCTCAATACGATCGGCATGCCTTCGGCTACCGAGTACTTGGATCTGGTAAGTCCGCAGTATTTGTCGGATCTGATCAGTTGGGCAGCAATCGGCGCGCGCACTACCGAAAGCCAGGGACACCGCGAACTGGCGTCCGGCGTATCCTGCCCGATCGGTTTCAAAAACGGCACGTACGGCAATTTGAATATCGCCATCGATGCGATTGCGGCGGCGTCACGCCCACATCATTTCCTGTCTGTCACCAAGGAAGGACGCACCGCCATTTTTGCCACCAAAGGCAATGAAGATTGCCACATCATTCTGCGTGGCGGTCGTAAGCCGAATTACGATGCCGATAGTGTGGCTGCGGCGATGGAAGAACTCACAAAGGCCAAACTGCCGCCGCATCTGATGATCGATTTCAGTCATGCGAACAGCCACAAGGATTACCGCCGCCAGGCCGAAGTCGCGGTTGACGTGGCCGGGCAAATTGCAAACGGGAATCGCGGGATCTGTGGTGTAATGATCGAAAGCCATTTGGTCGAAGGCAATCAAAAAGCCGATGGCAAGAAGCGTGAAGAGCTGGTTTACGGGCAGAGCATCACAGACGGTTGCATCAATTTCGAGACGACAGAGCATGTGCTGCACCAGCTTGCCGATGCGGTCGGAAAGCGCAGAAAAAATAACGCAGCGGACTGATTTTGTCTCTTCAAGGAGCGGCTGCAAAGGCGAAAACCAGTGGCTTGTAAGCCTAAGGAAACGCTGATTAATTGACTATACGAGCGAATCACTTCGTTGCGCGGTACT
>CAYQZF010000212.1:0-4749 GCA_964421895.1 uncultured Nitrosomonas sp. | reverse complement strand
CCGGATATTCGCAACCGCTATGGCGAGACGGCGATCATGCTGGCCAGCTATCATGGTTTTACCGATCTGGTGCGGCTGCTCTACATCAAAGGCGCCGAAATCAATCACAAGGGCTGGAATCCGTTGATTTACGCCGCTTACGGCGGTCATTTGGATACCATACAGATGCTGCTTTCCGGCGGTGCTGAAGTCAATTCGCTGACCGACAACGGCTCGACCGCGCTGATGATGGCGGTCAGGGGAAATCATCTCGATGCGGTTTCACTGCTGCTTAACAATGGCGCCGATCCATCGATTAAAAATGAACACGGCGACAATGCCTTGGCATGGGCGGAAAAACACAACCATCCGGATATCGTGCAGTTTCTCAAGAACCACGGAGCAGCGAAATAAATTGAACGGCAGTGCGGTAATCCGGCTGGGAATTTGACCATGCAGCCGCTGCAAGGAAAAGTGGCCCTGGTAACCGGATCGGCGCGTGGAATCGGTGCGGAGATCGCTCTGACGTTAGCTAAAGCGGGTGCCAAAGTCGTCGTCAATTATGCGCAAGATCAAGCCGCTGCGGACCGCGTGTGCGCAACCATTACAGGAGCAGGTGGCGAATGCCTGGTTGTGCAGGCCGATGTCAGTGATCCGGCGGCCGTGCAAAAACTCTTCGTGACGGCGATCGAACACTTCCGGCAGATCGATATTCTCGTCAATAACGCCGGAATCTTGGTGTTTAAGGAAATTGCCGAAATTAGCGACGACGAATTCGATCGCATCGTCGATACTAATTTCAAGAGCGTTTTTTATACATTGCGCGAAGCGGCAGTGAAACTGGCGGATCACGGCCGCATCGTGACCGTTTCCAGCACGGTGGCGCGCTTGATGTTGCCAAAGTATGGTGCATACGCCGCGACCAAAGCGGCGGTTGAGCAACTGACGCGGATTTTTGCGCGTGAAGCGGGAAAGCGGGGTATTACCGCGAACATCGTTTCACCCGGCCCGGTCGATACGGAATTGTTTCGCAGCGGTAAAACAGCGGCGGATATCGAGCGCATGGCGGCGATGGCCGCATTGGGACGGATCGGCGAAGCAAATGATATCGCACAGGTCGTGCGATTCTTGGTCAGCGACGAAGCGCGTTGGATCACAGGGCAGAATATTGGCGTCAACGGTGGAATTATTTAACGGATAGGGAAGGGAGAAACGAATGCGTGTCGGCGTGCCTAAGGAAATCAAAATTCATGAATCCCGTGTCGGACTGACCCCGGCGGCGGTACGCGAGCTGGCCGCGAGTGGTCATCACGTCATGGTGCAAAAAAATGCCGGCATACAAATCGGTTTGAGCGACGATAAGTACCGCAACGCGGGGGCGGAAATCGTAGAAGCGCCGCAAGAGATTTACGCCAAGGCCGATCTGATCGTCAAGGTCAAGGAGCCGCAAGCCTCCGAGTTGCCGTTGCTGCGCGCCGGGCAAGTACTGTTCACCTATCTGCATCTTGCGCCCGATCCGGTGCAAACCCAGGGGTTGCTCGATTCCGGTTGCATTGCCATCGCTTATGAAACGGTGACTGATAGTTTCGGCGGCTTGCCGCTGCTCGCGCCGATGAGTGAAGTGGCTGGCCGCATGGCGATCCAGGCAGGCGCACATGCGCTGGAACTCGATCAAGGCGGACGCGGCGTTCTGCTCGGCGGCGTATCCGGCGTGCCCGCGGCGCGTGTCGTCATTCTGGGCGGTGGCGTGGTCGGCACCAATGCCGCGCGTATCGCGATGGGTGTGGAAGCGCATGTCACGGTGCTCGACAAATCGATCCATCGCTTGCAGCAACTGGATTTTCAGTACGGTTCCAGAATCAATACGGTGTTTTCCACAGTGGACGCCGTCGAAGAATATGTTTCAACGGCCGACTTGGTCATCGGCGCAGTGCTGGTACCCGGCGGCGCAGCGCCTAAACTGGTCAGCCGCGAACTGGTCAGCCGTATGAACCGCGGTGCGGTGCTGGTTGACGTCGCCATCGACCAAGGCGGTTGCTTCGCCACTTCCAAACCGACTTCGCTGGCCGATCCGATTTTCACCGTCGACGGCGTGGTGCACTACTGCGTTTCCAACATGCCCGGCGCCGTCGCCAGAACGTCTACTTTCGCACTGAATAACGCCACACTGCCGTTTGTGCTGGCGCTGGCCAATAAAGGTTACCGCAAGGCGCTGACGGACGATGTACACTTGCGCAATGGGTTAAATGTTTACCAGGGACGGTTGACGTATGAAGCGGTGGCTAGGGATTTGGGGTTGGCGTATACGCCAGCGGTGGATTTACTGGAATAAATACGCGCGCAAGTAGTGGTTATACCGTGACATACTTATCAAACTTCTTTATTTGTATTCATTAAAAAATTCAAGATCGACTTCGTACACAATCCTAGGTTTGAGACCCAATTCAAGGCGCTCAAACATCTTTATGAGTTTCTCACCATCAACAAGTTCGATTGGGTTGGTGCCATCTCTTACCGCTTCCTTTTTTGCGTCCAGAGTGAAACTTCCCGTTGTCAGAAAGATACCTTTGTCTGCTCGACCTATCATGGCTCCGCGAAAATCTCGAATCATTCCTGATCCGACCGAGCCTTGAAAGCGTTTGCACTGGAATATGACCTTAAAACTCAAAAGTGGATTGATTTCAAGAATGCCTTCTCCATCAATTCCACCATCGCCAGATCGGCCAGTTACTCTTACATTTTGAAATCCATATTCACGAAGCAAGCGCTGACATAACCGCTCAAAACCCTCTGGGCTTAGAGATTTCAAGACCGGTAATAGTCGTGTTTCTTCAGATTCGAGAATTTTCTCTTCGATGTCAACTTCTGTCTCAGTTAGTGCCTTATTTGCGGTATTGCCGTCGCTGTCATTTTTTCTTGAACGCTGAATGGTTTTAAATAATTCAACCGGATTAAATTTTGAAAGGTCTTCTGAAGTCCTTTTTCAGTCAAACGCCAGACGCCGCGTGCAGATGAGTCAATGTACCCAGAATAGACGAGATACAGCCGAGCCCAAGCGATAGCGTTTCTTATATTGGAGCCTCCATTTTTGTTGGTTTTCGCGAGCTCCTTTTCTGAAATATTCTCGCGTTCTATGGCTGCATCTGTTGTTTCGTATGCAGAAGCAGAACCACCCATCTCGCGTAATGATTCAATGATAGGAATGAAGTGTTGTGTAAACTTTGGGCCCTTGGTCATATTTTTTGTTTAATTCTTAGTGTGACTAATCACTCAATATTCTGCACCTGCTCGCGCATTTGCTCGATGATCACTTTCAGTTCCATCGAAATCCGCGTGATTTCGAGGTCGACAGATTTCGAGCCGATGGTATTGGCTTCGCGGTGCAGTTCCTGCATCATGAAGTCGAGTTGTTTGCCGGCGCCGCCGCCTTTGTGGATGATGCGTTCGACTTCGTCCAGATGCGCTTGCAGGCGCGATAGTTCTTCGTCAACGTCGATTTTTCCGGCGAACAGTGTGATTTCCTGGTGGATGCGTTCGTCTTCGTTGTTGCCGAGAACTTCTTCCAGGCGGGTGCGCAGTTTTTCCTCAAATGCGGCGATCAGCGCCGGGATGCGTGGCGAGGCGGTTTGCAATAATTGGCGCATTTGCCCGATGCGTTCGAGCAGGACGGATTTGAGTTTGTTGCCTTCGCGTATCCGCGCGGCTTTTAAGTCATCGAGCGCGGTTTGCAGCAGTGTCATGCAGATTTCGTCGGTTTCTTCGCCAGGTGTTGTGTCGCTTCCCAAGATTCCTGGCCATTTCAGGATTTCCGCCACTGTTAATGAAGATGCGGTGGGGTGGTGCGTTTTGATGGTTTGTTCCAGTTGCAGCAATTTTTCCAGCAAAGCCTGATCGAGCTGCCGAGAATTTTCCGTGTTCGCCGACGGGGAAAAATTCAACCGGCATTCAACTTTACCGCGGTTGAGTTGTTTCGTCAGCAGTTCGCGCATGGCCGGTTCCAGTTTGCGAAAATCATCCGGCAGACGCAGCTGGATGTCGAGATAGCGGTTATTGACCGAACGGATTTCCAAGTTAAACGATCCGTACGGCATTTCCTGAGTGGCGGCGGCGTAGCCGGTCATGCTAAAAATCATGATAACTGTGCTTTTAAAGTGGGAAAGGGGAAATAACGGGATGAGCTGAGTAAGTTGTTGTCGCAGACCGCCGGTGCGGGTTTGCGGTTGAGCAGGCCGGTCACGGTAAAAGGCATGTCTTTATTTTCCGGGTCAAACACGATTTGGCTTGCATCGATGTATTTGTAGTCGCCCGGTGCATTCAAACGCCATAAATTCGGGATGTTGGGATAGGGCTGGTGCAGGCAATACGCCGCAGTGTCGCCGTGAACGATCAGAACTGGCTTCTTGAATTGTTCGGCTTTGTGTTTGATCAGATCGCGCAGCGAGCGGAAGCCATCGCAATCGGTGCGATTGCTCGCAGTGCAGACCGGTTTTTCGTGATCAAAGTCGAACATGTCCGCTTGGAAAGCGATCACCACCGCTTGCGCGGATTCCGCCGTGGCAAAACGTTGTTGCAGCCATTCGGCATTGGCGCGATCGCGCCGGTCCGCTTCATTCAGCGCATCGTTGACGTTGCTGCGCAGAATTTCCCCGCGGCCATTGTTCGTGCCGGGGATGTGCAGCGTGGTGAAAGCGACCGGGCCGATGTTCCACTTTGCGTTTTCGATAAAACCTTGCTGCCGGATAAGGCCCGGGATATCGCGCGTCAATTGCT
>CAYQZF010000211.1:0-4768 GCA_964421895.1 uncultured Nitrosomonas sp. | reverse complement strand
AACCTGCAGCACGTTCCGCTCATCTAGCGCGCTATATACTCATTGGCTTTCTTACCGTGGCGCCGCTGTGGGTGACGTGGCTGGTATTTGATTTTTTATTGAATTTATTGGCACAGATCGGCGATCCTCTGCTCAAGGGAATGGCGCGGGCCGTCCGTCCATTCTCGGATACCACGGCCAATTGGTTACTCGACTCTCATTTTCAGCAAACGGTGGCTGCGTTACTAACGATCATGAGTCTCTATGGAATAGGGTTACTGGCATCTTTTGTGATTGGCAAGAAAGTCATTGGCATCTATGAAAATATTCTGGCGAGACTGCCTTTGGTGCAAACGATTTATGGCGCTACCAAGCGTTTCCTGCATACCATCAGTCAGCCACCTGTAACCGGACAGCGTGTTGTACTGATTAGTTTTCCATCATCGGAAATGAAAGTGGTCGGATTTATCACCAAGGTCATGACGGATAAAAACAGCGGGAAAAAGCTGGCCGCTGTTTATGTGCCGACCGCACCCAATCCGACATCCGGCTATATTGAAATATTACCAATGGAAAATGTGATATTGACGGATTGGACGACGGAAGAAGCGATGACGTTTGTCGTAACGGGCGGCACCAATGCGCCGGAAAATTTGAATTTCTCCCGTGACAAGCAGCCTGCACCGGAAGATCGGAAGCAATAAGGACGAATCCTGGCAGATCACATCAGCCGGTTGTTGCTATTGAGTCCAGCAACGGGTAAGGCAGTGATTTAATTTCTAACACCGGTCCCTGCGGCGATTGCCAATGAATCCGGCAGGCGTCAACACTGCTTTGCTGGATCACGGCCAAAACATCAAAACCGCCTTGCGGTGATAACGCTGCATTGACGATATTACCGCTGGATTGATCTTCCATGTCGCTGCTATAGAGCGCATCGCCTGCTGTAATAGTTTGCGTTGTATCGATATACGCCAGAAACATGCGGCGCTTGAGTTTGCCGAGATATTGCGTACGCGCCACGATTTCCTGTCCCGGATAGCAACCCTTTTTGAAGCTGACGCCGCCGATTGCATCCAGATTGATCATCTGCGGCAGAAACATTTCTTGAGTTTCAGACAAAACAACCGGGATTCCGGCTGCGATGGTTAGCCAATCCCAGCATCCGATGCCAGCGGCTTTTGCGTGTTGATTCAGATCATTCCAGAGTTTAGGGGCATTTCCAAGTGTTGTGATCAATTCGATGCGTTGCTGAGAAAGATACAAAATAGTGATTTCTTTGTCATGTATGACTTGCAAAGATTGGCTGAAGCTGCTTGGAGTACTGGTGAGCGTGTCAATCAGCGCAGCGGCACGCGGACCTGCAATGCCGATACGGATCAAATCGTCGCTTGCGTCCGTTAATGTTACTTTTGCGCGTAACACATACATCGACAATCGTTTTTGAATAGCGGCAGCTAAACTGGCAGGCAATTGCATCAAAAAATCATCACCTTGTTGCCAGAGCAGAAAGGTGGCCAAAATCCGGCCCTTGGGAGTGCAGTAACTGCCATATTGCGCCCTGTGCGGATTGATTTCCCGGATATCGCAAGTTAATTGGCTTTGTAAAAAAATTTTCGCATCTTCTCCAGAGAAACGGATGAGACTGTAATGCGAAAGATCGGTCAATACAGTGGTTGTGCGTGTATTTTGAAGCTCCGTTGCGCTGTCGCCAAAGTGAATGACACTATGATTTTCGATAACGGCGTGATGATTGCATAACAAGGTTTGCCAAGCTGGGTTCATACAAAACGACGAATGAGTTAAAGGCGATGATTATACGATACCGATCAGAGCGAGTGCATCACCAGAGATGGGTTTTGCTATCGGGTGTCAAATATTGTTTGCTGCAATCTGAAGGATAAATAGGCAATTTATGTCCGATTTACGCATTCGTCTTCAGCATTCCTATTATCTTGCGGGGCTACTCAGCTTTGCTCATGCCGCTGCTGGTCTCGTGTTATGGCCACTGGCGCTGCCGTTAGACATGAAAGCTGCGATCATTGTTTTGCTGATCGTCAGCCTGATCTATTATTTGCGCAAAGATGCGTTGCTTACTGCACATGATGCCGTCGTGGCTTTGACGTTAATGGAGGAAATGTCATGCATTTTGACCGCGCGCTCCGGTCAATCGATGATCTGCAGCCTATCGGATAGCACCTTTGTCACCCCCTACCTTACCGTAATCAACTTGCAGCCGAATGAGTGGTTTCTCATGCGTAGTGTCGTGATATTGCCGGATAGCATTGATGCGGAGGAATTCAGGCGACTACGGATTTGGCTGCGATGGGAATGGAAAAATGACCGGAAGAAGCGATAAATCTTCAGAGAAGTTGCCGCGGATAAAATAAATATACGGGATAACTCGCCATGATTAATGTAGATTTTTGGGTTTTCCAAGTACCGGAAGATGGTGATCAAGGTAGATTTGTGATTGATTGAGAAGTATTTTTTAGTACAAGCCGTAAAAACAATTTCTACTTTGTGGGAAATTTTTCTGTTATTCTGACAACGCAGTAAGGGGATTTATTAGCAAACCAAAAAAGGAGAGGAAATATGCTTAAAAAAACTGTTAATGCATTGATCTTGGTTCTTGTAATGGTGTTGGCTACCAGCCATGCTTTTGCCGCTTGTAGTTTGGATACTGAAAAAGACGGGAAAACCGCCTGTGGCGCAAACCAAGCTTGTTATTTGGTCGATGGAACCTGTATTGATAAAAAAAGCCTTCCGGCCGGTAAGTCATGTAAAAAATCAGGTGTATGCCAGAATTCTTGTGTGAAAGACGATGGTGCGGAAACCAAGAGTGACGGTTCTGAAAGCGGAAAATGCAACTAGTCTTTTAATGCATTCTTAGCGCTAACCTAAGCCGGTGTAACCGGTTTAGGAGTGACCGGAGCAATTCCTCGTTGTTAAATATCCCTCTTTAGTATCGTATTTTGCGCTGCTGGCAACATATCCGGATAATCCTTGCTATAGTGCAATCCCCGGCTTTCGTGACGCAGCATGGCGGATCGCACGATGAGATCGGCGCTATCGACAAGATTACGTAGTTCTAACAAATCGCTGCTAACGCGGAAGTTTGTATAGTATTCGTTGATTTCTTCATGTAATAGCGCAATGCGGTGCTGTGCACGTTGCAATCGTTTGGTTGTACGCACAATACCGACGTAATTCCACATAAATCGGCGCAATTCATCCCAGTTGTGCGCGATAACAATTTCTTCATCCGCATCCGTAACCCGGCTTTCATCCCAATCAGGGAGTTGGGGTAATCCATTCGCCGATTGATTGACGATATCGTTTCCCGCTGCTTGCGCCAGTACCAGGCATTCGAGCAAAGAATTGCTGGCCAAGCGGTTAGCGCCGTGCAATCCGGTGTGTGCGGTTTCTCCGATGGCATACAGATTATCGAGATCGGTTTTGCCGTGCTTGTCAGTAACCACCCCGCCACAAGTATAGTGCGCCGCAGGAACGACCGGAATGGGCTCCCGGGTAATGTCGATTCCCAACTCCAAGCAACGGGCATAAATGGTCGGGAAATGTTCCTTTAGGAAACTGGCTGGTTTGTGGGATATATCCAGATAGACACAATCCAATCCTCTTTTTTTCATTTCAAAGTCGATGGCGCGGGCGACAATATCGCGTGGCGCCAGTTCGGCGCGCGAATCATGGTGCGGCATGAAACGCTCACCATTGGGTAATTTCAGCAAACCGCCCTCACCGCGCACGGCTTCGCTGATTAAGAACGATTTTGCATGAGGATGGTAAAGACAGGTCGGATGAAATTGGATGAATTCCATATTGGCAATCTGGCAGCCGGCGCGCCACCCCATGGCGATACCATCACCTGTGGCTGTATCCGGATTGGTGGTATATAAATAAACTTTACTGGCTCCCCCAGTTGCTAGCACGGTATTTTGCGCGGTGAATGTCAGTACTTTATCTCTCTTCTTGTCCAGGATATAAGCGCCAAAACAACGTTTTTGCTTCAGACTTGCATAGCCTGGTAATTTGTCGCTGGTAATCAGATCAATCGCTATATGATGTTCCAATACCGATATGTTCGGATGACTCCGTATTTTCTGGATTAAAGCTTGCTGAACAGCTTTTCCCGTGGCGTCACCGCTATGAATGATTCGTCGTATGCTATGACCGCCTTCTTTTGTTAGGTGATATCCCGTTTCGCTGGTCCGATCACTGGTGAAGATAACACCTTGGCTTATCAGCCAATGGATTGCATTGGCTGCATTTTCGGCGACATATCGAGTGACTTCCTCATCGCATAAACCGGCCCCGGCGACTAGCGTATCGTGTACATGTTTTGCTGGAGAATCATTGGTTGATAATGCCGCTGCAATTCCGCCTTGTGCCCAAGAGCTGGCACCTGAATCAGCGGTTTGTTTGGTGACTATGTAAACCTTTTTGTATTGCGCTAAATGCAGTGCCAGTGCAAATCCGGCCAGTCCGCTGCCAATAATTAAGGTATCGAAATTGCTATTAGACATTAAGCTAAGTATATATTTTTTAATTAATGAGTTAAAAAAACAGCAAGCGTAAAATTACGCATTGTTTGATTCTTTGAAATCAAAAAAACGGATTGTGAACTAATTGATAAAACTAATTGTCATTGGAACGGTTGCGATGCCATTACTGGTTTCCGAGATTCATTTGGATATGTATACTTATTCTGTTGCTCCATTATGCAACATTTAATAACAGAACAAGAGTAAATTTAAATTTATTCAAAATG
>CAYQZF010000210.1:0-4860 GCA_964421895.1 uncultured Nitrosomonas sp. | reverse complement strand
GACGCGAAGCCGCTGCTGCAACAAGTCACAGCACCGGCGCTTTCATTAATTCTCACCAGGCGCTTGGCGGAACTGAGTGGGATTAATCAAGAAGAGTTAGGCGAATTACTGCAAATAAAACGCGCCCCAGGAACTCACAAAACAGGAAAAGATCCCAGGAGACAAAGCATCACGCTCTATCGCCGGTTGATCCGGATTTTATTGTATGCTCCGAGTCATATCACTAAACTTGATCGCAGATTGCTTGTCGAATGGAGCGAAAAAAATGAAGAAGTTGCTGCATTGAAAACTTTGGTAGATTTTTTGGATACGCATCCACATTTGATCGAAAATGAAACGACATTCTCGATAGCTGCTTGCCTGCAAGATAATCAATATCAAACGCTTTTAGAAAATATCGAAAGCGAGACATTGGAGTGGTGCAATCCGGTTGATTTAGAAATCGAGTTTCTGGATACGTTAAAAAAACTACAACAAATGCAGCACAAGAAGCGGATGGCTGAATTGCACAGCAAGCCCCTGAATCTTTTGACTGATGAAGAAAAACGAGAGCTGCAGAGATTAGCCTTGCGATGAAATTGGTTATGAGGTGTCAGAAATACCGAATTTTGATATAATCCCAAACTTTCAGCTTTTAATTTATCTATATTATTGGGAATCCAATATGCCAAAGAAAAAAACGGTCGAATCAAAAGATGTAGATAAAAAAATTATCAAAGAATCAACAATACAGATAATAAATGGTACCGATAGTAAAATGGTAGAGAAAAAAGAGTCTAAAAAATTAACAGCTAAAACTGAAAAAAATATTAAAGCATCTGGCAAAAAAAACAATGAGAAACTTGCGGGTGCAGAAGTAGCGGATGCGAGTGAAATAAAAGAAGTGACCGCTAAATCAGTACGAAGCGTGGCAGAGATCTCTCAAGCAATATTGGACTCAAACGATACAGAGCTCAACGAAGGCAAAAAAGCCCGCGGTAGATCTGCCAAAAAAAATAAAGTATCTGCCGGTCTGGATCCTATTGATGAAATGAATTCCGTTTCTGTCATAGAAAGCGGCAATCAACAGCCGCAGGATATCGAGGCGCGGCGTATGCGTTTGAAAATGCTGATCGGATTAGGCAAAGAGCGCGGTTATCTTACTTATGCTGAAATCAATGATCATTTGCCTGATGACATGCTGGATGCGGAACAGATCGAAGGTATCATCAGTATGATCAATGATATGGGCATTTCCGTGCACGATGAAGCGCCGGATGCGGAAACATTGCTAATGTCCGATGCAGCGACAACTGTGGCTGATGAAGATGTGGCGGAAGAAGCCGAGGCAGCCCTTTCTACAGTAGATTCCGAATTTGGACGGACTACCGATCCCGTTCGCATGTACATGCGTGAGATGGGATCGGTTGGACTGCTAACACGCGAAAGTGAAATTGAAATCGCAAAACGCATTGAAGGCGGTTTGTGCCATATGATTCAAGCTATTTCAGCCTGTCCTCCGATTATTGCAAAAATTGTCGATCTGGCCACAGAGGTCGAGAAAGACACATTACGCATTGATGAGGTTGTTGACGGACTGCTGGATGCCAATGCGCAAGAAATAACGAATGAAGAATTTTCTGAAGAATCTTTAGAACAAGAATTAGCTTCCAGCGATCTCGGCGATGACGACGAAGACGAAGATGGTGATGGTTCAGCAATTGCTAGTGCGGATTTGTTAAAACTGAAGGCAGATGCATTGGAACGTTTTGCGGTCATTCGTGCAATCTATAGTGAAATGCAGAACTTGCTTGAGAAAGAAGGCCCCTATCATCCAGGATATATTGAGTTTCAAGACAAAATTTCATCCGAACTAATGGGTATTCGTTTCTCGGCAAAAATGGTGGAGAAACTTTGTGATACCCAGCGGGAATTAGTGAACGATGTGCGTAACTATGAACGAAAAATCATGGATCTCTGTGTATCCAAGGCAAAAATGCCACGGAATCATTTTATTAAAACGTTTCCTGGAAATGAAACCAATCTTGATTGGGTGACACAAGAAATTGCCGCTGATAAACCCTACAGTTTGGCACTTGAGCATTACAAACCGGCCATTCTGGCAGAACAAAAAAATTTACTGGAGCTCAAAAATAGAGTTGGTATTCCAATCAAAGATTTGAAAGAAATCAATCGCAAAATGTCGACGGGCGAAGCAAAAGCGCGTCGGGCTAAGCGTGAGATGACGGAGGCCAATTTACGATTGGTGATTTCTATTGCCAAAAAATATACTAACCGTGGACTGCAGTTTCTAGATTTAATTCAAGAAGGTAACATCGGCCTCATGAAAGCGGTTGATAAATTTGAATACCGGCGCGGTTACAAATTTTCAACCTATGCGACATGGTGGATTCGTCAAGCCATAACCCGTTCAATTGCCGATCAAGCAAGAACTATCAGAATCCCGGTTCACATGATCGAAACGATCAATAAAATGAATCGTATTTCTCGCCAGATCTTGCAAGAAACTGGACAAGAGCCAGAGCCTGCGGTGCTTGCACAAAAAATGGAAATGCCCGAAGAAAAAATTCGCAAAATTCTTAAAATCTCCAAAGAGCCCATCTCTATGGAAACTCCGATTGGCGATGATGAAGATTCACATTTGGGTGATTTCATTGAAGATGCAGCCACGATGGCACCTGCCGATGCCGCAGTTTATGCTAGCTTGCGCGGTGTCACAAAAGATATATTGGATTCCTTAACACCACGTGAAGCCAAGGTGTTGCGAATGCGTTTCGGTATTGAGATGAATACCGATCATACTTTGGAAGAAGTCGGTAAGCAATTCGATGTTACACGGGAACGCATCCGTCAAATCGAAGCCAAGGCATTGCGCAAATTGCGCCATCCGGCTCGCTCCGAGCGGTTGCGCAGCTTCTTGGATACCGGAAATAATTAAAAATTTGGGTCTGTAGCTCAGTCGGTTAGAGCAGGGGACTCATAATCCCTTGGTCGTTGGTTCGAGTCCAACCAGACCCACCAAATAAAACAAGCACTTAGTGAATAAAATCCTAAGTGTTTTTTTGTTTGCTCAGTCCAATGTCACCAATATGTCACCGGCATTAATCAATGTTAAACAATAAAAACCGCCGCCAGAATGGAACAAGGATTAAATAATCATGAAAATTGAACTTGCCGTGAATGGTACATTGATGAGGGGTTTAGAGTTAAATTACAATCTGCTTGAGTTAGGCGGTATATTTGTGGAAGAAGTGTTAACCGCGCCTCTTTACCGGCTTTGGTCTATTAACGATCAACACCCTGCAATGCAACGTTGCTCAAGCGGCGGGCAAATATCATTGGAAATATGGGATATAGACTCATTCAATATCGGTGAATTGTTAATCCGTGAACCGGTCGGGCTCTCTGTTGGAAAAATTCTCTTGGCGGATAATCGGGAAGTATTAGGAATCCTTGGAGAATCTTTTCTCTGTGAAGGGATGCAAGAAATAACTCATTTTGGCGGATGGAGGGAATACAAAGCTTCGCTAGGTACCTGCCAATAAAAAAGCCTAGGGGTAAGCGTGGGTTGCCTGAAGAGAAAAGATTGTATCTTATGTTTATTTTAAGTTAGGTGTAAGAAATTTAATTATTTTTGTTATCAATATACTTTCTAAATATGTCGAGTAATTCTTTTGTCAGGCTTTGCCAAATTGAAACGCTATCCCCGGAATCTTCCTTAGTTTTGGCAGGCTGATAAATTACGCGTATTAATGCTAGCGGCAATAATATGATTAGAGCCACCATAGTACCTATCACCATCAACCGTTCGGGCTGTGATTCAAATAGCTTGGCTAATATTTCGGAAGAAATCGAAGGCATACACAGCAAAATTATATAAGGCACGGCTATGTAAGCTAATAAAACAATTGCAAAAACAATAGACATTACTATAATGCAATAGAAAAGCCATCGCTTGAATTTAATTCGATCTTGAATTTCTTCAAGTTCTTTCTCTATGAGTTTTAGATTCTGCAACGGCAATGGTGTACTTGACGATAAATCAACTATTTCTTCGGAATCGTCTCGTGACACTTCAGCTTATCCATCCAAGGTTTTTTAAACGGTATTGCATAGCAATTTGAGAAACTTGAAGTATATCAGCAAGTTTTGCTATGTCGCTTATTCCTTCCTTAACAACTAAATAATTCAATACATCTTCAGGCATCAATAATTCCGCTGCAAAGCGATTTGCTGCAATCTCCAATGGATTGTGATTTGCCAGGGAAAATTCATCAGGATTATCCCTATATGCGCCACCATGCCCCAAGATAAAATGACCAAGCTCGTGAGCAATGGTAAAGCGTTGCCGCACATTAGATTCTGTGCTTCTATACTTAATAAGTGGACCTTTTACCACACACTTAAACTCTCCGCTTGTGGCTAAATTGGGAACAGCCTCTACCACGGCACCAGCAGCACGCGCCAATTTAATAGGATTGATGGGTATCGTCTTATCCCAGTATTTTGTCAGTATTTCTTTTGCTTTTGCTGTCGGCATCGCTTAAGTATACAGTAGTGAGTAATTAGATTGCCCTAATAGGGTACATATTAATGGCTATCTTTTCCAGTAGTCAAATTAGGGGCTTGGGGCTTGCTGGCGTTCACTGCGCAACATAGAAAAGAATCAGCGGTATAATTTAAACTTTAATTTAATTTTTAGAATGGGGATTGGGGGCACTTTATTAGTGCTCCCGTTTTTTTATCTGTTAACTATTCAATAAAATCAGAAGTAATTAGATTCTAGTGTTCTAGTGGGATTTTACTTAGAGCGTGTGGACAATTAAATTGTTTATATTTTTCCCTGAGAATCAGAGATTG
>CAYQZF010000209.1:0-4868 GCA_964421895.1 uncultured Nitrosomonas sp. | reverse complement strand
TCATGCGCTCGACCTGTCCATTAGTCCATGGATGTTTTGGTTTTGTGAGCCTGTGAACATCTCTTTTTGGCGAATCGCAGCTTTGTGGACATAGTTGCGCGTACGATGGTATAGCCGTCGGTAAATCCATGTTCATCGCGCAACCGCTCCAGTATCCGCACCGCAGTATGACGCTGCTTGACATGGACTTGTCTGTCGGCTTCCGGAATGGCATCAATGATGCCAGTAAATCCAGTAAGCTTCGGTGAAACAGGCTCTTTCTTGCGCTGATAACCCGGTGGCACTGCGTATTGGCACATCTTTTTGACGGTCTTGCGGTGAACTTCAAAATAACGCGCAACTTCGCGTTCACTTCTGCCCTTCGCCATCACCGCTCGTCAAATCTTTACATATAGTTCGACTGTATACATCCTCATCGCCTTTCACTTGATACTTATGGCATCAGCTTACAAGCTTTACTCAGATTTAACTTGATCTACTACAGCCCTTATCGTTTACTCAGCGCTTGTACGGCATCGAGCCGCGCCGCCTGGTTCGCGGGCCAAAGACAGGCGGTGATGCCGGTCACCAGCGCAACCGCGACGCCGGCAATTGAAGCCCATAACGGCGCCCAGGCCGGAAGTTGCGGATAAGCCACGCGCAACATCAGGCTGCCTAATTGTCCCAGCAGCGATCCGAAAACCGCGCCGGCCAGCGACAACCACACCGCTTCAGCGAAAAACAACCGGCGAATGTCGCCGGAGGTTGCACCGATGGCTTTCAGCAAACCGATTTCTGCCGTGCGCTGATTGACCGCTACCAGCATCACATTCATCACCAGAATACCAGCGACAATCAGGCTAACCGCGGCAATCCCGGCGACCGCCAGCGTCATGGTGTGCAGAATCCGGTCGAAGGTGGCCAGAATGGCATCCTGTGTGATCACGGTCACATCTTCCTCACCATCGTGGCTCTGTTTCAGAGTTGCCAATATCGCCCGTTTGGCAGGTTCAATGTCGTTATGGCTTTTCGCTTCGATCAGAATGCGGAACAGTGACGTAGTATTGAATATCTGCTGCGCGTAATCGATCGGAATGATGACGATTTCATCGGTATTGAATCCCATCGATTCGCCTTGCGAAGCCAATACACCGGAGACGATAAAGCGGCTGTCGCCCAGACGCACGCGCTGACCGATGGCTTGGCTGCGCGGAAAGAACTCACGAGCGATTTTCGCGCCGAGCACGATTTGCGCATTACGTTCGGTGCCGTGCGCCAGAAAACCGCCCTGCGCCAGTTGCATGTGCCGCACCGGGATCAAATCGGCATTGCTGCCCAGCACCGTTACTTCGCGCAGGCGGTTGGCGGCGGAAAGCTCCGCAGCGCCGACATTGAGCGGCGCATAACGCCGCACCTGCGGCAACCGACCGAGCAATTGCGTATCTTTCAGCGTCAAATCGCGCGGCGTCTGACCCAACACCGCACCGAGAAACGAACCCGACGTTTCCGCGCGCCCCGGCAAAACGACCAGCAAATTGGTGCCGATGGAGGAAAATTGATTGATGACATAGTTCCGCGCGCCGTCGCCGAGGGCCGTCAACATCACGACCGAAGCCACACCCAATGCCATCGCCAGCACGATCAGCAGGGAACGGATGCGATAACTCAGTACCGTTTTAAACGAAGTCTGCAAAGTATCAGCGAGTGTCATCGGATAGATCCGTCAGTATCTTGCCATCGCGCATCGCGATCTGGCGGTGCGCACGCGCGCCCAGCTCACGGTCATGCGTGACGATGATCAAGGTGGTTCCGCTGTGATGCAGATTTTCCAGCAGCGCCATCACTTCGGCGCCGATCTGATGATCAAGATTGCCGGTCGGCTCATCCGCCAGAATGACGCTGGGACGCATGATGGTCGCGCGCGCAATCGCCACGCGCTGGCGCTGCCCACCGGAAAGCTCGGCGGGCCGGTGCTGCGCGCGCTGTTTCAGATCGAATGCCTGCAATGCCTCATCGACACGGATTTGCCGCTGATCCTGCGGCACACCGCCGAGAATAAGCGGCAATTCAATATTTTCCGCCGCCGTCAGCCGCGGCACCAAATGAAAGGATTGGAAAACAAAGCCGATTTTCTCACGGCGGATTTGTGCCTGTTCGTTTTCCGACAACTCAGTAACCAGCCGCCCGTCCAGTTCATAACGGCCGCTATCGGGCCGGTCCAACAAGCCGACGATGTTCAGCAGCGTGGACTTCCCGGAACCGGAAGGCCCCATGATCGAAGCATATTCACCCGAAGTGATGGTCAGATTGATGCCGTTCAACGCATGCACTGCCTGGTCACCCATGTGAAATGTGCGCGTAATCGCGCTCAAGCGGATCATTGGGTATTCGGTTGCACGACGGCGCCGGCCTTAATCCCGTCTTTGTCAAACGCGATCAGCACTTGATCACCGGCTTTCAGGCCACTGCGGACTTCGGTAAAACTCCAATTGCTCAAACCGGTTTCCACCGGCTGCTCCGCCAAACGGTTGTGGCTATCGACCACCCAAACTTTATTATTTTGCCGGATGGCCTGCGTCGGAATGCGCAGTACATCATCCTTGCGCTGCAAAATCACCTCCACGTCGGCGCTATAACCGACCAGCAGCACATCCGCCGGAACTTGCAGAAAATCTACCTCAATATCGACAGTGCGCGCCTGCTTCTCGATTTCGGTCACATAGGACGCAATACGCCGGATTCTGCCGGGAAAAATTTTGCCCGGCATGGCATCCAACGTGATGCGTGCCTCTTGCCCAACTCTGATTTTGGGTGCATCGACTTCGTCCATCGGCGCCATGACATACAGGCAACGGTCGTCAATCAGATCAATCGTCGGTGGCGTCGGAATTCCCGGTGGCGACGGTGTCGTGAACTCGCCCAATTCTCCGCTGATATGCGCGATCACACCGGAGAACGGCGCGCTGATGATGGTGCGTTCTAATCCCGCCTGGGCGACGCGAACCTGCGCCTCGGCGCGTTTGATATCGGTGACGGCAGCTTCGCAGCTGGCTTGCCGGGAACGCGCATTGGCACTGACGTCATCAGCGCGTTGCGAGCTGACAAAGCCCTGCTCGACCAGTTGCTGGGTACGCACCGCTTCGCGCCGGGCGTTTTCCGCCAGAATACAGGTTTCGCGGCGGCGTTCATGCGCCATTGCCAACTGCCGTTGCGCCAGTCCGCGTTGCGCCAGCAGATCCTGATTCCAGAGTTCCAGTAGAACCTGCCCTTTCTGCACATGATCGCCTTCCTTGACCCAGATTTTGGCGATCTGTCCGCCGGCAATCGGCGCCAAGTTGGAACGCTGGCATGATTTGATCGTACCCGCGCGAGTGTTGACGATGGTCGCTTCGACATTGCCGGTGGCGATGATCACCGATTCCACTTCAAGTAGCTTGGGACGTGTGGTGTACCAACCGGCAAAAGCGATTGCGGCAGCAATTGCGGCAAAACCGATTAGTCTGAGCGGTTTCTTAAGCAGCGGCATATTTGATGATCGGGGTCGGTGCGATTACAGATGACATTGTGTTGTGTTTCATTGCAAATGTGCGTATTTTACACGTTCGTTAAAGCTTAAAGCCGTTTGCTGGCGATTCACGAAAAATCCTGAACAGGCACGACCCGTATGATTGATATTTGGCGCAGAAAATTCATCCTATCCGATTCCGGCCAGCCCACGCGCATGGAGGACATCCACCCTACTGAAACGGATCATGAGGCACTCGACCCGAAAACATTCACGGCGATTGAAACTGAAGCACTGTTCCATGCCATCGATCGCACCAAGACCGAGACCGGCCGGTTGACGCTGTACCGCTCGCTTGCACGCCCCGCGCAAAATGTGCAGGTGACACAGCAAAAACAGACTGCACTGCGCGAGATCGAATCGAATCCGGAACTTTGTAGTGCGCTATCCGATTTTGTTGTGAAAGCCGTTCCCGGTGAAAGATCGCTAAAACATCTGCTGTACGGAGAGTTTTCCGGTGGTTTTGCGACCGATGATCCAAGCAGCCGCAGCGATAAACTGGAATTCGGCGGTTATGGTTACCGGCAATATCAGGATGGCACTCAGTTTGCCGTGAATCTAGTCGAACAAGCCGGGAATTTGCCGCGCGCCCAATCCGCCTACCTGCGCACGCTGCTCGATGCCATCCGGGATTTCGGTCAATCACGCATCTATGCGCTGATGAAAGGGCCGGTTTATTCCATGGGTGGCAAGTTCAAAACGAAAAAAGAGAAATCGCGTTTTGATCTGTATTCTCGTTTCCAGCCTTCGCTGTTCAAGATTTTGCCGATGCTGATTTTTCTGGCCGCTGGTTACGGTATTTTATTTTTCTTTGATATTTTGATGCCGCAGTTCAGCGCATCGTATATCAGCTACGGAATCCTGGCGCTGACCGCGCCGGTTCTGCCGATTATTCTGCTGGCGATGGGTGTTTCCGACCGCGATTCGATCATTTATCCCTTGCGCAAGCAATACCGCGAGAGTCCGGAATTGGCCAAAGTGGTCGAAGCGTTGGGATTGCTTGATGAGTTGCTATCTTTTTATCGCTATGGACAGTCTCTGCCCGGAGACAAAGTTTTACCGGAAATTCTCGATGAAAAACAGCACCGGCTAATTGTCAGCCAAGCCAGAAATCCCCTACTGATTCGAACAATTCCGGATTATGTGCCCAACGATATTCACCTCGATCTGGCCGGCCGGGTGTTGATCATTACTGGCCCGAACAGCGGCGGTAAAACCGCGTATTGCAAAACCATCGCGCAAATCCAATTGCTCGGGCAAATCGGCTGCTATATCCCCGCCACGCAAGGACAATTGGTTCCGGCAGAACATATTTACTACCAAG
>CAYQZF010000208.1:0-4894 GCA_964421895.1 uncultured Nitrosomonas sp. | reverse complement strand
GAAGCGCATGAAACCAAGAAAAACCACTGTTGCCGCACTCACCTTCCTTGTCTGTATCACCGTTTCCTCAGTCCAGGCGCAAAAAAATAATCCGGCCGCCGATAGCCGCGATGTCATCAACAAAATGACAAAAGATCTGGGACTCAACGAAACACAGCGCAGCAAAGTCGAGACCATTCTCAACACGGAGAAAAAGAAAGTTGAAGCTGTTTTCAATGAAGAACGAAAAAAATTGCAATCCATCCAGGAGGAAACTCAATCCAGTCTTAAAGCCGTGCTGACTCCGGAACAAATGGAAAAACTCGAAAACAAAATGCGCCAGGAAGGCAAAAAAAACGCCGCGCAGAAAAAGTAATCCGGGCGGTAGCGCCGAGATTTATCGATCAAGCGCTAGCTTATGATCGATAGCAGGTTGGATCGGCCACGCCCGCAGCCTCGAATCCCGCTCGACGAATCCGGCAGGAATCGCAAACGCCGCACGCTCGCCCCGTTTCATCCGCTTGATAGCACGAAACCGTCGAGCTGTAATCGGCACCCAAAGCAATTCCAGTGCGGATGATTTCTTTTTTGGACAAATGCATCAGCGGTATATGGATCGTCAGTTTCTTGCCTTCAATGCCAGCTTTGGTCGCCAGATTCGCCATTTTCTCGAAGGCTTGAATGTATTCCGGGCGGCAATCGGGATAGCCGGAGTAGTCGACGGCGTTCACACCCACAAAAATATCCTGACTCTCCAGCGTTTCCGCCCAAGCTAGTGCCAGAGATAACATGATCGTGTTTCTCGCGGGTACATAGGTAACCGGAATCTCCGTTTTTTCCCCAGCGACTGGAATTTCGATCGCTTGATCGGTCAATGCCGATCCACCGAAAGCAGTCAGGTCAAGTTTGATAATTTGATGCTGGTGAGCACCGAGTGAGTGTGCAACTTTCTGTGCGGCATCCAATTCCGACCGGTGACGCTGCCCGTAATCGACGCTCAGCGCATAGCACTGGTAACCTTGATCGCACGCGATCGCCAGCACGGTGGCGGAATCCAATCCGCCGGACAGTAATACCACGGCTTTTTTCATCGTCCCGGTCCCTCGCCCCACAGCAGTTTGTGCAATTGAACCTGCATCCTGACCGGCACTTGGTCGCGCAAAATCCAGGATGCCAATTGGGCAGGCTCAAGAGTTTCATAAACCGGGGAAAAAAGGATCGGACATATCGGCTGCAACTGTTTGCTCTCAATCAGTTCGCAAGCCCAACGATAATCGGCTTCGTCGCACAGCACAAACTTGATTTCGTCGTGTGGCGTCAGGCAATCGAGATTATTCCAGTTATTTTTGGAAACCTCACCCGAACCGGGTGTTTTGATATCCATGATCCTCGATACCCGTGCATCGACATGGGATAAATCCAATGCACCGCTGGTTTCCAACGATACCGAGTAGTTCGCGTCGCATAACGCCGTCAACAAGACTAAACATGCTTTCTGCGCCAATGGCTCACCGCCGGTGACCGTGACGTAATTCGTTTTATGCCGGGCGACTTGGTGCAAAATTTCCGCTATCGAACGATTCTCACCGCCGCTAAAGGCATACGCCGTATCGCAATAGCCGCAACGTAAAGGACAGCCCGTCAGACGCACGAAAACGGTCGGCAAACCGATCCGGCTGGTTTCGCCTTGCAAGGAGAAGAAAATTTCACTGATACGCAAGACTGTTGTGTCTAACGCTTGCATCATGATGGATCGCTCGGAGGAAAAAACAGATTATAGGGTTTTGCGGGTAATGCGGAAAACAGCGATCGGCCGACTATTGATTCAGGCGAAGAATTTATTTGATGTTAACCAAGCGTTGCTTGGCTTTTTTTGCCGCATCGCTTTGCGGATATTTCGCCAATATATTTTCCAGCGTATGTTTACTTGCTTTGCTATCGCCCATTTCCAGCTGACTGGTAGCGATATTCAAATAGGCATCCGGCACTTTATTGCTGCCCGGGTATTTGCTAATCAATCTTTTCTGCGCATCGATCGCCAACTGATAGTCCCGCAGCGCATAGCGCGCATTGCCGATCCAATAAGCAGCGCCCGGCGCCAAGCTGGATTGCGGGTAATTTTCCAGGAAACTTTCAAATTGCGCGATCGCGTTAGCGTATTCACCATTCTTGAATAGATCATACGCTCCTTTATACGCGCTGTTTTCTGTTGCACCGGCGAGTGCCGGCTCATTTGCCGCTACCGGACCGGAATCCGCAGCCACCGCAGAATCCGTTTCAGCGGCAAATGATGATTCCGTTGCGGCTGCCACATCGGCCGGTACTACAGCCGCATGCCGTTCTTTTGGCGCAGACTCGATCATACTGTGCGGCGTGCTTTTAGGCGTCGGATGATGAGAAGAAGGGGTTCGCTTGTCCGGCTGCTCAATCGCGCGTAACCGGTTATCCAGATCGATATAGAAATCCCGCTGCCGCTTTTGCAATAGCGCATTATCGTTGCCCAGCATTTCTATCTGCCCGTTCAGCTTACCCAGCTCCTGTTCCAGTGTTTCAACTTTACTGTAGAGTTCCAGCAATGCCTGGCTATTCAGCGCTTGCTCCATCTTGGCAATACGCGCTTCCATTTCTTTAACCTGTTTACGTAATGCATTAACCTGTTCGCGTGCTTCATCATCGCCAAACAATGTGGCATGGCTGACATTACTATTCAGCAATACCAGCAAAAGGAAAGCGCGTATCAGCATGTTTATTCGCCCCGGTACAGGATGTCGGTGCGGCGGTTCTGACTCCAAGCGGATTCGCCCTGTCCCATTGCGCGCGGTTTCTCTTCCCCCAGACTGACGGATTCAATTTGCGCATCGCGAGCACCGGCTAACGTCATCATGTTCTTGACGCTATCGGCGCGGCGTTGTCCTAAAGCCAGATTGTATTCGCGGCTGCCGCGATCATCGGTGTTTCCTTGCAGGATTACGTTGGCGCTGGCGTTGTCGCGCAAAAACCGAGCATGTGCCATTACCAGTTCGCGGTATTCGCCTTTGACGGTATAGCTATCATAGTCGTAATAAACACTACGTTGCGACAAAACACTGTTCGGATCGTTCAGTTGACTGAAGTAGCCGGGCCGACCCCCACCGCTTCCGCCCAAATCGCTGCTGCTCATGCCGCTACCGCTGCCTGAGCCTGCGGCGAGATCGTCTACTTCAGGCTGCGTGGTTTGGCTGGCGCACGCCGATAGCAGAACGATCAATGAAACACCTAATATCTTTCTCATTTATTAACTCCTTGTGATTAAAAATTGCGAATTACTTCCATTTCGGTAGGGGTCCCCACGCCGGCTCTCTGATATCTCCCGTTTGAACTGACAGGTGCTGCCTCGTCTGCCCGTCTCTGGAAACAGCGGATAATATACCATGCCCGTTAATCTCGGTTGCATACAAGATCATCTTGCCATTCGGTGCAAAGCTGGGAGATTCGTCGAACTTGGAATTTGTCAGTATTTGTACCTGACGCGAACCGACTTCCTGAACCGCTACGTTAAATTGGCCATTATTGCGATGGATGAAAGTGAAGCTTTTACCGTCACGACTATAATCCGGGCTGACATTGTAACTGCCCTCAAAAGTAAGCCGTTCGGCATTGCCGGATTCCGAATCGGTTACCGGCATGCGGTAAATTTGCGGGCTGCCGCCGCGATCGGATGTGAACATAATGTACCGGCCGTCGGGAGAAAAACTCGGCTCGGTATCGATCCCAGAGCTTTTGCTCAAACGTTGCAAACCGCTGCCGTCCGCATTGACCAGGAAAATTTGCGATCCGCCCTGTCCGGACAGCACTACAGCCAATCTCTTACCATCGGGAGACCAAGCCGGGGCGCTGTTGCTGCCTTTGAAACTGGCCACCGCTCTGCGTTCACGCGTTGCCAATGTCTGCACATACACGATCGGTTTTTTATTCTCGAAGGAAACATAAGCCAACTGACCGCCATCCGGCGACCATGCCGGTGAAATAATCGGTTCGGTGTATTCAATGATCGATTGCGCGTTATAACCATCGGAATCAGCCACCTGCAGGGCATATTTGTTGCCGCGCTTGAGCACGTACGCAATCCGTGTGCTGAAAACGCCCACATCACCAGTCAATGCTTCGTAAATGACATCGGCGATACGATGCGCCGCCGCGCGCAATTGTGTCGTGGGAACCGTGATCGCCAGACCGGTCAACTGCGACTTCTTGGCAACATCCATTAAACGAAACTGTATTTCCACCTGCTCGCTGGATAGCGCAACTACCCGTCCAATCACCAATGCATTCGCGCCGCGGTTAGCCCAGTCAGCATATACGACTTCCACTGGCGCATGCGGCGATAAGCCGGCGGGATCGACCAACTTGAATAGGCCGGTACGCTGCAAATCGGCGCCGATGATCGGCGTGATGCTTTGCTGCAGTTTATTTTCATCGGCAAAAGGAACGATCGCAATCGGAATACGCGATGCACCGCCACCAAAAATTTCGATATTTAGTTGTGCATGCGAATGTAAGCTGATCAGGCACAACAGCAGAATCCATACACTACGGATAGACTTGAACCAATAAATTAACATAGCGATTAAATTTTCAAAAAACAAAAAATTACCGGTTGATTATAACAATCATTCACGATAATGCACTTTAATATTCAGATTGCGGAACTCGTTAAACAGCCCGGGATCTGGCGGTAATGGCAGCGGTTTGGACAAGAAGATGGCGCGCTCGACCGCGCTGTCAAAAGATGCGTGTCCGCTACTTTTGATTAACTTGACATCGAGAACATCACCGTCCGGAAGCAAGGTAACATTAAACTCCACAACCGGGTTACCTGGCAAATCCGGCGGCATCACGATTCTGCTTCTTATTTTGGCAAGAATCAGCGCCTTGT
>CAYQZF010000207.1:0-4899 GCA_964421895.1 uncultured Nitrosomonas sp. | reverse complement strand
CGTCAGTCTCTGTTCGGCCAGCACGGTGTAGCGGCCGATCTTTTCGCTGATTGCAACGACCAGATTTACGATTGCCGGGGTAATTGTGTAGGGCGGCTGGTATTTCATGGTACATTTCTAGCAGTTTGCAAATCCAGTTGCGACCAATAGCTGCATTTGGCTTTGAAATGCACTTCTATACCATAAACTTTTTTTCCAAATCTTCATCGCTTCGTGAGCGATGGTCGGATTGAAATCGAATTGTGGAAGTTGGTGAGTATGAGTCACGCTTGTACCTCTGGCTCATTAGATTCGCCGATGCTCTTTAGCAAAGCTGAGTATTGCTCATGATCATTCTTCAGTCTTTTGATGATTTGCTTTGCGGCTTTCTGCATCTCTGGAACTTCAACGGGTGTTGAACCACGCTCAAATATGCCACACAAATGGGAATATTCGTTATTGATTTTGTCTGTCAAAACGGCAGGAATCTTTTCTTGATCAAAGAAACGACTCAGCGTTGCTTCTGTCATTCCCTCATCTGGATACTTGTAATAGAGGTAAATCTCAAAGAATTTTCGGGCGTTATTCGCGAAATTATAAAAGGTTGTATAGTTGCTATCATCAATAGAGTCGATTGCCGCGCACTTGTGTATCTGATGAAATAGATAGTTGAATTCAGTTACGTATTCCTTTAGATATTTTGGCATTATCCCAATAGTTGATACCTTGTCTCGCCGTACAACTACAAAATAACCTTTTTGATAATCCTTTTGCTTCCCATCTATACCAAGATACTTGCCATTTAATCTCTTCAAATATTTCATAAAGTCAAGGTTGTGCGTTGATACAAACAATTGCTCGAATCTTCCGCCGGAAACGATCTCTGCATTTAAAAGACTATAAACAAAAAAGATATGATTACCGTCAAGGGATGATATTGGGTCATCAATCCAGATGATAGGCTTCGAATCCCTGGTGTCGATATCATCGAGTTTCGCGAGAAAATAGCAAAAGGCCAGCAGACTGCATTCGCCCTCGCTCAGATGATATGCCTTTTTGCCATCCCGGACGACTTCAAAGCGAATTCGCTTTGATACCGCTCCCGGGATTTCTTCCTTTCTAGCCTCAAGTGTAAGAAACTGATGCCCAAAGAAGTTGTTTAAATATTCGTTGACTTTCTTTGCGCCTTTTTCCTCATCGTTCAGTTCGCGCTTTTTCGACATGACTATTTCTTCTTTCTGAGTTATCTCCCCATCGATACGACTCTTCTCTTGTTCACTTTCATCACATTTAATCTTAAGACTATCAATCGTGGCGACCTGCTCTTGGTACCGGATGGTAATGAGATAATCTGAAACTTCCTTTAATCGCAAAGCTTCTTTCGCCTTCATCTGTTCGGCGTTTAACGAAGTAGAAAAGCTATCTGATTCGACTCGAATTTCTTCATAGGACTTCCATACAGCTACCAGATCATTAGAGGTATCAAGTGGCCCTTCAAAAGGCTTCTCAAGTGGCCCTTCAAAAGGCTTCTGATTCAGAATGTCTTTTTTTCTGGCTTCTAGCTGGGAAGTTAATGCATCAAGAGAATGCCTGTAGTTGTCAACAGCCGATTTTTGAACTTTGACCAGTTCACCAAGTTGATTATGGAATTTGGAATAGAACTTGGCTTTATCAATGAATAAAGCGGAATCTGTCATATTCTTTTCCATATCGATCATATTAATCAGGGTATCAATATCCTTTTCAAGCTGATCTGATTCTTCATCAAAATGTTTTTCCAGTTCCTGCCAGCGATTTTCCGAGATGAAGTTGTCGCAGAACGCACATTTTTCCCGCTTGCCCTTATGGTAGGTTCGACCTTCATTCACCCAGCGATTTAGAACAGCATCTTTCACCAGTTCTTCGATCTTGTCCGACTCGGTAATTTTCCTGGTCACAAAAGCTTCAGTTCTCATCGCCAAGTCCTGGAAATTGAGATTGGGTGAACTGAAAGGAGGAATAGCTGGGAGCGTTTTTTCTGAAATCAGCTTTTCATGTTGTGCCAGCTCCTCACTTGTTGGTGGTTGATAATTTGCAGCCTTGATTGCCCCAATATCTGACTTGATATTCCGAATATCGTAATTCTGATTGCCGAATCGATCTGATTTGTAGCGTATACCAACTGTTTTGTCGGTGGCTTTAGTTTTCAGTTGATCTTCGAGGGCATCATTGGCTTTCTTATGTTCTTGAAATGCTTTTCCATATGCCGCTTTAGCTGATGTCTGCTGAGCATATAAACCTGTTTCTTGCCTTTCCACCTTTGAGCCTAGCTCGGCTTGGAGTACTTCGATTTCTTTTTCAATCTTGTTGTTGTCATCACCCAGAATAGCAAAGGATTCAATGCTATCGTCAGGATTTGTAATAAATCGCAGATTATCCTTGACGAAATCTTCGTTAAATACCCGAACCTGTTTGCTGGGGATCGTCAGGCTATTCTGAGTAACTTGAGTGTTATCAGAAAAGGAAACAGTAAAAGATGGTTGTTCAAATTTGTCAGAAAGCTCGCCGTTTTCCATTGCCCGAAAAATCCGGGAAAGAGTGGTTTTGCCAGAATAGTTCCTGCCATAAACAATATTAATCTCTTTGAAATCAACAGACTTCCCACTCTTATCAAGTACTTCTTTATCCCAATCGAAGTTCTTGAAAATGCCGAGATTGCCAATGAGCTTAAACTTCCTGATCATAAAGTTACTACCTTGATGTTCTTGCGCCTTTCGGGTGTTTGTCGGTTAAGTCTTTCTATACATTCCGATTGTTCTATAATTGCCCCAACCAGTAGCAGGATTCGAAGCTTTCGGCCTTCTTGATACTGGTAACCAATCCAACGATACAATCACATACGCACATATTCTATTTCTCTTCCCCAATTCGACCATCTTCCAAAACCACAACCTCTGCCCTAATACGTTTCGCTCGTTCACGCGCTCTTTGCACAGCTCGTTTCATGGTCATCTCAGCGGCAGCCAAATCCTGATCGTGCTGTTTTTGTTTCTTACTGGAGTACAGTCCGATTAGTCATTTTTTACTCACTCATCGAGCAGTCTTGGTTCACTGCCGGAATCGTCGCAAAGCACCTTATGCTGCAGCGAGTTAGCAACCTTCAACATCATACCATCGCGTAAATCGTTGGGGTTCCTATCGTCACCCCAACCTACTATCATTCCCAGAGTCAATTCTGCGATCGATTGCGATTACGCGATAACTTGGTTTACTATCCCTACCCCGCATTCAATCACCAAAACACAACCCCATGCTACCTTCCATCGAACAACGCCTTGCCATCGAGCTTGCCGTCAAAAATTCACAAATCCAGGCCACCGTCCAATTACTCGACGACGGTGCGACGGTGCCGTTTATCGCGCGTTACCGCAAGGAGGCGACTGGCGGGTTGGACGATGCGCAGTTGCGGTTGCTGGCGGAGCGCTTGCATAGTTTGCGCGAGTTGGAGAAGCGGCGTGCGGCGATCATTGCAGCGATTGAGAAGCTCGGCAAGATGACGCCACCACTGCTCGATGCGCTGACGCATGCGACGGACAAGGCATTGCTCGAGGATTTGTACTTGCCGTACCGCAAAAAGCGCCGCACCAAGGCGCAGATTGCGATGGAGGCGGGTTTGCAGCCGCTGGCGGATACTTTGCTGAACGATCCGCGCCTCGATCCGCTCATTGAAGCGGCGAAGTATCTGAAAGCGCCGTTCACCACCGAGGAAGGCGACAATCCCGGCGTGGTCGACGCCGCCGCCGCGTTGGAAGGTGCGCAGCATATTCTGATCGAGCGCTTTGCCGAGCATGCGCCGCTGTTGCAAACCTTGCGCGATTATTTGCGCATGCATGGCGTACTGACCGCGAAAGTGGCCAAGGACAAAAAGGACGGCGATACCAAATACACCGATTACCACGATTACAGTGAAGCCATCACGAAAATCCCGTCGCATCGCGCGCTGGCGTTGCTGCGCGGGGAACGTGAAGGGGTGTTGAAGATCAAGCTGCTGCTCGATTCCGAATTGGAGGAAAAAGCCCGCAACTTGACACTCAATCCTTGCGAACAGCAGATCGCGCGGCAATTCAACATCCGCGACCAGAGCCGTGCAGCGGACAGCTGGCTGATCGACACGGCGCGCGCCGCTTGGCGCACAAAAATCTTTTCGCACCTGGAAACCGAATTGATGGGCAACTTGCAGGAGCATGCGGAAACCGAGGCGATCCGTGTGTTCGCGCAGAATCTCAAGGCTCTGCTGCTCGCTCCTCCCGCCGGGGCGCGCGTGACCATCGGGTTGGATCCTGGCTTGCGCACCGGCGTGAAAGTGGCGGTGGTCGACGCCACCGGCAAAGTACTCGAAACCGCGACGATTTACCCGCATGCGCCGAAAAACGATTGGGACGGTGCATTGCACACATTGCAACAACTGGCGGATCGGCATCAGGCATCGCTGATCGCCATCGGCAACGGCACCGCATCGCGCGAGACCGATCAATTGGCGAAGGAGCTGATCAAGCGTTATCCGCAGCTCAAGCTGACGTCGATCATGGTGTCGGAGGCGGGTGCGTCGGTATATTCCGCATCCGAACTCGCGTCGGAAGAATTGCCGGATCTGGATGTGTCGCTGCGCGGTGCGGTATCGATCGCGCGGCGCTTGCAAGACCCGCTAGCCGAACTGGTCAAGATCGATCCGAAATCGATCGGCGTCGGCCAGTATCAACACGACGTCAATCAAGGCCAGCTGGCGCAATCGCTCGACGCGGTAGTGGAAGACAGCGTCAACGCCGTCGGTGTCGATGTCAACACCGCCTCCCCGGCATTGTTGCGCTATGTGGCTGGACTGAGCAGCAAAATCGCGCACAACATCGTCGCTTACCGCGACGGCAAAGGCCGCTTCGCCAA
>CAYQZF010000206.1:0-4919 GCA_964421895.1 uncultured Nitrosomonas sp. | reverse complement strand
ACAAACCTGGATTATTAACGACGGAGCTTATTAATGAATAACTCGAGATCCTTCATTTTCTCAACATTTTCCCACAATAAGCGTGGGACCGTTCTGGTAGAAAACGTACGGCAGGGGTTGATAAAACTCGGTATCGGCTTGTTGGGGGTGGGAATAGCACTGCAGGTTCATGCAAATCCTCCTGCAGCAGAGAATACACTCACACCGAAAGCTGCTGAAGCACCCAAAACCGCCGAAGCGCCCAAAGCTGCTGACGGCAAATTTGATAAGTCCAAGGTACCGCCAGTCACTGCAGCGTCACGTCCAGGTTTATTCCTGTTACCTCCAACCGGTCCAGGTTACTATTCATTGCTGGATCTGGTAACCAGTAACAAGCGGGAAAAACCCCCAGTTGCACCATACGCACCGTTTGCATTATTGACAACACCTTCATTTGACATCGATTTCCGTTATCTGGACACACCGGGGCATGAAAAAAATATTTTTGATCCGTTAAAAAGAATCCGCTTCGCGGATGATTGGCTATTATCGTTTGGCGGCAGCTTCTGGTATCGCTATGTAAATGAAACGGATAGCCGTCTGAACAACACTGGTACCGACAATAGCTTCCACTTGTTCCGCACGAGATTCCATGCCGATTTATGGTACCGGGATAATGTGCGATTGTTCGCCGAATTCTTGGATGCGCGCATTCAAGGATCTGATTTACCTCCACTTGTAACAGATCAAAATCACACTGATATGCTCAACCTGTTTGCCGACGTTAAATTGGCCAGTGTCAATAATGGTCCTGTTTATATTCGTTTCGGCCGCCAAGAGCTAATGTATGGTTCGCAACGTTTGATTTCCACACTGGATTGGGTCAACACGCGTAGAACATTCCAAGGTGTCAAAACCTTCTGGCGCACGGCGGAATGGGATTTGGATGCATTCTGGGTTCGTCCGATGATCACCGAGGTTAATAAGTTTGATAACTGGGATACCCAGCAAAACTTCTTCGGCTTATGGGCTACGAACAAACCAAAACCGGGCCACATTATCGATCTCTATTTCCTGAGTTTATTAAACGATCGTGCTGTTTCCACTGCCAACGTTTTAGCGGGAAATATTCTGCAGGGTAACGCTGATACTCATACACTCGGTGGTCGCCTAGCGGGTAATTTTGATAACTTGCTGTATGAATTTGAAGGCATGTATCAGTTCGGTCAGCGTTCTAACCTCGATGTTTCGGCTTTTGCTGTGGCAACCGGTGTGGGTTATCGTCTGCCACTACCAATGAATCCGCAAGGCTGGATACGCTATGACTTCGCATCAGGCGACAGTAATTCTAAAGACGGCAGAAGCAATACCTTTAATCAGCTGTTCCCGTTCGGTCACTATTACATGGGGTTCATTGACCGTGTTGGACGGCAAAATATTCACGATTTCAATGCGCAATTCACATTGCATCCGATGCCGTGGTTCACATTTATTTCTCAGTACCACCGGTTCTATCTGGCAAATTCACGCGACTACTTATACAACGCAGGGGGCGTAGCGACCATGCGGGACATTACCGGTCAATCCGGCAGTCACGTTGGCGACGAGATGGATTTTCGTGCTAACTTCCACTTAGATCGTCACCAAGATGTTTTGATTGGATACTCGAAACTATTCAGTGGCGAATTCCTGCAGAAACAAAGGCCAGGAATCAATGCCGATCTTTTCTACGTTCAATATAACTTCCGTTTCTAAGTTTCATTAGAATAAGTAAAAACGGCAACCTTCAGGTTGCCGTTTTTGTTTAAGAAGTCAGAAAAAATCTTAAAAAATAGAAATTTATTGACATCCAGAAACCGGCAACCAATTCGCTAGAGGACCTTCATCTTGCAGTAATCCATCGGCTTGCTTCATCAAATAAACATGATTATCCGCTAAGGCAATACCTACATAAATTTGCGTTTTGGGATAATAGCGATAGCTGTAAAGGCCTGAAACTACAGTTGCAGCACCTGCCGGTGATAACAACTCCGGATACTTCCCTTCCGCCCAAGTAAGAAAGCAATCGATACTGGCGGCTGATGACTGATTGATAAACTTATTGACGATCGTGCGTCCGCCGGAAATGACCAATTGCGGATATTCCAGAAGCTTGAATTTCTGGAACGGATTGCCTTTTACCGCAATCACATCGGCCGGAGCACCTGGCACCAATGTGCCGAGCGGGGCTAAACCCAAATGTTCTCCGGCCTTGCCGGTCGCGGCTTTAAATACATTGACCACATCAGTAAAATCAATCGATTCTCCGCTGGTTAAATGCAGAATCATATGAAATTCTTCACCGTTAATTCCCCATGGCACATTGTCATGGCCAATTTCGGAACCATAAATAAATTTAGCTCCCTTACCTGCCAAAATCGCCGTATTGGCGTGGATTCCCTTGCCCGTAGCTGTATTCACACAAGACGCCAGCGTATCGATGGTGGTCACGAAAGTAACACCTTGATCCACCGCGCGCTGTAATAATTCCTCTCTGATTTCACCGCAAGGAATATGCGCAAATTCATCAACTCCGGCATTCAATGCCCTTTCAAATCCAGTATTCTCGCCGGCATGCACGATGACACGCTTCCCTAAAGTATGCGCTTTAGCCACGATTGCGCTGGCTATTTCTTGAGACATGATCGGCCAGGGAGTGGCCGGTACCGGACCATCGTGCGGCTGCATCCACGGTGCTCCGGTCTCGCCGCCGGATTCCAAAGCGATCTTAATCGCTGTGGCGCCACCGGCTACCAGATCGGTGACGACTTTCTCCGCTTCGGTGGTTGAAGCTACTTGAATACCGATTTTATCGTAACCGCCATCGCCACCACCGAAAATGTTCAACGGATAACCGCCAATCGCTTGAATAATGGGACCGGCACTCAATAAACGCAGCTTTCCTCCTCCGCCTTCTTGAGCCATCAAAGGTCCGCCAGTGTCTTGAACAGTTGTTATACCATGCTCCAACACCGCATTTTTATCCACATTCTGAAATGTGATGTGCGCATGCGATTCGATAAATCCGGGCAAAATGGTCGCATCACCCAAATTGATCTGATTGGCGCACGATCCGCTGAGATCGATCAAGGTACCCACTTGCTTGACACTGTCACCTTCAATCAGTATCGCCATGTTGTCTTGTGGAAAATTGACACCATCGAACAATCGGGCAGCTGCTATTATCTGGCATGCGGGTAATCCCGGCACTGCTGTGACCGAACCATCGCCATCATTGACACCACCATGACCTAAAGCATTACCACTGATGCTGTACCCTAGTATCAACGCGATTGTTATTTCTTTTAAAGCTAGGCTATTGTTTTTCATTTTTATAATATATCTCCCTTAGATAGCGCCATTATGCTGAGCGCGAAAATTCATTTTTATGTATAAAAAATGTGTAGCAAAAACCCGGTATCAAGCATGGGAGGTAGAAGTAGCAAGATACAGGGCTCTATAAAGTACGAATAGCCGGAGCGACCTGGCTATAAATTAGACCGTACTGTCAACCGATACGGCGGCGTCTCGCACTGGCGCCCAACAAACCCAGACCAGCAAGCAACATGGCATAGGTTTCCGGCTCCGGCACGACTGAAACGACACCCTCAACGCCGTAGGTTAAATCACCGCCAACTCCCCAGGTCCCCAAACCAGTCTGTTGACTGTAGTCCGTTCCCCCCGCAAATATCGAGTAAAAGCCAGGCAACAGATGAAAGATCTGTGTAACTACACCATCAGCAATACCATCGCCGTATGGAATGGTGCCAGTGCCGTAATCTATGCTGCCATCGTAAGCAGCACCGACAAAAGTAAAGTTTGTGGGAGAAAGCGCCAGTGGATCGCTATCATTGGTAATGCTCCAGCTTGCTAATGCTTTAAATGAGCCCTCAGTGTTGCCAGCACCTGCTGCTGTATCACGAATGAAAACCGACCCAACTGCAGAGTCATAATCCGATGCCAATGGAAGTGGTCCAGGGTTTTCCAGTGTGTTATGAGCTAGACCCTGATACAGCGAAAAACCAGGATTAGTCAATGCATTCGTCACTGTACCGTAGGTCTGGCCGTGAAATGAGATCTTGACATCATGTTCCTCGGTCAAATTGAAGCGATAAGCTCGAGTCTTATGGGAATCACCCCAGTCGGCATCGGTGCCGTCGATCCAGCCGAAGTTACCGGTAGCGGCGTTATTCGAAAGTGTTGCGGTATCTCCGATATTTGTTAAAGTGCCGAAATCACGATTGCCATAGCCGATGTGCGCCATAGCGGGCAGAGCTGTCATGCCAGCAAGAAGCAGTGCGTATTTCAATGTATTTTTTGTTGCTATTTTTTTCATAAGCGACCCTATCAATGTTTAATTATTAACGCGCGGAAAATAATCTCGCGCTTCCAGCGTTGGCCAACGTATCGGCAGTATTGATCAATACAAATACTGGGTCAATGCGGTAAATTGTCGCAGTTACAATAAGTTACGGATACTTTGGAGACAAAAGAACTCCCTCCGCACAGGCGGAAAAAGTGTCATTGATGATAAAAAATAAACTGTGCAAAAAATTGCACGTATTCAGCTAAAGCGCAGCGTTAATCCGGAAAAATAAAATGATTGACGATAATCCGGCCACCAGAAATCACAAGACCGGGATACTCGAGACGCTTCAAGTGCTGCGCCGGATCGCCTTGAATGGCGATCAAATCCGCCGGCGCGCCGGGCTGAATCGTGCCTAACAGCGGCACTCCCAAATGCTGCCCAGCTTTGGCTGTCGCAGCGCGCAAGGCATCCGGCAATTCCATTTTCGCCATGTGCATCAGAAGCATCAGCTCCTGAGCATCAATCCCCCAAGGGATGTCGGGATGAGCAATTTCCGCGCCGTAGAGCAATTCACCGCCAAGTTCCGCCCAGA
>CAYQZF010000205.1:0-4923 GCA_964421895.1 uncultured Nitrosomonas sp. | reverse complement strand
TTCCCACATATCACAGCTCTGATACCTCGCCCCTTGGGGCGGGGTCATTCATTCGATCACCAGGTATCAACCATAATCGTTCAGCTAAATTTATTTCTGACCATAACGCACCCCGGACTTCACCAGAGCGGGCTGCGGTTAAAATGGCAAACTCAAGAGCAGCAGCACCAATGCCGGGTTGACTGCGCAATTGCTGCATAAATTGGGGGATTTCTTTATAGGGTAATGCGGTGAAATGTTTCACCTTGGCAATCTTAGCTGGGGATGGCAGCAGCTTATCGAGATGTCCTTTCCAGCGAGCGGGATTCTCACCTTCCCGGAAACCTCTGACCGTGGCCCAATCCAGAATGCTTTCGATACGTCCTCGTAGCCGGGTTGCGGTTTCTGTTTTGGTTTTCCATATTGGTTCTAATACTTTCAGCACTAAACCGGCATCAATATGAGCCACATTCAGATTGCCAATAACCGGGCAAGCATAAGTTTCAAGCGTGCTTCGCCATTGCGCTCTATGTTTTGCATTTTTCCAGGCATCGCCATGCGCATCCAGATAACTATTGATACAATGCTGAAAGGTGACGCGCTTGATATGCGCTTTCTTGTGAACATCAGCTTGCTTTTGTTTGTCTTCCAGGGGATCTATACCCTCTAAAACCTGCTTGCGATAGTTGCTGGCTTTATGGCGGGCTTCTTCCAATGAGAAATCGGAATAACTGCCTAATCCCATATCGCGGCGGCGGCCAGAAAATGAGTAGCGATAGATCCAGGAGGCTGCGAAAGTGGGATTCATATTCGCGGATAAAGCAGGACTCACATTGACGCAAAGGTATAGGCCTGAAACACCCCCAACAGCGTGCATGCCGGGCGTTTTGGAGAGTTTCTTAACACCTAGAGCCGATATGGCAGACTTGATTTTTCCCATCAATGATCCCATCAAAACGATTGGGATTTGATGATAGCTTATGAAGCAATTTGGAACAACAAAAAATTTAATTTACTTAATCAACAACTGGTTATGGTTACATATGAAACATGGTGAAACATTGAATAATAAGACACCGCCTCCGCCATTTCAAAATCTGTACACTTCCGTACTGATCCACAAAGTATAAAGAAATACCTTATTCACAAGCAACTTGCTTTCCGTAACAGTCCACAACAATCCGCTAGAATCCAATAAAAAAGTGTGGTAATAATTCTTACCACACAAAAAGTTACCACATTATGGCTATCAAGGAATTATTGACTGATCTAGCCTGCAAGAATGCGGCTGCTGAAGGTTCCAAAATACGCAAGCTCCACGATGGCCAAGGGCTGTATCTTTGGGTTTATGAAGATGGCCGCAAGTATTGGCGGCTGCGCTATAAGATTCATGACAAGGAGAAATCCTTATCCCTTGGCGTTTATCCTGTGGTGGAGTTAAAGCAGGCAAGGCAGCTTGCACAAGCTGAACGTGCCAAGCTATCCAGCAATATCGATCCGTCCATTGATCGCCAGATCAGCAAGCAGAAAGCCAAGGAAGCTACCGCCAATAGCTTAGAAGCCATTGCCCGCGAATGGTACACAAAGCACAAGCGCACACATGGGTAGACAGCCATGCAAAGGATGTAATAAGACGGCCGGAAGGCAATGTGTTTCCTTATATCCCATTCCAAATGACTATATTGTACTGTTCGGTGCACCGCTTCCATCGTGCGGATGCTTCCATGCTGAATTTGTCCGATAATTCCTTCCCCGTAGTTGTTCGTATATGATTCCAGCATACTGTGGGACTAAACACCTAATTGCAATAATTATTCTCCTTAAACCATCTGACCGCATCTTCAAGCGCTGCAATCGCTGGCCGGTGCTGATAACCTAATTCCCGTTTTGCTTTTGCGCTGGAGAAAAACATCAATTTCTTGGCCATATGAATGCTGTCGAGCGTTGCGCGCGGTTCAGTGCCCGTGAAGGTTGCGGTTTTTTCCATGAGCCATGCCATCGGAAGCATGATGCTTATCGGTATATTGATGCGATTTCTTCGTGTTCCGTTGATTTCATCAATTACTTGCAGAATCTGCAGTAGTGTCATGTTGTCGCCGCCCAGGATGTAGCACTCCCCAGGTTTTCCATGCTGGAAAGCCAGTAAGTGGCCTTGCGCAATATCATCGACATGCGCAATATTAAGGCCAGTATTGACATAGGCAGGCATGCGGCCCGTCAAAGTATCCAGTACGATGCGTCCGGTCGGGGTAGGGCGCACGTCACCGGGGCCGATAGGCGTTGATGGATTGACAATCACCAGCGGTAAATGGTGATCATTGGTCAATTGCTTAACCAATTTTTCTGCTTGGTACTTGGAACGCTTGTAATGTCCCAGAATGCGCGCAAAATCGGACGGCGTGTCTTCATTGGCCGGTGAGCCGTCCGCGTTCAACCCGAGTGTCGCTACACTGCTGGTATACACAATGCGTTGGATACCACCCTCATGAGCGGCCAAGATCAGGTCGCGCGTACCGTTAACGTTGATTTCGTACATGGTCGCGGGATCCGGAACCCAAAGTCGGTAGTCGGCGGCAACGTGGAACAGATTATCGCAGCCGTGTACTGCATTCCTGAGTGATTGATGGTTGCGTAAATCGCCTTCGAAGACTTCAACAGAAAAATTTTCAAGATTGCGCCGGTCACTCTCCGGTCTGACCAGAACGCGAACTTCATGCCCGGCCGCAAGCAAGCACCGCATAACCGCGGAGCCTAAAAATCCCGTTGCGCCTGTGACCAATGATTTTGTCATGCGTTGAAGTGTTTAATTGAGAACTAACTGGGAGTGGAGTGGATGCAACACATTGCTTACTCTTTACTTCACTTGCAAGAATGCGATTTTATCGATATCGATTTCAGGAAGATTCCGGGAAGTCAGCTTAAATAAGAATTCCAGTATCCAATCCTGGCTCGCAAACAAACTGGTTGTAATAATGGTGGCTTTGACACTGCGGCGGCTGATTTTGACTTGAGAGCCTTCTGAGAAATCGCGGTGTTGATTGATTTTGTTCAACGTTAGGATGGCCATTCCGATCGCCCATAAACAAAACCTGCGAATCCCTTTTTCTTGCGGCGGGATCAGGCTGGTATAAATAAGTGCATTCTGCAAATGGCATTTGGCTACCGCTAATAATTCCGCTAGTCCGGCTTGAAATTTCTCATTGGATGTACCGGGTTGCAAGTCATGCAGATCGAATCCGTTTTTTACAAAAATATCTTGTGGCAACCAGCAAGCACCGCGCTTACGGTCATCCCAAATGTCTTTAAGAATGTTCGTCATTTGCAATCCCTGGCCAAATGAGACCGACAGCTTCATCAACGTGGGTTTGTGTGCATCGATATCTTTCGAGTAATCACAAAATAGTTCAGTCAGCATTTCACCGACGACACCAGCGACGTAGTAACAGTATTGATTCATTTCGGATAAATCTTTCAATCCGTCCAGGGATTCGGTTTCCTGATAATCCGCCATGCCTTTCGCCATGATGCGCACGCAGCGCTCAAGGGCGCGGCGTTGCGCAGGATTAAAGCTGTGTGTAATGCGAATGACGGCCGGCGTATTCTTGATGAGATCATGCTCTGCCGGAATGGTATGACTGGAAAGCAGTGGATAGAGTTTGTGCGCAAATTCTTCTGCTGATGCGTTGCCACACACGACCTCGGCGAACATATCGGATAACTCCCGGGTCTGCTCGTTGGTCAATGCGCTATCGTCTTCAATCGTATCGGTAATACGGCATAACAGATACGCATTGCCGATCACGCGGCGCAACGCCTCAGGTAATTGCGGAATGGTCAATGCAAAAGTGCGCGAGACACCTTGCAGGATATGATCTTGATACTGCTCATCGGCGATAAGGGATGGGTTTGTCATTACGGGTTTTTTATAAAGCGATGCGGCATGTTATTACAATTAAAAGCATCTCCAAATGGCGGTTTATTGCGGCAGAATCTGCTCGGTTGCAATCAACTCATCGATTGTTTCACGCTGCCGGATGACGTGAACGGTATCGCGGTCGACCATGATTTCAGCAGCACGCGGCCGGGTATTGTAATTCGAACTCATGCTCATGCCATATGCACCGGCCGACATGACGGCGAGCAAATCACCGTTATCCAGGCTGAGTTTACGGTCATGGCCGAGAAAATCACCGGTTTCGCACACAGGACCGACAACCTGATAGCTCTTGATTTCACCGCCATTTTTATGCACCGGGAGAATGTCATGATAGGCATCGTACAAAGCCGGGCGCATCAGATCGTTCATCGCGGCGTCGACAATCGCGAAATTACGCGCCGGAGTATGTTTGAGGTACTCGATCCGCGTCAGCAGTAAGCCGGAATTTCCCACCAGCGACCGGCCCGGTTCGATGAGCAGACGCTGTTTAATGTGTTGCGTACCGGCGCACAGCGCGGAAACATAATCCTTGATGCTCGGCGGTGTTTCATCGGTGTAGCGGATGCCGAGTCCGCCGCCCAAATCCAAGTGTTCGATCTGTAAGCCTTGCGATTGCAAGGTTTCGAGTAATTTGAGCATTTTACTGCTGGCTTGCAGGAAAGGCTCAATCTCGGTCAGCTGGGAACCAATATGGCAATCCAGTCCGGTGAAGCGGATGTGCGGAAACAAATGTGACGATTGATAAATCCGCTCAGCTTCTTTGGCCGGAACACCGAATTTATTTTCCTTAAGTCCGGTTGATATATAAGGGTGCGTTTTGGCATCCACATCTGGATTGACGCGCAGGCTAACAGGCGCAATCTTGCTCATCTCTTTTGCAATTTGATTGAGCACGATCAGCTCGGCTTCGGATTCAACATTGAAACACAGAATATTGGCATTCATCGCCAAACGCATTTCTTCGGCATTTTTACCGACACCGGAAAAAACAATCTTGCCCGGATCGC
>CAYQZF010000204.1:0-4938 GCA_964421895.1 uncultured Nitrosomonas sp. | reverse complement strand
TGCTGCTGTGCAGTTTCATGTCGGTTGCTACCGGTACTTCCTGGGGTACGGTAGGCACGATCGGTGTCGTTTTGATCGGTATCGGCGATACGATGGGCATTCCGCTGCCGCTGGTAGCCGGGATGATCGTCTCCGGTGCCACTTTTGGCGATAAATTATCGCCGATTTCCGACACCACCAATCTGGCGGCGATGAGTGCCGGAACGAGCTTGTACCGGCATATCGGCTCCATGCTGTATACCACCATTCCTACGTTGCTGATTGTTCTGGTGATTTTTATCGGCTGGGGTATGTATTACGGCGGCAATGCCTTGCCAAGAGCGCATATCGATGAAATCCGCTCAGCCTTGGCGGGCGCTTATCACTTGAATCTGTCGGTGACTTTGTTGCCGCTGCTGCTGATGTTCGGTTTGAGTATCAAGCGCTATGCAGCGGAAGTCAGCATGACATGCAGTATCATCCTGGCCATGCTGATTGCCGTTTTCTATCAAGAGAAAAATGCTCTCGATGTGATCAATACGCTGTGGCTGAACTCGCCCGGCACCACGGGAATTGCCAATATCGATGATTTGCTCGGGCGCGGCGGACTCTACAGCATGGCATGGACGCTGCTGCTATCCATCATGGCATTGGCGCTCGGCGGCATCATGCATCAAGCCGGATTTTTGCAAGCCCTGCTGATGCATATCATCGCGCGCATCCGGCGGGTCAGCACGTTAATCGCCACTACCATTTTGTCCGGACTGATCGGTAACATCGCAATGGGTGAAGCGTATATCTCGATTATTCTGAATTGCCAGTTATTCAAGGGGGCATACCAGGAGAGAGAGGTGGACCGAGCCGTGCTGTCGCGCTCGGTTGAAGAAGGCTCCACTCTGACGGCAGGGCTTATTCCATGGACAACGGCAGGCACTTTTTATGTCGCCACTTTGGGCATCCCAACGTTGGATTATGCACCTTACGCGTTGCTGAATGTGTTGAATCCTTTTGTTTCCATCGTAATGGCCGTATTTGGAATCGGATTGCTGCAGGGGAGCAAAACTATACAAAATCACTGAGGAAAAACAATGAAAGTAGAGTCGAATCATCGTAATAATTGGAAAGAAACGCTCATTATTCTGCTAGCCTTGGCAGGGGGCTTTTTATTGTCATTTCTGGGATTCGGGTTGCTCTGGAGCGGTATTTCTTGGTCTATGCAGTTGATCATGATTGTGCCATTTTTTCTTTTGTCCTACGGCCTGTACCGTTGGAGCAGCAACGCCACCCTATCCTGTTTTTTTATATTCATAGGCACCGCGCCGCTGGGTTTGTTGATTACACGATTTCGTGACACCAATGATTCACACTTGATGCCGATTTTGATCGTGAGCGGCTGGATGATCGGTATACTGGCCGGTTTCTATTTTGGGAAGTTATCGCAAAAGCCGCCAACTGACTCATCAAAAAATATTGCGTCATCTTGAAAATACTATTTCTCATCACGACAGAGGCAACCCGTCGAGCGATACAGCATAGTCAAAAGAGCTTAAAGGTTCTTGCAAAACGCCACGGGGTCAATGCAAAAACGGTGGCAAAGTGGAAAAAGTGAGCCTTCGTTCACGATGCGCCGATGGAGCCGAAGGAACTGGCTTTGACTATCCTGACAAAGGAAGAGGAAGCTATGTGTATGGCTTTCCACCAGCATACGCTCCTGCCACTGGATGATTGCTTATATGCCCTGCAACCCGCGATTCCGCTCCTGACGGCCCAATAGAACCGGGCACTCCATTTAAGAGAAAATAGTCCTGATTGGAGGAGGCAATAGTCTTGACTATGTTGTCTCATTCGACGGGTTGCCTCTGTTATGCGGGCGTTTCCATGCAATATCTGCCCCATAATTCCTTCCTCAATAGCTGTTCGTATATTATTTCAGCAACTGCGGGACTAAACATTCTTCTAGTCAGGTGCATGACATTTTTGGGACAAAACGACTAATGATACTAGTCAAGAACGACTAGTAATTTGTTAAAAAACTAGTCAAAAACGACTAGTAATTTGTTAAAAAATAAGGAGTGCCTTCCTATGGATAATAATCTGTCTGCCGCCTAATATGCTCTTGTGAATGCACTATTGAGCACGATGTGAATTCGCTTTGATTAACCAATAATTTTAGGAGTAAAAATGAATACGCGCTTATATATTCAATATGCGATGGCTACGGCAATGATGATGGGCGGTACCGCGCATGCGGGCCTTTCATTTGTCGTTACCGAAACGGCAACCCGGACCGAGGCTTTTAACAACATCGCCGGTTTTCCTACACTGCCGGTTGGCTCGTCAGTAAATCTTGGACATCTGGACTTCACAGGACCGGGATCGGAAACGGTTACTTACACTTACTTGGGTCAGGAATCCGGATTTGTCGATAAATTCTATAACACCTTGAATGGAACGAGCTTGCTTGAATCCAATCCTGTTGGAACCTCAATCAGTTCAGTTGTCAGCACGGTCGGGCCGCTTAGCTTTAAGTTTGAAGGCGCACCAGGTAATTTTGCGATCAATGGCGGTAATTGGGACGCAGGAACATCGATTGGATTAATCGGTAAGGACATGCAGATCGGATCGACAACCTATGCTTATGTGCTTGGTTACAATGACAGCGCTGGATCTAATCGCTCTCTCGGCGATTGGGATGATTTTGTAATCGGCGTAAGCGCCGTACCGGAACCTGAAACTTATGCTATGTTACTGATGGGGCTTGGCTTGATTGGCTTCTCAATCCGCAAGCAAAAGCAGCAGTAAATTTTAGCCTCGGTTATTTTCGATTCCGATGATCGATTGTAACCGAGCATTCCTGCTTTTGCAGAGATTATAGCCAGTTGACTTGGATCGAAGTTGATCTGTTACAACTGTCGGCGGTATAAAATAAAAAATTCAAGAAGAAAAGGCTACTAGGTTCGGCCGATGTGAAGGTACTATAAGAAAAACATCGTAAAAAATGAATATCTAGATACTAACGGAATAATGCGAAATTGAAGTCTTCTATCGATATTCAATATCTAACGAATCTGGAATCGCAAGAGCAATATTATGCTGACCCTGTTTCTTCCGAGCGGCGCTTGCATGATCGGCGGCAGCATCAGTACGACCGGCGCGATTCATCGGTGTTGTGCGAACGAGCGCGCTATGATCGGCGCCGGAACGACCGGCGTGATTTAGCGATGTTACAAAGGCAATTACCCTATCTGCGTACGGAACTGGCAAAAACGCGCTTAGCGCTTAAATCCCCAACTACAGAGCATGATAATAGTGGCGTGCTGAGTCTATGGGTTATTACTGAGCATGCGGGCTTGAATAATCAATTCAGCGAATATTCCGATAGATTGCCTCACATTCACATTAGCCAATCTAATTTCAAAGAAATAGCGGTTATCGACGATAAATTCGGTAAAGCTTATCCGGATATCGTATTGATCGATATGAAGTTATCGGTAGATCGTGTCGTCGAGCAGTTGCGTGTTATCAGGAAGAAGATGCCGGCAGTTAAAATAATTTTGCTCTATGAGCAGAATCTGCCTGAGCTTATCGATGAAATTATCGAGTACCGCATATCTGGGTTTTTGCAGATTGGAGTCGATTACAAGATATTTGAAAAGGCGATACATGTAGTTGCACATAGAGGGGAACTATGGTTCCCGCATCGGTTAATCTGTAAGATATTTGATGTGCTGTCCAGTTGGCAGAATCCTTCCCGTACTTTTCCACCACGCGATGTTGTACTCACCAAGTGTGAGTACGAAATTATAAAACTAGTGACAAAAGGATTCACTAATAAACAGATTGCGCAGCAGCTAACTGTAAGTCCTGAAACGATCAAAAAACATTTAAAATCGATTTTTACAAAAACCGGAGTCCGTAATCGTAGTCAATTGGTATTTGATTATTTTTTAAAAATAGATGAATCTAAATTATCGAGTTTGAGTTATAAGTAATACTATTAAATGTGAGAACTCTCAGAGTTTGTTAGCATTTCACATAGATAACCGCAGATATCTGTATGCCATGGCTACCAGACTCACAAAATCTCGCTTCAGTTTATCGTCATGCCATTATTGTCCGATATTGCTTTAGCCGGGCAAAAGCATTCTAGATCCTAATTCACATCTTCTTTACTCTTCAATGAGCTGCACTTTCTGGACATCACAGCTTGAACCCTTATCTTTGCTATTTGTTTCCGTATACTTTCGCTGTCATAGCCCTTTTCCGCAACAATCGCTTTCGCGTCAGGCAGCTTGGAAATTAAATTAGACACTGCGAAACTGTCATTGACTTCTCCACCGGTGATTTCAAACTCGACTGGCAAGCCATAATCATCGACCGCCAAATGGATCTTAGTGGTATTACCCGCACGGCTTTTCCCGATGGCGCCGGCTACAGCTCCCTGGAGAAATCATCAATGGCCGCAAACAGATACTCGCGAGGTTCGTTGGCGGATTGCCCTTTCAAGAAGGGAAGCCGTTTGGTATCGAAGCGCTCACCTGGGTAAGACTTGTGATAGCGCTTGGGGCGGCACGCTTGAGCCGTTCCTGGATGGCTTGTTGCTCACAACCTTGGCCAGGCTTTAAGACCATACTGCAACGTCTTGAACCGTTGGTTGGTAGTGTTATAGGCGTAAATTCCTGAAGTCTGGCGCGTTTCAGCACGTCATAAATCGTTGGACGGCTGACGTGGAAGCGCTCGGCCAAATGCGCCATTTTCCACAACCGGGGGTTTGATATAGCCGCCAGATTTCCTGATGAGCGAATACGGTTAATCGGCTGCGCTTGTGGTTGTTCATCTATAGTGTTCTGCTGAAATAACGCTATAAATTCTTACAACGCCTCTCATTCTTGCATTGATGAAATTTATCTTAACCCTTCTAAAATGAGGGGATCCATTCATTGTAAAAATGTGGTAATG
>CAYQZF010000203.1:0-4945 GCA_964421895.1 uncultured Nitrosomonas sp. | reverse complement strand
TCGGGACCGCGAAAGCGCGCCGTGCGCTGAAAGCTGCCGTCCTTGTTGAGCACGACCCCGGGCGCGATCAGCGCGGCCCAGGGCAAGAAGTCCGCGAGTTGCGCATTCTTCTTCCGGTATTCGGCGAGGTTCAGCATCGGCACACCTCACACGTCCATGTGCGCGGGATAGCGCAGGTGCCGGCGGCCGACGTCGACGAACTGCGCGTCGCGCTTCGCGGCCCAGACGGCCGCGAAATGCCCGATCGCCCAAATCAAGAGACCCGCGATCCACAGGCGCAAGCCGAGCCCGACCGCGCCGGCGAGCGTGCCGTTGGCGATGGCGACCGTGCGCGGCGCGCCACCGAGCAGGATCGGTTCGGTGAGCGCGCGATGCACCGGCGCGAAGAAGCCGCGGACGTCTTCCTCCATCAGACCAGCGCCCCGCCGCCAAAGCTGAAGAAGCTGAGAAAGAAGGAAGAGGCCGCGAAAGCGATGCTCAAACCGAAGACAATCTGCACCAGCCGCCGGAAGCCGCCTGCGGTGTCGCCGAAGGCGAGCGTGAGGCCCGTGGTGATGATGATGATAACCGCCACGATCTTGGCGACCGGCCCCTCGATGGATTCGAGAATCTTTTGAAGCGGTTCTTCCCACGGCATCGACGAACCGGAGGCATGGGCGGGCGCCGCCGTCAGCAGCGTGATCGTGGCGAGCGCCGTCGCCTCGGTCAGGTGGTGGCGCACACGAGACAAGGCAAGCCGGGTCATTCAGGGTCTCCTTTCGAGGGGTTTGGGGTGGGGAGCAGCGCGTTGAGGGTGCGGTAGTCGCCGGTTGCTGGATCGAGTCCGTCGACATGGGCGATCTCGGCCAGGCGCCGTTCGGCGCCGCGGCCAGACAGAACGGCGACAATATCGATGGTCTCTGCTATCAAGGCGCGTGGGACCGTGACGACGGCCTCCTGCACGAGCTGCTCGAGCCGGCGCAGTGCGCCGATCGCGGTATTGGCATGGATGGTGCCGACCCCGCCGGGATGTCCGGTGCCCCAGGCTTTGAGCAAATCGAGCGCTTCGCTGCCGCGCACTTCGCCGACCGGAATGCGGTCGGGGCGCAGACGCAGCGACGACTTCACCAGATCCGAGAGCGAGGCGACGCCATCTTTCGTCCGAAGTGCGACAAGGTTCGGCGCGGCGCATTGTAGTTCGCGGGTGTCCTCGATCAGCACCACGCGATCTGACGTTTTCGCCACTTCCGCCAGTAACGCATTCGTCAACGTCGTCTTGCCGGTGGAGGTGCCGCCGGCGATTAGCACGTTCTTGCGCCGCTCGACCGCGAGCCGCAGCACGTCCGCCTGCGCAGCCGTCATGATGCCGGCGGCGACGTAATCGGCGAGCGTGAACACGGCGACCGCCGGCTTGCGGATCGCGAAAGTGGGCGCCATCACTACCGGGGGCAACAGGCCCTCGAAGCGTTCTCCGGTCTCGGGGAGTTCGGCCGAAACCCGCGGGCTGCCGGGATGCACCTCCGCGCCAACATGATGTGCGACCAGGCGCACGATACGCTCGCCATCGGACGGGATCAGCACATCGTCGGTTGCGACAAGACCTTCGCGTAGCCGGTCGACCCAGAGCCGGCCATCGGGGTTCAACATCACCTCGACAACAGCGGGGTCCTCGAGGTATTGGGCGATAGCCGGCCCGAGCGCGGTGCGCAGCATGCGTGCGCCACGCGCCAGTTTTTGGCTGTTGTGATGATGACCGGACATCGTGCCCCCATTTCGGCCATCCGCACTCACGATCGGATGACGATGGGGACAATCAAGAAATGCAGAACTTACAGATGGGCAACAGGATTTATCTGAAACGTCGTAGTTTGCCGTAGCTCATCGTAGGCCGTCGAAAAAATACTTGAAATGTTCGGCGGTAAATCCGGTCGAAGAATGTCGGCTAATGCGACTCGAACGAATCAGTGCTTGAGTCAATGAAATCGATAAACGTCTTCACAACCGGATTGGTGTTGGTCGGTTTCCAACACGCCATGTAGCCCAGACGGGTCAAGCCGTTGCCATCATGCACCGGTTTGAAAACAATGCCGAGATCGGTCAGTCCGGCGGCCGTCTCGCATTGCAGGCTAATACCCTCCCCGCTGCCGACCTCGCTTAGTATACTCTCGCGACTCAAAGACCTCATCAGAATCTCGGGGTGATCTGACGGAGCAGCCAAATAGCGTTCGAGAATAATGCGAATATCCGGTCCCGGGTCGTGGTGACTGACCAGGAACCGCTCACCTTTCAGTTCCGGCCAGTAGACAAATGGCCGATCCGCGAGAGGGTGGTCTTTCGGCAACGCGACGACAAGAAGCTCAGATCGCATCGCAAGGGAGTTAAAAATGTCGCATCTACCAGGGTCTCCTAACAGAATGGCAACGTCAATCCTGCCAGCATGAAGGCCGGCTGCAAGCTCGGTGTACGGCGCCTCGAATGGTTCGATATCGATCTCGCGATAGCATTTTCTGAAATTGTGCAACGCTGCTCGTAGTGAGCCGGTTGACAATGACATATAAAAACCGACGACGATGCGGCCGACGCGTCCAGCACCGCTCGCTTTCGTCTGCTCACCCAGTCGCTCCGTATCCTCAATGATGCGCTGCGCGATGACGACGAATGCTTCGCCAGCGGCCGTGAGGCTGGCCCCTGACTTTGAACGGTCGAAAAGACAGACGCCAAACTCGTCTTCCACTTCTTTCACGCGCTTGCTGACGATCGGCTGCCTTACATTGAGTTCTTGTGCGGCGGCGCTGAAGCTGCCATTCCGAGCGCTTGCGATAATGTAGCGAAGGTGACGCAGATCCAATCCTGTCCTGCCTTTCTGCCGTCCCTATGTCGTGCATAACTCGGCAATTCCGCAGATATGTGTTACCTATGTTCTTCCGTCCTACAACCTTCATCCTGTCTGCGAGCTATCATCTCTCCGATTTGAGTCATACTTTTGCGGGCACACCTCTCATCTACTTAACTGCCCAAATCAGCCGTAAACAATCAACAGACCCTTTGCGTCGATCTGATCGCTGGCGCGCACCAGCACTTCGGCGACGGTCCATCGCAATCGGCGTATAGTACCGTCTCCATTTTCACGACCTAGATCGATAGCAGCACATCTCCGGAATTGACCGATCGTCCAGTCGCAACCGCCACCGTGGACACGACGCCGGCATTGGCGCCATGCCCTTCTCATCGACGTCACCGATGGACAGACAGCGAATGACAAGCATCTTGCTGCGTTCGATATCGACGAGGATCTCGTCCTCGACTTCATACCATAGAAATAGACTGGCGTTAGCAGGCCTGACCGGACCATATTCCGTCTGAGCCGAAGCATAGTCGCTGAACACCTTTGGATACATCAGCCAAGACGTGGGCTCGAAACCTGTCAGTTCGCGTCTGATATTCTCCTCGGTTTGCTTTTCCAAGGCATCCAGAAACCGGCACCAGAAACTATTGCCTTACATCCCGAGCGTGCGCTTTGCCTCAGCGATCTCAGGTCGTGGGCTATCCGCATGCTTGGCCAGCTCGAGCAGTTGCTTCGAGTAGAAGACTGCTTTCTGCTCATTGCTTGCTCGCTTGGCACATTCTGCCGCTCCCGCGATCGCGCGGTATCGATTAGGTTGGTGCTGAAGCACTTTTTCGAATTCAGCGAGAGCGTCAGCCGGTTTACCGTCACGCTCAAGTATCATCGCCAATATCTCTCGCGCCGGAACAATTGGTCCTGGCGTGACGACACTTTTAGCACTCGCATCTTCGCGATCCGCCGCGTGGCCCAGCATGTAATACCCTCATCGCGCTCGCCTTCAGCAAAAGCTGTAAGACCTTGCACGACCTCGATCTGAATATCGATCTGATCGGCCCAATAACTCAGCTTCATCGCCGCAGCCGCTTCGCGAAGTCCAGCGAGCCGCTTCGCTTCAACGCTCGCTTTTGGTCGGATCTTGGCTCATTGCCGCACCGATACCCGCGCGAATGCGTTGATAGACTCAGCCTGGGGATACTTCTGCCATGGATAGGCATCCCGCTAGAGCGCAACTTTACATCCGTCGATATTGAGCTGCTGAATGCTATCATCCGACCCATCTTTCGTAAGAGCGGCCTTTACCCAGTTAGCCATTTGAGTCGACGCTCCCTTTTGATTGTTACGAACTTCAGTTCTTTCCAAACATATTCTTCCAGGCCTCGGTGCCCGGCTTCGCTTCCCATTGTTTGCTGTCGGACAACGTGTTTATGCCCGCCCGAACCCCCGGACGGTCTTTGATCGCCTGGTACCATCGATCAATGTTCGGGTACTCCGACAACTCGCGTCGATGCAGCTTTCGCGTGCGAACCCAAGGGAATGTGCTGATGTCAGCGATAGAATACTCGCCGGCGAGATATTCAGATTCGCCAAGGCGCTTCTCGAGAATGTTGTATATTCGGCCAACTTCCCGATCATAACGTTCGATGGCGTAATCGATCTTCTCGGTCGCATACACCATGAAGTGGTGTGCTTGGCCCAGCATTGGACCCATCGTCGTATTCTGAAAGACAAGCCACTTTAACGTATCGTAGCGTTTCTCCGGATCCTGAGAAAGGAATTTACCGAACTTTTCTGCAAGATAGATCAGAACGACCGCGGATTCAAAAACAGCATAAGGCTTGTTGTGCGGGCCATCGTGATCCACGATGGCCGGCACTTTGTTGTTTGGATTGATCTTCAGGAATTCCGGATGAAACTGCTGACCTGCCGTTATATCAACCGGAATTACACGATACTCCAAGTCCAACTCTCCCAGCATTATAGCTGCTTTATACCCGTTGGGGGTTGACCAGAAGTATAGATCAATCATAGCTGGAAAATCCCTATCCGACGATCTTTAGCCCTGCTGGATTGTCAACGATAAGCCCAGGATTCAACATCCACTTCGGGTCCAGTTCGGTCTTG
>CAYQZF010000202.1:0-4963 GCA_964421895.1 uncultured Nitrosomonas sp. | reverse complement strand
GTCATCAAGATGGATCTGGATTATTAAAATATAGAAAGAATGCACTAGATGAAGGTTTTGTAGTGTAAGATAAATCTAATTAATAATATTTTTAGTTATTATTAATTTAATAGCCAAAAGGAAGAGTATCTATGCCATCTTCACAAATATATCTCTTACTATCGTTACGATCCAAACTCTTCTTTGTAACTTTTTCAGATTTTAGTTGATGTTTTTCACTAGAGATTTTATAAAACTCTGCATGTGGTATATTCTCTCCAAGTACACATTTCAGATAATCTTCGTGACGTAAGTGTTTCTTTGTATAAGTGCTAGAAATGCCTTTTGCTTTGTGCTTATGCGAATAATTTAAAATCTCTGAAAGAGTTTCGTCATATTCTAGAGAGTACATTTTCGCTGAGTTGGCTACTAGCGATTTTAGAACTCGTCCATTCATCTCGTCCTTGAATAACAGCGGTACCTTTTTATTTTTCTGAGGAATGTTATAAATGTTATCTTTTGGAAAATCAGAGGTGTCGTACAAGTTAATATTGTCCTTCATATCTGCATATACATCATCTGTTTTAATATCAAGGACTAAACTGTCTGTATCTGTGTAACAAAGTGAAACTCTTTGAGGTCCATACTTATTCATCATTTCATCATAATAAAATTTATACATGTGAAGTTTAGAAAGATCAAGAATAGCCTGACCGATGTAGATGGGTTTGTCAAAAAAGATTTCCTTTTGTTTCAATTGTACAACAGAAACATCATCGTTAATTGAAATAGAACGTTCGAATCTAGAATCTGCATTTATTTTCTTTTGACTTTTAGATCCAACAATAATTTTACAGTCTGTTCTCTTTGAAACGTCTTCCATAGTCTTTCCGAACAGGGAATTTCCCAAAAGTTTATAAATTGCTTTATCACTTTCGAATTTAGATGCAGTTCGAAGCTTTGTATTCAACTCGATGTATGGTTTTATAAAATCTGACTGCTTGTATGTAACGATTCTGTGAATCTTTGTAATTTTATAACCAAACTGAAGGTAATATTTTAAATTCTGAGCATGAACTACATATTGAAATTTGTCAGTCATGTCTGAGATGAGTTTTGGTACTGTACAATGATCTTTTTCTGAAATACACTTCTTTTGAAAGTCTGATAGATCTGAATATTTCACAGACTTATTCTCTGGAGCCATAGGATAGTATTTCAATTTTTTACGAATTTCGGGATCCCTTGGCACCTGTAGATCTACTTCTAGTGTATAACCTGTGTAAATATCATCTGGTGTTAATAAATTTGGATTTGCATTCAATTCGTCGACTGTGAATTTGTCATCACACCATTCGAACCCAGAATGTGGCATAAATTTACATTGAATACCTGCGTACAGAGCATTTGCATCGAGATACAACAAATAATTACTATCTACCTTTGAATCATAATCTGGGAGATATTTATTGTTTGCAGTGACATATCTTCTTACTGCACCACAATTCCCTCCGCGAATTCCCTTCTTGAAGAAATTATGCATTTCACTATCATGCAACAATTCCAACTTCTTTGGTTGATTCGGATCTGGATTGTTTTGAAGAATATTAAGAAATGTATCCCAGGAGAAAGATGGGAGTGTTACGTAATGTGCAGGATCTAATTTATGAGATGCTAACATTGTATTTCTGTAATTTTCAAAGACGTCTGCTAGTAACAACACGTCTGTTTTGAGATAGAATAGCATATAATCCTCCATCGTTTTACATTCTAATACATCCCAAGCTTTATGTGCTTGATCATAATCTTCTTTTGCGGTAGCGACATCATACAACTTGCAATAAAAGGCAGATTGATCTTTTGTAGGTAGTTTTAAAGTGTGTTCTTCATACATTTGTGTTAATTGTTTTTCAGACAGTGAATTTCTATTAAGACATTCAATAAAGTCTTTCTGATTTTTAAAACCCATGCAACTCAAAATAGATTCTACAATCTTCCATTCTTCTTCAGTACAACCACTTTCTGTAAGATCAGATCTGAAATCGTCCATCTTGGGAAGACTCGTCTCTTTGAGTTTATCATACGAGTCTAGCCAAGTGTAGGGGAAGATTCCCTTTTCCTTTGCAATTTGAAAATGTGTCTCTTTTGGATTGTATAATCTTGTTTGGATTAATTGTTCTTCTGTGAGTTGAGAAGCTAAAGTTGAAAGTGAAAATCCCAGGTGTTGAAAAGAATCAATGAATTGCATATCGCAGAAAGAAAATGACATGAACTTCTCTGTGTTGTTTGCAATTACAGAAATCTGGCTTTCTTTCTCTACAATTTCACGCTTGGATACATCAAAATATCTATATTTGATATACTCTTGTTTCAGATGTTTGATGATTAAATGTGCATCGTAATTGCGTAGATTGTGGAAAAAGATCGGTAGTATATATTTCCTAAAGCCTCTACCATTGCCTCGATATCCATAATTCTGATTCATATTACAATCATTACAAGCTGCACCTCGGTAATTGTTTTTAGGAAGAAAATGATTATGATCTCGCACTTTTTTAGGTTTTTTATTATTTGGATCTGAAAATGATATATTACAAATGTAGCAATTTGTAGCATTTTGAAATGCAATCTTTTCCTCTTCCGATAAAACACTGATCTTATTACATCTTCTTCCTCTACTTGAATACTCTTGCAAAATCTCTTGTACTGACACCCGGTAATATTCCAAGTCTTGGAAAAATAATCGCATCAGTTCATCTGGATCATGTGAAACTCTGAAAATTGGATCAATGTCTAAATCTGATTTGTCAAAATCAACTCCAGTTCGATTTATAATTTTGAGTCCATATGAAAGTGGAAGATGATTACCATCATCTTCTCCTTTTTCAATCTTCATCATTCTTAAAATTAACGATTCGTAATCACCATAGACGACAAATGGTCTATCAAATTTATATTTATGCTGTTTAAATTTTATAAATGTACCTGGATTTGGCATACAAACTGGTGCAAAATAACCATTGGCTTTACAGTCAATTTCATGCTTTTCTAAACTTTCAGCTGATTGAAATGCACGTAGGCAATAATCACATGGGTATTTCTTATGCCCGTGCTTGTCAGCGTTTACACAGAATGCTGAGAAATTTGTAATTACGACATAATGTTGTTTGATCTCTTCCGGCTCGGAGACTTCAGATAAGCCCTCCATTGAGTCCACTTCTTCCGAGTTATCGATTAAAAACAAACGTACAACAATTGTATCTTTAGTTTTATCTTTTTTCGAAGTTCTGTATTGACGAACAGCTCCGGTTTTGTTATCACAAGAAAATACATTTACAATAATATTTGGATTATTCTTTTCAAAGATATTAATATCAGTCTTCTTTGCATTTGTTGGGAAATTAACTCCTTCAAAGTTACAAAGGTTTTCGTATTCTGGTTTAGTGTAATTACTAACGCGATTTGGATTGGGAAATTTAACTCCTTGCTGATATAAAATTGCACAAATAACAGAGTATTTGAAGCATTTGTTATCTGTATTCTTAATATTAATCAAACACTGTTTGCTAACTTGTAGAGATTCTGGCAATTCAATATATGAAGAACCTGAAGATTGTAACCTGTTGTGTGGGTTAATATTTAATTCAACCTGAGTAAAACGAATCAATCTCCAACCTGATTTCTCAAGCATAATACGATCGACACTACCTGTCAGTTCTTTGATAATTTCATTAACATAATCCTCAATTTCTCCTTCATGTTCAATATTTTGTGCGTGAGTTCCATAATCTCCTTCACGATCTTTTTCACCCTCTTTTGTTAATAACATTTTTGCCTCGAGGTAAATTCGCAAAATCTCTTTTCTCTCTTCCAGTATTTTGTAAATGATCTCAGTTATCTTATCTTTCAATTCTTGAGAATGAATAAATTCCATCAGTGGTAGATTTGAATTATTCTTCAATGTAAATTTTTGTTGATAACCTCGCATGTATGATTTCGATACAGTTTCGATGATTGGTTGTTTCTTTTCTGATTTAGCTGCTCTCCGAAGTTCTTTTCCAGCTTTCTTTCTGGCTTTCTTTTCTTGTTGTTTCTTTTCTTTGGCATCTGCAATAATTTTTGCGGCTTTTGCTTCCTTTTCAGCCTTCTTTTGTGCTCTCTTATCTCTGATTTTCTGCTTGCGAAGTTTGTTTTTCTGACTTTTCGGCAAATTTGTAGTTGGTTCAACAAATTCTATCGGAACCTCAGGTGTATGTTGTTTTTCTTCTACTGGTTGCTTTTGAACTGTGAGTGATTCTTTCAGTTTCGAAAGTTCTTCAGATTGTTCTGTTTGTTTTTGTTGGAGAAGGATGTTTTGCTGTTGGAGAAGAGCGATTTGTTGTTGTAATAATGCAATGATTTCAGAGTTGTCAGAAACCTTATCTGTCTTGTCAGAAATCTTTTCTGTGATAGTTGTTTCTTCTTCTTCTTCTTCATCATCCTCAGAATCTACTTCAGAGTCCGAGTCTTCTACAAATTTATATGTTATAGCAGGCTCTTCAGCGACCTTTTTCGAGTCCTTGAATTTTTTGATGTTTGGTAAATCAGGTAGAGTTTGTTTGGCTTGTTTAACAGGCTTTTCTGATTTATCAATTGTGGGTGCATACACTTGCTTTCTCCACAATTCATAGTCTATTTTCTTCTGATAAGGCCCAGGTTTGCCCTCTGCGTTATCTTCCTTCGCTCCGTACTTACCTTCTGTCAATTTTAAAAATATACTGTATGGGTTTTCTTTTCTGCCAGACATTTGTTCCTTTCTTGTACCTTTTCCTTTCTTTAAATCAATATTATTTTCTCCAGATACGGGCATTTATAGTATGTAGGATTAAAAAAATTTGTTTATTTATTTATTTTTGTTCAGTACTTTTTGGAAACTATCTCTCAAAGTCAAAGTCAAAGTAGTTTTGCACAGCACAATTTATTGAAAACATCACAGGAGTAGGCG
>CAYQZF010000201.1:0-4994 GCA_964421895.1 uncultured Nitrosomonas sp. | reverse complement strand
TGCACGATCGATACCAAATGCAGACGGTGGGTCGCCATCAGCGCGAATTCCGCGTCGAACAAGTTGCGTTTGGCGAGCAGCACGTCGACATAGCTGGTGATGCCGCCATGATAACGTAGATTCGCTACTTGCAAGGCGGAACGCAGCGCATCCACCTGTTCTTGCTGCGCCTTGCGCTGGTCGTTGGCGGTATGCACCGCCACCAGCGCATCCACTTGCTCTTGCTGCGCCTTGCGCTGATCGATGGCGGTGCGCACCGCCACTAGGGCATCTTCAACTTCCTTGAATGCTGCCAGAATGGTCTGTTCGTATTGCGCCAAAGCTTGCCGCGCTTGCGCTTCCGCTGCACGTTGCTCAAATCCCAGGCTTTGCGCGTTTAGCAAAGGCACAGCCAAACCAAGCCCGCCGGCGCCGAATTCGCTGCCGGACAGCAGTAGATTGGAGAGCGCCGGACTGGCTACGCCGAGAAAACCGGTAATCGAAATCTTGGGAAAGCGCGCCGCTTTAGCCACGCCGATTTTTGCCGTTGCCGCCGCCAGCATGAGCTCGGAACGAAGAATGTCGGGGCGCCGTTGCAGTAATTCCGACGGCAATCCGGCTGGGACTTCCGGCGGCATCAGTTGCTCGATCAATGTGTGCCCGCGTGCAACCGGCGCTGGATTTCTTCCCAACAGCACGCTGAGTTCGTTTTCCTTTTGCCGCATTTGCCGCTCCAGCTCGGCAACACGGGCGGCGGCATTGGCGCGCTCAGCCTGGAATTGATCAAAATCGAGACGGGGAATAATGCCGCCCAGCAACTGCGCTTGTGCAATGGCGACCGACTCCTCCCAGGAATTCAATGCGCGCTGCGCAATCTCACGCTGCATATCCAGTTGCAGCAGATCGAAATAAGACTGCGCCACTGCGCTGACCAGCGTCAAAATCACGGCATGCCGGTTTTCCTCCTGCGCCAGCAAATCGGCGCGCGCCGCTTCGTTGGAACGGCGGATTCTACCCCAGATGTCCAATTCCCAATTCAATGAGGTTTGGCCGTAATAATTGAACGGCGTGGCAAATCCGGGACGTAAAAAACCGCTCAGCGTGCCGAAAGCCGGTGCATTGGCATCGGCCCCCATATTGGGAATAAATCCCATGCGCGCACTATTTAGCCGCGCTTCAAACTCCTCCACGGTAGCCACCGCTTGCTTGAGGTTTTTGTTTTCCTGCAATGCCTGCCGGATCAGTTGCTGCAGCGTCTCATCCTGCAACAATTCCCACCAGCGCAAATTGGCGACCGACTCCCCTTCCATCGGCTCCATGCGGAATTTCTCGGCGACATCGATGGGCGGACGGATATAATCCGGCCCCACCGCGCAGGCAGTCAGCAGCAGAATGGGCAGGATTAGAATTTTACGTAGCCAAGGGTGATAGTGTTTCATGTGCGTATAGTAAATTGGTCTGCATTTCCCAAAGAATCGAGAGCGATCAGAATCACATAGATTTGGGGTGATGTCAAACATATTGGCAGTGCTGAAGGCAGCAATGGTATCTTAATTCAGAGAGCCACCAATCGGGAATAAGTTTCCCGTCGGCAACGATTTGCTCTTTATACCAATCGTTACCGGCAAGCAGTGAAACCCTTGCAAATACATCAATTAACTTTTCCTGGATCTTGCCAATACGCAGAATTTGAGAAACACCCGGGCGAGTTACTGGATACTATTCATTTGAGGTAGAGGTTTAATAGTGATGTTAATTGAAATATGATCGGGTTGAGTTCTACAGTTATATACAAGATTCCCCGCGTAATACTTTTCTAGCCTCAGGATTAATTACAAGTTAGCAATGATTACAATTTTCTAATTTTCTTCCAATGTCTTTATGTAAGTCTTATTAATCGCTTTCCTGTAATTTTTCGATATCTCTTAACCAACTATCAAATAGTTGACACTCTGAACGAATCGCATTCAGACCAATTTCTATTGCTGCAAGAGAACCATAAATTGGTTTTTCATATTCGGAAAACAATGCCCTTATTCGCTTACTGGGTGCACTATTTGGGTCATTGTTAATTTCTTCAGGAGTGGAGTCACAAATTTGTCACGAATTTTCTGAAAATTCACTGCTAAATGAGGCTTATAAATCGCTTTTGCCAGTTCATCAGGGGCACTAAAGAGCAAACCTTCAAATTCATACATTTGGACATATGGAATAAAACATCTAAGCGGCTCATCACCTAGTTTTTCCCTTAACCTTTTGGACATAATGCTTAACAGGCACTGCATTTTGTCCTGAATAGTAAGATAGCGGAGAGATTCTTGTTTTCCTGGAAAATTTTCTGGTAAACCATAGAAATCAAAAAAAGTTGTGCAGTACGATGTTTTGTCACCTAACAAGCGAGCCCGCACATCAATAAATAGCCGCTCAAATTTAAAGTAGCCTCCCTTATGCCCGGGCTTTCCGATTAATGTCGGAATCAAGCAGATATCTCGTGAAGAAAAAAATCCTGAAAGTATTTCTTTGACGAACATCTCTTCCGTTTGTCCTTCGCAAATTACATACACACGTATCATTTGCTTGGTCGCCCACCTAGAATATTCTTTTCCCATAGCTCACCGACTGAATAATCTTCCAGCCAAGCTCTGAAATCCTCTTCCGCAAATTGCTTAAAAACGGTTCCACCCTGCTCACGTTCGACAATTATCAAATCGGCAATCGAAAATTCATTTACTAATGGGACAGATTGTGTAGAGATAATTACTTGCATGCGATTAGATGCTGAACGTAGCAACGAGCCAAGCAAGGTAATCGCATAGGGATGCAAGCCAAGCTCCGGTTCATCGATAATAATGGTAGATGGTGGATTGGGCTGTAACAGAGCAGTAACTAAGCAAATGAAACGAATCGATCCATCTGAGAGCTGGCTAGGCCACAAGGAATAATCACTATCTTTTTGCCTCCAAAGCAATCTAATTTGCTCTTCTTCAGATGGCAGTTTCAGTGGTTTTAAAACAAAATCGTCAAAGAATGGAATTGCCAAACATATCGTTTTACGAATTTGCTGGTAGACATCTTTGTGCTCATCGGTCAATCGATACAAGAATGCAGCCAAATTAGAGGCATCTGATCGAAGATATTCATTATCGTGGAGAGAGCCTAACCTTTTTACGCCAGCCGTATCACTGGTATCATGAAAATGAAATACCTTCCAATTGGCAATCGAGTTATAGCAATAATCAGCTACACCACCCGGTTTTGTAGTTTTAAAAGTTTCTTTTAGTTTAGCTTCGGAATGTCCCGAACCAAGTGAAATCCACTTTTCGCCATAGTACGGCCCATCAAAAAAAGCTTTTCTTCATAAAAAGAAAAGCCGCCATCTAATGTCGGCTCTAACGCAAATTTATAGCCATTAAGTCCGAACTCAATATAAGACTCTACTTTGTCTGTCTCCTTTATTCCAAAGCTAACGATACGATCGGCTGAACCTTGATTTCGAGTCCAGCTCTGAAGGCGTGACTCAACCATTTCACTCAGCATGCGAAAATACGAAACAAAATTACTTTTTCCAGCTCCGTTAGCACCTATTAGTAGAATATTAAGTTGATCTAGATAAAATTCATCAAGATGCTGAATCGACTTAAATCCTCTAATTGTCAATTTGTGAATGCTATTTTTCGTGCCCATTATTTAAAGAGCTCCAAAATTTAACATTGAATCAATACACGACATATCAAATCATCACCTGCTAATCGGCTTATACCGTATCCGTTTCGGTTTAGCCCCTTCCTCACCGAGGCGTTTTTTCTTGTCGGCTTCGTATTCCTGGTAGTTGCCGTTGAAGAAGGTCCATTGCGAGTCGCCTTCGGCGGCGAGGATGTGGGTGGCGATGCGGTCCAGAAACCAGCGGTCGTGCGAGATGACGAGCACGCAACCGGCGAATTCGAGCAAGGCATCTTCCAAAGCGCGCAACGTTTCCACGTCGAGGTCGTTGGACGGTTCGTCGAGCAGCAACACGTTGCCGCCGGCAATCAGTGTTTGCGCCAGGTGCAGGCGGCCGCGTTCACCGCCGGAGAGCTGGCCGATGATTTTTTGCTGGTCGCTGCCTTTGAAGTTGAAACGGCCCAGATAAGCGCGCGCCGGGGTGGTGTATTTACCGACCACGAGGTTGTCGTTACCGCCGGAAATGGCGTCGAATACGGTTTTGTCGTTTTCCAGCGTATCGCGCGCCTGATCGACATGCGCAATCTGCACGGTGTGGCCGATTTTTACTTCGCCGGAATCGGCTTGTTCCTTACCGGTAATCAGTTTAAACAAGGTCGATTTACCCGCGCCGTTCGGGCCGATGATACCGACGATCGCGCCCGGCGGGATTTTGAAGCTTAGATTGTCGATCAGCAGCCGGTCACCGTAGGATTTCGACACACCGTTAAACTCGATGACTTCATTGCCCAGGCGTTCGCCGACGGGAATGAAAATTTCCTGCGTTTCGTTGCGTTTCTGGTATTCCTGCGAATTGAGCTCTTCAAAGCGAGCCAGACGCGCCTTGGATTTGGCCTGACGCCCTTTCGGGTTTTGCCGCACCCATTCCAGTTCCTGCTTCATCGATTTCATATGTGCATCGATCTGCTTGTTTTCCTGCTCCAGGCGCGCCTCTTTTTGCTCCAGCCAGCTCGAATAATTGCCTTTCCACGGGATGCCGTGGCCGCGATCCAGCTCGAGAATCCATTCGGCGGCGTTATCGAGGAAGTAGCGGTCGTGCGTTACTGCGACCACAGTGCCGGGAAAGCGCACCAAAAATTGCTCGAGCCACTCGACCGATTCGGCGTCCAGATGGTTGGTTGGCTCGTCGAGTAGCAACATGTCCGGTTTTTCCAGCAGCAGCTTGCACAATGCCACGCGGCGTTTTTCTCCACCGGACAAATGACTGATTGTGGCATCCCACGGCGGCAGGCGCAGCGCGTCGGCGGCGATTTCCATCTGGTGCTCGGTATCGCTGCCCGCGGTGGCGATGATCG
>CAYQZF010000200.1:0-4995 GCA_964421895.1 uncultured Nitrosomonas sp. | reverse complement strand
CCGATCAACAGCTGGTTTATACCGTGACGGCCAAAGGCCGGTTATTGGAACCGGAGGAATTTGAAAATATTATTCTGCGCTCGGACGGACCACGCGGCGTGTTATACCTCAAGGATGTGGCGCGTATTGAACTGGGTGCGCAGGATTATACTGCACAGACTTTGCTGAATGGCGAACCGGGTCTGGGGATCGGTATTTTTTTGCGCACCGGCGCCAATGCACTGGAAACGGCTGCTGCCGTCAAAGCCAAAATGAATGAGCTGCAGCATTACTTTCCCGAAGGCTTGCAGTATTTTATTTCTTATGACACCAGCGTATTCGTCAAAGCATCTATCTGGGAGGTGGTGAAAACCCTCGGCGAAGCCATGCTGCTGGTGGTGCTGGTAGTTTATGTTTTTCTGCAAAGCTGGCGCGCTACGCTGATTCCGGTTATTGCTATACCGATTTCCCTGATCGGTACTTTTGCTGGGCTGTGGCTGCTGGGCTACTCGATCAATACGCTGACGCTGTTTGCGATGGTGTTGTCGATCGGGATCGTGGTCGACGATGCCATTGTGGTACTGGAGAATATTGAGCGGTTGATGACGCAGGAAAACTTGTCGCCGATTGACGCCGCGCTCAAGGCGATGGAGCAGGTATCGACTGCGGTGGTTGCCATGACGATGGTGCTGGCGGCGGTTTTTATTCCAGTGGCTTTTCTCGGCGGAATCGCCGGTGAGTTGTATCAGCAATTTGCCGTGACCGTAGCGGTGGCCGCCGTAATTTCCGGTGTCGTGGCGCTTACGTTGACGCCCGCCCTGTGTTCGGTGTTGTTGCGGCCGGCGCATCAGCATTCGGCTTTTTTTAGCTGGTTTAACGATCATTTCGAGCGCTTGCGTGGAGTGTATGTCGGAACAGTCGGCTTGAGCTTGCGCCATAGCGGCCGGAGCGCGCTGTTGTTTGTAGTGCTGATTGCCGGATTGATTTTGCTGGTGAAAAATATTCCCGATAGTTTTGTGCCGCCGGAAGATCAAGGGTACGTCATCGCGGCAGTCATTTTGCCCGACGGCGCCACGCTGGCGCGAACCACCAAGACCGCGAACGCCATCAGCACCGATCTGGCCAAGGAGTCTGCTGTGACTTATCAGTTTGCGGTGAATGGGTTGGATTTCATCGGCGGCGGTAACAAAACCAACGTATCGACGATGTTTGTGCGCCTGAAGGATTGGTCGCAACGCTCTACGACGGCTGCCGACATCGTGAAAAATCTGTTTATGATCGGTGGGCAACAACCGGATGGTATGGTAATCGCGTTTAATCCGCCTGCGATACGCGGCTTGGGCAGTACCGGCGGTTTCGAGTTGTACGTGCAAAGCCGCACCAATTCCGATGTTGCACAATTGGCTGCGGTGGTCAATGAATTTATACGGGCATTGAAACAAGATCCAAGATTCGCCACGATCAATACTTTTTTGCGCTCATCAGTGCCGCAGTATTTTGTCGAAGTCGATGAAGCCAAGGCGATTACCCAGGGTGTCGCCATTGCGGATATCTACGCCACGTTGCAAAGCACCATGGGATCGTTTTACGTCAACGACTTCAATCGCTCAGGACGTACTTATCGCGTGCAGTTACAGGCGGAGGCGGCTTACCGAATGAAGGCGGAAGACCTCGGCAAAGTGTACGTGAGGTCGGGATCTGGTGCGATGATTCCGCTGTCGGCGCTGAGCAAAGTCAAGCACATCGCCGGAGCGGAGCAATTGGAACGGTTTAACGGATTGCTGGCGGCTAAAATAGTCGGCAGCGGTGCGCATGGCGTCAGTTCCGGCGAGGCGATCGCATTGGTTGAGGAAATTGCCGCCAGAACGTTACCGGAAGGTTATCAGATTGCCTGGACCGGTACCGCGTTTCAGGAAAAGAAAATGGGGTACGCGGCGATTTTCGCTTTCAGCTTGGCAGTCGTGATGGTTTTTCTGATTCTTGCGGCGCAATTCGAAACCTGGGCATTACCGCTGGCGGTCATCATGGCGATTCCGTTTGCCATGGTGGGCGCCTTGGTGGCAATTTTGTTGCGCGATATGCCCAATGACATCTATTTTCAGATCGGCATGGTGACTTTAATCGGCTTAACGGCCAAGAATGCCATTCTGTTGGTTGAATTTGCCAGCCAGCGGATGAAGGAGGGCGTCAGTATCTATGAAGCGGCTATTCAATCGGCGCAACTGCGTTTCCGTCCGATCGTCATGACGTCGATGGCTTTCATATTGGGGGTCGTGCCTCTGGTGATCGCGACCGGCGCCGGTTCAGCTGCACGCCAATCGATGGGAACCGGGGTTTTTGGCGGGATGATTATGGCGACTTGCGTGGCGACTATATTCGTGCCGTTATTTTTTTCCTGGTTCGTGCGGTACCGGCATACCAAGCCATCCGCTGGTATACAAAAAGAGATGCGGCAACCATCCGCGCTGTCTTATAGACCGCTCAGAAGAACGCGGGATTAGTTTGCCGGTAGTGTCATCCACACGGGTATCTGCGTAACGGTTGCGAATTCGGCTACAATCGCGCCTATGAATTTAAGCAAAACGAAAATACTACAACCCATCCAAAAGAAACTGGGAAATACCAATATTATTCTGGTCGGCATGATGGGCGCCGGTAAAACGACCATCGGCAAAGCGCTGGCCAGTTCCCTGAACAAGGAATTTGCCGATTCCGATCACGAGATTCAGGAGCGCACCGGGGTAAAAATTCCGGTGATTTTTGAAATCGAAGGGGAAACGGGTTTTCGCAAGCGTGAATCGGAAACACTGCTGGAGCTCACCAAGAAACGAAACATCATATTGGCAACTGGCGGCGGTGCTGTTTTATATCCTGGCAATCGCCAGTTACTGAGGCAGAATGGCATCGTGATTTACTTGCGTGCCTCGGTTGGTGACCTTTACCGGCGCACACGGCATGATAAAAACCGGCCGTTGCTGCAAACGCAGAATTTGTATGCCCGGTTGAACGAACTGTATCAGCAGCGCGATGCGTTGTATCGTGAAACAGCGCATATCATCATCGACAGCGGAAAACAGGGCATCCGTTTTTTAGTCCAGAAATTGATCAACAAATTATTATCTCTCGATCTCAACACGATTATGCTAGGCGATCACGGAAACACTATGCAAACCATTACGGTCGATTTTACTCCTTCGTCAGAAAAGCGCAGTTATCCAATCCATATCGGGCACGGCATTTTGCAGCGCGTCGATTTGATCGCATCACATTTGCCGCAAAAGCGTGTTGCTATCGTTAGCAATACAACGGTTGCGCCGCTCTATCTGGAAAAGTTGCAAACGGCGCTGAATAAGCTGGGGATTCAATCTTTTCCGGTCATTCTTCCGGATGGCGAAGTTCATAAAAATTGGGAAACGCTGAATTTGATTTTTGATGCACTGCTGAAAAATTACTGCGAACGGAATACTGCGCTGTTAGCACTGGGGGGCGGAGTAGTGGGTGATCTGACCGGATTTGCCGCTGCGACTTATTTGCGTGGTGTGCCGTTTATCCAGATACCGACAACTCTGCTGGCGCAGGTAGATTCGTCGGTCGGCGGTAAAACTGGTATCAATCATCCGCTGGGTAAAAATATGATCGGCGCGTTTTATCAACCGCGCCTAGTGCTGACCGATAGCGCGACACTGGAGACTTTGCCGGATCGGGAGCTGCGCGCGGGTCTTGCCGAAGTGATCAAGTATGGTTTGATTCGCGATCCCGCATTTTTTGATTGGCTGGAACAAAATATGCATCGATTGCTGGCGCGCGATCCAGTCACGATGAACGAAGCGATTCAGCGCAGTTGCGAGAACAAAGCGGAAATCGTCGCGGCGGATGAAAAGGAAAAAGGAATTCGCGCCTTGTTGAATTTGGGACATACTTTCGGCCATGCGATTGAGAACGGCATGGGCTACGGCACTTGGCTGCACGGCGAAGCGGTGGCGGCCGGAACCGTAATGGCGGCGGAATTGTCGCGGCGCATGAAATTGATTAGCGATGCGGATGCGCAACGGATTCGCAAGATTTTTGTCCAGGCCGGATTACCGGTTGCCGCACCCAAAATGCCGCCGGAAAAATATGTGCAATTGATGGCGCTGGATAAAAAAGTGGAATCCGGAAAAATGCGCTTTATCGTGTTGAACCGGATCGGTGAGGCGGTGATGCGTGCGGATATTGCACCTGCCGTATTGAACGAAACCATTCTGGCGTGCATGGCGGAATGAATCAGTTGGTCGCTTACGCGGTATCCGCTGATAATTCCCGCGGACGTGCGATTCATGAAGAGCCGCCAGCTGGACGCAGCGAATTTCAGCGCGATCGCGATCGCATCATTCACTCCGCCGCTTTCCGTCGGTTGGAATATAAAACCCAGGTTTTTGTCAATCACGAAGGGGATTTATTCCGCACGCGCTTGACGCACAGTTTGGAAGTAGCGCAAATCGGACGCTCAATCGCAAGAAATCTGGGATTAAACGAGGATTTGGTCGAAGCCATCACATTGGCGCATGATCTAGGACATACGCCTTTCGGTCACGCCGGTCAGGATGCGTTAAATGAATGCATGCGCGATTACGGTGGCTTTGAACATAATCTACAATCCCTTCGTGTCGTCGATGTGCTGGAGGAGCGTTACGCGGCTTTTGACGGCTTGAATCTCTGTTATGAAACCCGCGAAGGGATACTGAAACATGTCGCCCGAAAAAATATTCCGAAACTTGGCGCGTTGGGAGAACGTTTTGTGCAGCACAAAAGACCTTCGTTGGAAGCGCAGCTGGCCAATTTTGCCGATGAGATTGCTTACAACAATCACGATGTGGATGATGGGTTACGCTCGGGTTTGATCACATTGCAACAGTTGCAGGAAATATCGATTTTTTCCCGTCATCTGAAGCAAATTCAGGATAAGTACCCATTGTTGCCGGAGCGCAGAATGGTGTATGAAACGGTGCGCAGTATGATCAATACCTTGGTGACCGA
>CAYQZF010000199.1:0-5066 GCA_964421895.1 uncultured Nitrosomonas sp. | reverse complement strand
CAGCGGACGGTAATGAATCTCGACCGGATACAACCGCCCGCTGACCTCGATCACCGGCGCATCGTTGAAGTGCCGCGAAAAACGCTGCGCGTCGATGGTCGCCGAAGTCACGATCACTTTCAAATCCGGCCGCTTCGGCAGCAATTGCTTAAGATAACCCAGTAAGAAATCGATATTCAGGCTGCGCTCGTGCGCCTCGTCAATGATCAATGTATCGTACGCCTGCAACAGCGGATCGCCCTGCGTCTCGGCGAGCAAAATACCGTCGGTCATCAATTTGATGTAACTGTCCGCACCGATCCTGTCGGTAAACCGCACCTTGTAACCCACCGCCTGCCCCAGCGAACTGTTCAATTCCGCCGCAATCCGCCCCGCCACCGTCCGCGCCGCAATCCGGCGCGGCTGCGTATGTCCGATCAAACCATGTACACCGCGCTTCAACTCCAAACAGATTTTTGGGATTTGTGTGGTTTTACCTGATCCCGTCTCCCCACAAATGATCACTACCTGATGATCCTCAATCGCTTGCTTAATTTCCTCGCGGCGGACGTTGACGGGTAGTTCTTCCGCATATGTTGGACGAGGAAGATGGGCAAGGCGCTTGGTGATGACTTCGGGGGAGAGTTTTTTCATTGGAATATTTGGAGTCAGATCAATCGTGGTTGATTTTTACGAATGATCTGGAAGACTCGCAATATCTTTATTCTGTGCTTAAACTATAGTGCTTGTATCATATTTTCTCACAAACTTGATCGAGCAATTTTTTAGCTGATGGTATTGCCGTATTTTCTTAAATCATTTGTCTTATTTAATTTACCAATTAATATTAAAATACATAATGATAATTCAACATGACTGTAATTATACGACGTCACCTGCAAGATTATTAGACAAAATGTCTTTCTTATATATTTCGTTAGGCTCCTTCAGGTGAGCACTGAGCCAAAAGCGATTTACCTCACACTCATGCAGTCCATTCGTGCACGACTTGACTTCGCTGAAAGTCTCACGATTGGAGTAGGTGATTCCTTTTTTAGAGCAGAAACGGCGGCCTTCCACTGTAGAAAAGTGATTGAGGGCATCGCCTTTGCGTGCTTGGTTGCTACTCAGCATGGCTTGAAGCATGTGCCACGCGATGCAAAGGGAAAGTGGAACGCCAATAAAATATTCCGAGATCTTCAGAAAAAGAACCTAGATGTATTTCCTAGCCCCAGCGCCATTCGATTTGCTACACCCGAAGAGCAAGCTTCTTACAACGTAAAAAGCATAATCAAAGGTATCCCGGAGCATCGCCTATCGCATGATGAACTCATCAAAATTTATGAAAGGCTCCATAGTTGGCTTCATGAAATGAATCCGTACGTATCTTCCGATCAAGAAGCTTTTCTTGCTGCTCATGGTCCACAGCTACGGATTGACCTACGATCAGTCAATCACTTTATTGAGCAGCACTTCATTTCCATCCAGGGTGAAGCTTTCTTTTGTGTTTTGCGCGACAAAGTTGATGGCCATACGAAAGTGTTACCGCTCTTAAAGTCTGTCAGTATTGGAGAGGCATAGTTTATTGTTCATTAAATTGGATCATGACAATAAATTTTGCTGTACTTTATATGTATCTGTGGTTTCTGGTGTCAGTCACTCAAGATTACAACAATGCATGGTAGCGGTTGGAGTGATGTTAGGAACTCCAACATTTTGCTATTCCAAAGCGTACAGCACATACTACCTCCATTAAATGGAAGCCCGTTAGGATATTCCGCTGCGATATGACAGCTAAAACTATCAAAAACTAAATAAGAAATAGATATGCCAGAATTTGTAAGATTTTATGGAATCGAGATAAAGCTTTTCTTCGGCGATCATCCGCCTCCACATCTTCATGTGGCATACAGGGTGACTGAGTCATTCCTTCGGACATCCGACGCGCAAAATCACGTGAAGTCGATAATCAAGCCAATAAAATCCATGTCACTTCCAATCGAAGAGCGCAATTCAATTCGCGGATATCCGGTGCAATGAATCATCAACTATCCAATATGGCATTCAACCTGATCTGCGCAGACCGGTTAGATCGCACGTCCTTCGTATGTTCGTTCTAAGCGTTGTATCATTCATCTTCGGTGTGCTGTTTGCTGCGCTGTGGTTCTCGCGGCGCAATCCGGGTGCGGTTTTGGCAGCGATCGACTGGCTCCTATACGCACCCTATGAGTACCTTATGTATCTGCGGATACTATGCTCCGGCGAGTGCAACATCCGGGTAGATTTACTGCTAATTTGGCCACTGCTGCTTATCGTCACACTCGCCGCACCAGCTCACTGGATCGCCAGTAAGTTCAATTCGTAAGGCGGAAGCTGGATTTCTAGCTACATTTTTGCGCGGCAGGTCACCTCTTCCAGAAATAACCTACTCATCCAATACGATTGCCTGTGCATTCTTGATCGCCGGTCGATAGACCTTTTCATTGTTTTTTTACCGAGATCATCCGAGAATAACAAGAGATATAACCGATTCGCATACTCCAAGACATTTACCGGAAGCTTCTCAATAACACTCGCAATCAACCAGGCTCTTTTTGCATTATGTTTTGAAACAATTCTGAATGAATTAACCGATCCAGCCATGCAATCAGGTGATGATAACGAGAGGCATAAAACCAATCTGGATTGACATTGGAAAATTGCCGGATGAAAGGGAAGATGGCCATATCGGCCAATGTATAGCGGCCGCTCAGCAGGTAACCGTCTTTGCTTAAACGTGCATCTAAACCGGCTAAAAAAGGCTCCGCTTGTTCCCGGTAATAAGCCTCGGAATGCTCCGGAAAGCGCACGGCATACTTGTAAAGATCCAACGCAGGCTTAAACGATTCATCATTCTGCTTGATCAGCGACATAGCTTCAGCCATCACGGCTTGATCGTGATCCAGCCAGTGTTCGGGATCATGGATCGATAACGCCCACTGCATAATATCCAGGCTTTGTTCGAGCACATGCCCATCGCAAAACTTTAATACCGGCACGGTGCCTTTGGGCGAGCATTCCAGTAGTTCTCTCGGTTTGGCGCGCAGACTGACTTCCTGTTGATCGACTTCAACGCCACTGGCTTTGATTGCCAACCGGGCACGGATCGCAAAAGGACAGCGGCGAAATGTGAACAATAGCGGCTTCATCCAGCTTCAGCTACATGATGCTTAAACGGCAGCGCGATTCTGCTCCCGGTTTTTTTTGATCAAATCGTACGCGGTTTGCACTTCCTTGGCTTGTTCGGTTGCGACCGCGATCATGTCTTCCGGCACACCCTGCCCCATCAATTTGTCCGGGTGGTATTGGCTCATCAGTTTGCGGTAAGCGCGTTTGATTTCTTCATCCGTGCTGTCTTTACTGACACCCAACGCTTTGTAGGCATCGTCGAGGGCATTGGCCGAACTGGCGCCACCTGCGGCGAAGTGCATTTGGTTCATTACCATGTCGAGCAATTGCTCGAACGCCGCAGGGGGATAACCCAAACGGCTGGCGATGACACGCAGCAGGTCTTCTTCCGCAGTATTCAAGTGCCCATCGGATAATCCCATGATGATGAGATATACCAGCAACACCTGCCGCAAGTTGCGGGAATGGCCGCATACGGCGAGAAATTCGTTGAGCTGCGGATGGATATCGTAATCCGCAGAAGCCCCCTGTTTGAACAGCGCGATGGCTTTTAAGCGGTGTTCGCGCGTCATGCGCAGTTTTTGCATGAACTGCTCGACGTGCGACACTTCGCTTTCGGATACCCGGCCGTCCGCCTTGGCCAGTTTTCCCATCAAAATAAAAACGATTTCCAGGAAAACCGCCTGACGACGCGCGGCATTGAACGGATTGACCCCGCCCGGGCCGTAAGCCACCAGCCGGTCAATCACACTACCGGCGATCAGGCCGAGGATAAGGCCGATAAAGCCCAGTATCAGAAAACCGGAAATCGCACCCAGTATTTTGAACATGGCGGTTTCCGATTAACGATGCCGTAAAAATAACAAACCGGACATCACGCTTGCTTCGCCCATTGTTCCGGCGTCAGCGTCTTCATCGAGAGTGCGTGGATTTCCTGTTTCATCTTGTCGCCGAGCGATTTGTATACCATCTGATGCTGCTGCACGGTATTTTTACCTTGAAATTGCGCACTGACGATCAGCGCCTGAAAATGACGGCCGTCGTCGCCTTCGACTTGCACGTGTTCGCATGGCAATGCCGATTCGATATAGGTTTTTACGTTTTCTGCTGTAAGCATTTTGATTCTCCTTCACGCATGATAGTCATGCAAAACAAATGTAATGTTAATGGCGCAATTTGTAGCCGGTTTTAAGCATCCGGATGGTCAACATGGAAATGGCGACCAGGCATATTGCCACAATCAGCAGGCTAAGATAAGGCGAAATATCCGATACGCCGAAGAAGCCGTAACGGAATCCGTCGATCATATAAAAAAACGGATTGAGGTGAGAAAAAAACTGCCAGCCTGCGGGCAGTGAGTGAATGGTATAAAACACGCCGGATAAGAAAGTCAGCGGCAAAATGATAAAGTTCTGGAAAGCTGCCAGTTGATCGAATTTATCCGCCCAGATGCCGGCAATCAACCCTAGTGCGCCCAATATCGCGCTGCCCAGCACGACAAAAAGCAGCGACCAGACCGGCAGCATCAGCGGGATATCAAAAAATACCAGCGTCACCAAATAAACACCCAAGCCGACCAGCAGCCCGCGCACGATGGATGCAATGATATACGCGAAGAATATGGCGTGATACGACAAGGGGGACAGCAGGATAAACACAATATTGCCGCTGATCTTCGACTGAATGATACTGGACGACGCGTTGGCAAAGGCATTCTGAATAATCGCCATCATCACCAGCCCCGGAATCAGGAATGAGGTGTACGCCACGCCCGGATACACTTGCACGTGCGCTTCCAGCACATGATAAAAAATCAACAAGTAAAGCAGCGTGGAAACCATTGGTGCTACGATCGTCTGGAAACCGACTTTCCAGAAGCGCAGCAATTCCTTATACAGCAGCGTAAAAAATCCGGTCAT
>CAYQZF010000198.1:0-5067 GCA_964421895.1 uncultured Nitrosomonas sp. | reverse complement strand
TTGCTGGATAGCGCGGACAAACCGGAGACCGCCGAAGTCAAGGATATAATCCCGCTCTATCCCTGGAGCATCGTTGCACCTATCCAGCAGCATTTTATCGAGCTGGACGATCGTTACGATGTCATCGAGCCGCAGATTACCGGAATCGGCGAGCTCGAAATTGGCAGCACTTTTATAATTTCTGATGAAAAATGGCGCGAAAAGATAGAAAAACACTAGAGGCCAAGTTCAAGAACGGCAAGATGCCAACTGAAGTTGCATTTGCCGATTTGATCGATTCGACGCTGAATCTGATCGACGACGGATTTGAAAAAACGGTCGAAGAGGGACTGAAAGTTTTTCAGCTGGGTGACGGCAAGCTGATGAGTTTTTATCAAAACATGTCGACACTCAGTTCCATGTGGTCGGTAGGTATCGATAAGGCGACGGGTAATTTGAGTTTCGGCGATCAACGGAATCCGCATGTGCTGACATTGCGCAGCGTGAACAGCGCCGAACCCGGCAGCACGGCCAAGGCGGCTGTCGGCATCAATACCGATAATCCCCGCTTCGAACTGGATGTTGCTGGCACGATCGCTTCCTTCGGCAGGATGGGACGCCGTGGCGAGCTGCCGGTGCCTGCCGACGGCAATTGGCACGATATTACCGAAACGCTGACCGGTTGCCAGGCCTTCGAAGTGGTGGCCGGTGTCGGCGGTAAAGACGGCGATGGCAAATATGCCTTGCTGCACGCCTTTGCACTTAACGCCTATAACGACAAGAGTCATATCACGTATCATCAGGCGCATTTCGGCGCCAAGTGCAACCGTCTGGAATTGCGCTGGGAGCGCGGCGCGAATGCCGAAAATTTCGAATACACGCTGCAGCTTCGTGTGGGATCGTCCTACGGCGACAAAATTTGGGTCAATTATTACCTGACCCGGTTATGGCAAGATCCGGCGATGTACGGCAGTGAGAGCGGAGCGGAATCCGGTTATCCGAAAGTTTTGCGCAGACGGCAGGAAGAAAAATAACATGTCCGCGCGTGTTTTGACCCTCCGGTTGAATGTGCAAGAAGGCGGCCTGCTGCTGGAAGCGCTGGCCGAGCTGCCGTTTAAAACCGTTTTCGAGTTGATCGGAAAACTGAATCAACAAGCTAACGAATTGTTCACGGCGGGTTGCGCGCAGTATGAGCGGCAACAGTTCGTCCTGACCGAAGCCGAGCTTGCGCTGACCATCAAGGCGCTGGGTAATCTGCCTTATCATCGCGTGCATGGGCTGCTGGCCGATTTGAATCAGCAGATTCAGGTGCAGCTGAATAATCAACCATCGTCAGCGGCTGCGAAAGCGTATGCCGGTATCTGAGCAAATTCCGCGCGTCAGAACCGATCCTGATGGATTGGATTTTGAAACATTAAGAAAAGAAGGTATCCACAGAATCCAGGATTTGTGCGGCGAGGTATGGACCGACTATAACCTGCACGATCCCGGCGTGACCATTCTGGAACAGCTGTGCTATGGATTGACCGATCTATCCTACCGCTCCGGGTTTGCCGTTCAGGATTACCTGACCGATGAAACAAACAGTATAGATTTTCAGCAGCAAGCGCTTTTTCCGCCGGAAGAAATTTTTCCCAGCTCGGCTGTTACTGGAGTCGATTATCAAAAAATTCTCTACGACGCGATTCCCGAGATCGATTATGTCTGGCTGGAACCGAGTGCCGCCGAAGGGAAACCAGCCGCAGGCGGTCTTTACACCGTATTTGTGAAACTTGATGACGAGCTGATGCAAAATCATGCCCGTGAGCAAAATCAAAACGGCAATCTGGACGAACAATCGGGCAAACTGGAGCAGATCCATACAGTATCGGAGCGCATTCGCGTAAGCCTTGACCGGCTTGGCGCTGTGCTCGACGAACGCTACGAAGACCTGAAAAGCGGGCACAATGTTACCGCTGATGCGGATCTGGCAGCGCAAGCGGCCGGACAGCAGGTGGATCGAATGGGCGGCATCTTGTATCAACTGGACGCCATTCTGGCCAGCATGGATAACATTTGGCGTCAGATCAACAATCTTTGGTCAGTGATCACGGATTCGCCGTCCAGTTCCGGCATGAGCGCAAGATTAAATAAAGTTTTGCACAAACTTGAAGTTGCGCTCAATAGCGTAAAGGAAAGTGTTCTGCCCGTGTTCGAATCCAGGACGGATAACGAGATCGCTAGTGACAGTACGCTGTCGGATAAACTGATTGCGCCGTTATCCCAGTTCGGGAATACATTACGCGAATTGGATACGGAATTACAGGAAACCGGAAATGGCCTGGTTTCCAAAATCGGCGCGCCGGATCAGACTGAAGGAAAATGGGATGAACCTGCCATCATACAAAAAGTTTGGTCGGTTTTTGCGGCGCATCGCAATCTTTGTGAGGATATCGATCAAGTCGAAATCATTCATACGGTACCCTATTTTCTGGCGGGTGAAGTTGAAATCCAGCCTGCCCATAATGAAGCGAAAATTTACGCCGAGATCTTTCTTAAGTGCGCGCATTATATTTCTTCCGGGATTCAAGTGGATCGCTATGAGTCCATCCTGAGTCAAACCGGCAATTACGAGCGGATTTTTACCGGCCCGCTAACGCAACACGGGTTTATCAGCGACCGGTGTTTTGCGGAAGGGGGCGACGTCATCAGCGTGGTTGACTTGATTACGATGGTCAGCCGGATTGACGGCGTTATCAAAGTGCACGACCTGTATCTGATCGATCGGGACAACAAGAGACACACCAGTATTTCCTACGACTCGTCGCGGCATGCTTTCCCCGGCTTGAATTTTCCACGCTCCGCAAAGCCGCAGCAGATTCTCCGCCTGGTTCTCCCGCACGATGTCAGCCGTAAGGATCATGATGGACAGATGCCGGGCTTCAAGCTCAATGAAAGCCGGCAAGCTGAAGCCTTGCTGGAGGAAGCTCACCTGGAACTCAGGAAACTGATTTTTGAATATCACGCTTTTAGGAACAATCGCCCGTCATTTGCGCATTTGATCCCGCTACCCAAGGGAGAGCGGCGGGTTGCGGCTGAGTATTATTCGATTCAAAACCATTTTCCAGCGGCATACGGAATCAACCGCTACGGTATTCCGCATTCCAAGCCTCCCGAGGTTAAAGCCAAGGCGAAGCAGCTCAAAGCATACTTGTTTCCCTTCGAGCAATTGATGGCGGATTATTTGCAGCATGTACAGGAAATGCCACGCTTGTTTTCATTGGATAATGGATTAAAGCAATCCTATTTCGCTCAACCTCTCGATAGCGGCAATATTCCCGGTATCGAATCGCTATACGTGAAAGACGTTCACTACAGCCAAAACGCGCTGGCTGACATCCTACGGCATTACGATAACTTCAGCGACCGGAGAAGCCGGGTGTTGGATACCTTGCTGGCGATGTATGGCGAGCAATATCCGCAAGCATCACTGCAGCAATTCGATTGTTACCGGCGTGCCGGTCAGAGCCAATGGATGATCGAAAACAAAATCAATTTTCTAAAATGTATCAAGGATATTACGCGCGACCGGGGGAAAGGCTTCGATTATCTGAAACCGGCATTGCGTGTGCATCATGAAGATAATGAGGAAAATTTGGCCGGTGCGCATAAGCGCATCAGTATTTTGCTGGGATTGACGCAATTCGACCGGATCTCACTGATCACCGGCGTTCTCACGCAAAGGAGCAGCCGCCTGATTCCCGATCGTATCGTGGCGAACAATATGCAGTTTTTGCCGGAGGAAATGGAAGGGCGCGCGATGCCGCTGGTAATCGATGATGAGCGGTTTGACGAGATCGTCATTCCGGGCAAGCTCCCGCCTTTTTGTTATGGTGTTTTCAAGGAGGGCATCGAATTAAAGAATTACCAGCTGGTAAGCTCCGGCAAGGAAACGGTGGTGTGTTTGAAATCCGCACCAAACACCCGTTTGTGGCCATTGAACCGCAAACGTAACGAAGACGCGGCAATCCGGTATGCGCACAAATTTTGTAGTGTGCTGACGCAACTTAATGTAGCGTGTGAGCGTTTTCATCTCATCGAACATGTGCTGCTGCGGCCTAGGGGAAAGGATTCGTTTGCAGCTATTCCCGAGGGAGAGGCGTTTTTCGATTGTCGTGTCAGTGTGATTTTTCCGTCCTGGACAGCACGGTTTTCTAATGCGGCATTCAGGAAATTTGCTGAAGAGACGGTGATTAAGAATCTACCAGCCCATATCGTTGCCGAATTCTATTGGCTCGACTTTGTGTACCTGCAGGATTTCGAACAACGTTACCAGTACTGGTTGTCATGTTTGCAGCAGGTGCATGAAGCGCATCGCCAAAATGATTTCGAGCGCTTAAACAGCGCATCAGAAAAAATAGTGTCTTTCTTGTTGCGCAACAGAAGCGGAGCGGAATGTGAATGCTGGCTTTAATACCATGCCGATAACGCATCGCATCGATGAATTTGTGTTCGATTGCTCATACGATTCGCTGGCGCAAGCCAATACGTTTGAGCCGGAGATGAGCGCATTGTTGACTGACAAACTGCTGCCTGTCATTGATTCAATCCTGGATGAATTCGACCAAACAGGCACCGTGTGGCGATTGGATCAAGTGGAAATCGATCTCGGCGATATTGCCAGCGAGGATTTTTATGCCGAGTTGATGCTGCGTGTGCAAGAAAAACTGCGTGAGCGATTGCGGCGGCTGCAAGACCATCATCAACCATTGGATTCGGTGACGACCGGAATACCGCCCGTCCGGCGATTGAGTAAGGTTCAAACGGATCTGGAGATTTTGCAGGATTTTTTGCTGACAGGCTGCATGCCTTGGCATATCGATGCGGTTGATCGGCATGCGCACGAGAACGTACTGCGGCAAATCTTGCAACAACAAGATGCCCGGGAAGCGTGGATCACGTTGCTCAAGCGTTTGACCGTAGCGCAACGGACGGTAGCGATTGGCCGCCTGGTTTCGCAGTTTTCTCACCGTTCTCTGGAAAATGTTTTGACTGGGATCGCACCGGCCGATGCGCGTCCGCTGTTGGATTTCTTGTCGATATATCAGC
>CAYQZF010000197.1:0-5080 GCA_964421895.1 uncultured Nitrosomonas sp. | reverse complement strand
TCCCCCGGTTTCACCGCATATCGCCGCGCGACAAGCCGGTATCGACATCGATCTCGCCGTCATTCAACGCGCCTATCAAGCGCTCAGCAATCAAGCGGACACTGTCATCGTCGAAGGTGCCGGTGGTTTCCTGGTGCCGCTCAATGCGCAGCAAACCGGCGCGGATCTGGCTCGTGCATTAAATCTTCCGGTCATTCTGGTCGTCGGTATGCGCTTGGGTTGTTTAAACCACGCCCTGCTGGCCGCGCAAGCGATCCGCGCTGCCGGATTGACTTTAGCGGGCTGGGTCGCGAATGGCATCGACCCGCAGATGATGGTGTTGGAAGAAAATATTGCTACGCTGGAGCAGCGGTTGGATGGTCCGTTGCTGGGGGTGGTGCCGTTTGATTTGGAAATGGATATACAAAAAAGCGCCAGACTTTTGGATGTTGTAACATTGCAAGGTTCTAAAAGAGGGGATTGATATGTCGAGTGTGAAAGAGAAAATGACCGGAATTATTCAATCGCAGCCGGAAGATGCTACTTATGAGGAAATCATGCGCGAACTGGCATTTGAAAGAATGGTTGCGCGCGGACTGGATGATTCAAGGCAAAGACGAGTTTTGTCCAATAGCGAAATGGAGTGCCAAATTCGCACATGGCAGAAATAGCCTGGACGCAAGAAGCGGCATGCTGGTTACACGACATTCACGATTATATTGCGGAAGACAATCCGCAAGCGGCTGCAAAAGTGATTGGCGGAATTTTTGAGAAAACTCAGATTTTGCGGCACTACCCTGAAATCGGTCAGAAATATCGCGTTGAACCGGAAGGAGAAATCAGAATTCTGTATTATGGTCATTACCGGATTGCATATCTGCTGCGGCCATTGCAAGTCATCGATATTTTAGGTGTGTTTCATGATGCTATGGATATTGAGCGCTATATTTCATGATGTGTAGTAATCCAATTAATCAGGTAATGAATTTTATCCACTATGCCTCAAGAAAACCCGTACCACTGGTCCCGTCAAGTCACTAAAACTAGCAACGCCCTCGATCTCGAGTCCGGCGTATTTACCTGGAACGATCCACACAAAATTGCATTGTCGCTGAAGCATTCCGCCGATTGCAGCGAACGGCGCAAGGCGGAGCCGTTTGTGTCGGCGATGTCGATGTTGAATTTTTACATCAACCGCTCAGGAAAACATTTGTCTGTGCAGCAACGCGAGGTGCTGGAGAAAGTCAAGGATGAGTTGCGCACACTGTATGGAAAGCCGCGTCACGGCGGATAGGTTGCCTTCCTGGCGGCCGGTCACATAGCTTTTTTTGTTTCAGCCTGTCACAATCTGCAATTTCGTTTCGCCATCCTTTGTTAATCCGATAGTTTTTTACTCATGAGTTATCTCGATTTAACCGACCATCAATTGAATCCCACGAGCCATTGGGAACAGCCGCTGGATACAGCCAGCATTCCGCTGGCGCGCGATCTGGCGTTGTTCGATCAAAACGGTTACGACCTGACCGATCTCGAACAGCGTTATGCCGCAGCTAATCAAGCACTAGCGCTTTCGCACCGGGAGCACCGCCATGCGCTGAAAGCGCCGTGGTTCACGCAGCCCGATCGGGTCGAGGGCGCTGTGTTGAATCATAGTTTGCTATTCGAGCGCAAAGGTTATGCTGGGGAAGCGCTTGAGCAACTGCAACGTTGGGCGAAAGCCAATCCGCTGATCTTCAAGATCATCCGCATTCGGCCGAAATGGGGGCTCGATTTCAGCATCGACTACGCCGACCGCGACGGCAATGTGTTTGAAGTGCTGCACTGGGAATACGACGGTTTCGACTATACCGAAGTCGAGGATCGCAAGCAGGAGCTGGAACCGAGATTCGCCGCCATCGATTGGGACGATGCCGCCGCCCGCATCCTGAAACAAAAAGATCAGTGGCACCACCTCGATTTCTTTGCGCAAAGCGACTGGAAGTGCAACTACTTCGGTATCGTCAAGGAGCGCTTCAAGATGGTGATTTGGGAGTAAGCAGGCGGTTAGCATCGTGATTAAATTTATGTATGGGTCTTTCTTGGTGGATAAAAAAATCATTGCGCATGACAACTGAACTAATCGAAAGCCATGTACTCATACAACGCTTTCGATTTTTTAAAGCCGGGCAAGAGAAATGTTCTACAAAGAAGCGCTCAGTCTCATCGCTATCGCAATCACGTTTGCTGCATTTATTCCTTATATCCGGGAAATCTTCCGGGGCTCCATCAGGCCGCATATTTTTTCCTGGGTAATCTGGGGCGCGACCACGCTGCTGATTTTTCTGGCGCAACTGGAAGACAATGGAGGAGCCGGCACGTGGCCAATCGGGGTGTCGGCGGGCATCACGATATTCATCGCTTATCTGGCCTACATGAAGCGCGCGGACGTCACCATTACGCGAACCGACTGGGCGTTTTTTGCCGTAGCGCTGTTGTCGTTGCCGCTGTGGTATTGGACATCCGATCCGCTGTGGGCGGTGGTGTTGCTGACTGCGATCGATGTCGCCGGATTCGGCCCGACGATCAGAAAAGCGTATCAATTTCCGTATTCGGAGTCTTTACTGTTCTTCGCATTGTTTACGTTGCGCAATCTGCTGGTGATGCTGGCGCTGGAGAATCTTTCCTTAACGACGCTGCTGTTCCCAGCCGCCATGCTGGTGATTTGCATATTTATGATCACCCTGATCGCTTACCGCAGGCGGGTCATGGCGGCTTGATGCATTGCTTTGGATTGCGCCGTTTAACATTTGTCATTCCCAGTTGACGTAAACTTGGCTGACGATTCAAGCAATTCACGTTAAAAGAGGAGCGGTAATGGCTTACAAGGAATACAAAGTGCTGTACGTGACGGAAGGCGGGTTGGGGACGATTCTTCTGGGGGCTTCCGGAATTCCGATCAAGCGGCTGGAAGCGACGCTCAACAAGGAAGCGGCGGATGGTTGGACATTGGTGTTTCAATTTGTCGAGCAGAAGCGGTTTTTATTGTTCTGGAGGCGCGAAGCGGTGATCATCACGCTGGCGCGCTGAACCGCAAAGCGGGTTGCGCATGAATATCGCGATGAAGAGCAAGGAAACCATCCAGGAGGATGAAGAACGCATCAGAAAATGGGTGCGCGAATTGCCGGACGATAAAAGGCGGCAATTTTTCCAGCAAACCGAACAAGCGCTGAAAGATCCCGATACTTATGCCGCGCTGAATTATCTGTTTATTGCCGGGCTGCATCATTTTTATTTGGGCAAATGGCTGCGTGGTTCCATTAATCTGAGTATTTTCATCACCGGCGCGGTTTTGCTGTTTACTCAGTTTACTGCTGCCGGTTTGCTGTTGTTGATTGGCATTACTGTGATTGAACTGAAGGATTTGTTTTATTCGCAACTCGTGGTTCAGGATTACAATAACGGCATTATGGAAAAAATTTACCACAGCTTAACCGAAAACTCCGAGCAAGCCGGAATCTAATTGCGGTTTCGCGCATTTAACCGGATATTCCAGAATAACCCCTTCATTGTCGAGTACTGTATGCACAAAGGATTGCGTTTAATCTTGTCCGGTTTGGTTCTAACACCGTTGCTCGTACTCGCATCCGACGCCAGCGCCGAGAAGCTGTGGAATTGGCATTATGCGGGCAGCAAAATATCGGCCAGCGGAACGTTTTCAACTGCCGAGACCGCGGATGAGAAAGGGTATTATCAAATTCTCAGCATTGCCGGCCACCGCAATGGTGAGCGCATTACCGGTCTGTATCCCACCGGCAAATCGATTCCGGGGAACGAACCGTTCATTCTAGACAATTTGGTCCGTGTCGATGCAAAAGGGCAGATCACTCCGAAAGGTTTCGGTTTTGCCACGGCCTCAGGTAACTATGTCAACACTTTTTACGCCAGTTTTCTTGCCACACCGGTGTACATGGAAGTGTTTGTCACACCGGCCACTTATAGCGAACTACCGATCACATTCACTGCCACACCGGTTACAGAACCGGAAATCAAGTTGGATACACCGGCTGGTGAGCCGGGAAAAATGGATGATTAGGGAATTTCGATCGTATTCTCTTACAGATCGAAGTGTTGAACGAATAAATCATTCACTCGGTATCATGGCGAAGTCACAGACTCTTCTTGTAACAATAAGTATCTTTTCATTTCACTTGTCCAGATGGCAACAATTTCCATCCTTTTGCGTAACTGTATCGAAGTTCTAGACAAATGGCTGCTGCTGTTCTGCACGGTTTGGGCGGGGCTTTTGATCGTGTTGAATTATACGCTGGGTATTGAAAGCGGCATCATTCGCGGAATGGATTCGCGCTTTAGCCAGTGCGTTGCTTTGTTTCTGGTTTATTGCAGCGCGTTTATGATTCCGTATGGGTTTGCCGCTGTGATGCGCAAGCAGTTGATCGCAACGGCGCCGATGTTTTGGTTGCTACTGCTGATCGCACCGGCTTTATTCGCGGTTAAGGCGACTATCGTTAGTCCGCTAGAGAATCGGATCGACGGGGTGTGGGGCAGTTATTGGACGATCGTTACGGCGATGCCGTTTAAATTGCTGGTCGTGCTGGCGCCATTGATCGTTTTTCACCGGTGGTTTCCGGAGCAGCCGGGTTTCTGGGGACTGACGGTGCGGAATGTACGCTGGCGGCCTTACGGTCTGATGCTGATGATCATGGTGCCGCTGATTGCATTCGCCGGGATGCAGCCGGATTTTCTGGCGGCGTATCCACGCTTAAAACAAATCGCTTTCATCGTACCGCACACGGAACATTTCGGCTGGTATCAGTTGCTATATGAAATCAGTTATGGCATTGATTTTGTAACGATAGAACTATTCTTCCGCGGCTTTCTGATTTTTGCGTTTGCCCGTTATGCCGGATCGGCGGCGATTTTGCCGATGGCGGTTTTTTATTGCAGCATCCATTTCGGCAAGCCGCTGCTCGAGTGCGTTTCTTCCTTCTTCGGCGGTTTGATTTTGGGCGTTGTCGCTTATCGAACCCGCTCCATCGCCGGTGGTTTGGCGGTGCATCTCGGCATTGCGTGGATGATGGAAATCAGCGCTTATGCCGGGAAT
>CAYQZF010000196.1:0-5137 GCA_964421895.1 uncultured Nitrosomonas sp. | reverse complement strand
TGAAGGCGCTGATCATCGATTCCTGGTTCGATAATTACGTCGGTGTCGTGATATTGGTAAGAGTCATGGATGGCACGCTAAAACCCGGCGATAAAATTTTGCTGATGGCCAGCAAAGCGGTGCAACTGTGTGAGCAAGTCGGGGTGTTCGTGCCGAAATCGGTCAATCGCGACTCTCTCAGCGCCGGTGAGGTGGGATTTATCATCTCCGGCATTAAGGAGCTCGATGCGGCCAAAGTGGGGGATACAGTGACATCCGCCACGAATCCTGCCGGCAAGCCGCTGCAAGGTTTTAAAGAAATCAAGCCGCAAGTGTTCGCCGGGCTATATCCGGTGGAATCCAATCAATACGACGCCTTGCGCTCAGCGCTGGAAAAATTAAAGTTGAACGATTCGTCGTTGCAGTTCGAGCCGGAAGTATCGCAAGCATTGGGTTTTGGTTTTCGTTGCGGCTTTCTCGGCTTACTGCACATGGATATCGTGCAGGAGCGCCTGGAAAGAGAATACGACATGGACTTGATCACGACCGCACCGACTGTGGTCTATCAAGTGCTGATGCGCGACGGCAGTATTATCGAAATTGAAAATCCGTCAAAAATCCCCGATCTTTCTAAAATCGACGAAATACGCGAACCGATTATCACGTCGACGATCATCGTGCCGGAAGAGTATGTAGGGGCGGTGATTACTTTGTGCGTCAGCAAGCGCGGTAATCAGACGAATATGCAGTATATGGGTAAGCAGGTGATGCTGACCTATGAAATGCCGTTGAATGAAGTCGTCATGGATTTCTTTGACCGGTTAAAATCGACCAGCCGCGGTTATGCATCACTGGATTATGAATTCAAGGAATTCCGTGCTTCCGATTTGGTGAAGCTGGATGTGCTAATTAATGGTGATAAGGTCGATGCGTTATCGCTAATCATCCACCGCAGCAACAGTCACTACCGCGGGCGGGAATTGGTGCAGAAAATGCGCGAACTAATTCCGCGCCAGATGTTTGATATCGCGGTACAGGCAGCGGTCGGCGCGCATATTATCGCGCGTGAAACGGTTAAAGCATTGCGCAAGAATGTGTTGGCAAAATGTTACGGTGGCGATATAACTCGTAAGCGAAAGTTGCTGGAGAAGCAAAAAGCAGGTAAAAAGCGAATGAAACGGGTGGGCAATGTGGAAATTCCGCAAGAAGCATTTCTGGCAATTTTGCAGGTTGATAATAAATAATGAATCGTAAAAATACAGTCGCGCTATCGGATTTTGAATTAAAGCCGGATTACGTGAATACAATATGTAAAACCTCATCGAAGGGATCAAAATGAATTTTCCTTTGATTTTGTTCGTATTGCTGGTGATTACTGGTTGTATTTATTTACTGGATTTCCTGTTCTGGAAAAAGAAACGCGCAGTGGAAGAAAGCGAACCGTGGTGGATCGAATATCCTAAAAGCTTTTTTCCAATTATTCTGATTGTTTTCAGTTTGCGTTCCTTTGTAATTGAGCCGTTCAAAATTCCTTCCGGATCGATGATTCCGACGTTGCTGGTCGGTGACTTTATTCTGGTTAACAAGTATACCTATGGAATCAGATTGCCGGTCATTAACAAGAAAATTATCGACATGAATGAACCGAAGCGTGGCGATGTGCTGGTATTCCGCTATCCGGAGGATCCTTCGATCGATTATATCAAACGCGTCATCGGCGTTCCCGGCGACGTGATCACCTATCACAATAAACAGCTCATTATTAATGGTGAAGTGGTCAAGATGGAATATGACGGCGACTACAAATACGTGGAATCGGGTCTCGGCTATATTTATTCCGATCGTTACTCCGAGTACTTAAATAAGGAGGAAAGCCACTCGATTCTGATTAATCAGGATATAAAAGGATTGCAATACTCTAATATCAGGGATTTCCCGTTTCGTGATAATTGCAAGTATCTCCGCACGGGATTTACCTGCGAAGTGCCGCCGGGAAATTATTTCACGCTTGGCGACAATCGCGACAGCAGCAGCGACAGCCGTTACTGGGGGTTTGTGCCGGAAGAGAATATTGTCGGCAAAGCTTTCATGATTTGGTGGCATTTTGGAAATTTTGAACGTATCGGCTTATCCATTAAATAATAGGTAATTTTTCTTCAACGTGAAAAAGAGCATGCAATATCACTCGATGCAGCAGAAACAAACGGGTATCAGTCTATCCGGTTTGCTCGTTTGGACTGTAATTTTAATTTTGGTCACAATTTCCGGTTTGAAGATTGCGCCTGCCTATATTGAATTTTCAACGATCAAAAAGAATCTATCTGCCATTGTTAAAGATACTAACGTGCAGAGTGCGGATTTGAATCAGATCAGGACGTCATTCAGCAAGCGCGCCCAGATCGATAATATTAAAGCCATTAATTCACAAGATATTAAAATCAATAAGGAAAACGGCCGTATTGTATTAAGCGCAAGCTATACGGTACGAATACCGCTGGTTTCTAATATATCCTTAACGATAGATTTTGATGCAGTCAGCGAGTAATGGCTAAACATCATGTCAAGTGGAGTGCTACTAGGTATTAATCAATCGTTACTCGATCTATTTTGTCAGCGCCTTGGTTATTCGTTTAAGCAATCCAAAATATTATTGGAGGCGCTGACACATCGAAGCCATAGTGTGGCGCACAATGAACGTCTTGAATTTCTCGGTGATGCGGTACTGAATTGTGCGATTGCCGGATTGATTTATAAATGTTTCCCAGATCTGCCCGAAGGGGATTTGTCGCGGCTGCGCGCTCATTTTGTCAACCAAAAAGCGCTGTCCGGCATGGCGCTTAGTTTGCAGATGGATCAACTGATAAGATTGGGCGAAGGAGAATTAAAAAGCGGCGGTTGTCATCGCCCATCCATTCTGGCCGATGCTTTTGAGGCCGTGTTGGGAGCCATTTATGTCGATGATGGTTACGCACGGGCTGAAGATGTAGTCAGTAAACTTTTTTTACCGTTGATGCAAAATATCGACCTTAAGACACACGGTAAAGATCCCAAAACGTTATTGCAGGAATTTTTGCAAAGCCAGAAATTGGCATTACCGGAGTATGTCGTCGTTACCACCAGTGGGAAGGCGCATAAACAGAAGTTCATAGTGGATTGCGTGGTATCAGCGCTGAATATCCGCACCTCTGGGGAAGGCACAAGCCGCCGCGGCGCCGAGCAAGCCGCCGCAGAATTGGCCTATGAAGAAATCAGATTCACACCATGAGCGCCATACCCGTGAATGCTCTTTTGAGGGTTGTTCAAAATGACTACTGACGCCGATTTCCGTACCGGTTATATCGCCATTATCGGCCGCCCCAATGTGGGTAAGTCGACTTTGCTCAATAAGCTGCTGCAACAAAAAATCAGCATCACATCGAGAAAAGCCCAAACCACTCGCTTTCGGATAAACGGTATTCTGACCGATCAGCAAACACAGTTTGTTTTTGTCGATACGCCCGGTTTCCAAACGCAATATACCAACCGTTTAAATGCGTCAATGAACCGGGTGGTGACACAAAGTATGCAGGATGTGAATGTCATTCTATTTGTCATCGAAGCGATGCGTTTTGACCAGCGGGATATTGCCGCACTGAAAATTCTGCCGGCAAACGTTCCGGTTATCTTGGTTGTCAATAAAATTGATAAACTGGCCGACAAAAAGCTGCTACTGCCGTTTTTGAGTGAAGTGGCGAAAGCATTTACGTTTGCTGACATCATACCGATAAGCGCCATACATAAGATTCAGTTGCCGGATTTGCTCAATGTGATCCGGGGTTATTTGCCACTGAATCCCCCTTTGTTTGGAGAAGACGAAGTAACCGATCGCAGCGAGCGGTTTATCGCCGGGGAATTTATCCGGGAGAAGCTATTCCGTTTGGTGGGCGATGAGATCCCCTATTCCACCAGTGTCGTGATCGATCAATTTAAACTGGAAGATGATTTGTACAAAGTTTACGCCACAATCCTGGTTGAAAAACCGAATCAGAAAGCGATTATCATTGGCAAAAAAGGTGAAAAGTTAAAACAAATCGCTACCCAGGCGCGCCAGGATATGGAATTGTTGTTGGGTGGAAAGGTCTATCTGGAAGTTTGGGTGAAAGTGAAAAGCGGCTGGGCTGATGACGACAGTGTGCTGAGGAATCTTGGTTATGAATAATCCGCTGGAAAATTGCAATGACGATTGAATTAGGCGTAAATATAGATCATGTCGCGACGTTACGGCAGGCGCGCGGCACAACTTACCCGGACCCGGTCGAGGCGGCGCTGATTGCCGAATCTGCCGGAGCGGATGCGATTACGTTGCATCTGCGCGAAGACCGCCGCCATATTCAGGATCGCGATGTCGAGATTTTGCGTGATCGGCTGACGACCCGGATGAATCTGGAGAGCGCAGTGACGGATGAAATGATCGGCATCGCGCTGCGAATAAAACCGCACGATATTTGTCTGGTGCCGGAAAGGCGCGAAGAACTGACGACCGAAGGCGGACTTGATGTCGTAAAGCATTTTGATCAGGTCCAGCGTGCGTGTCAGAAATTGGCGCAAGCGGGGATACGGGTGTCGTTGTTCATCAATGCCGATTCGCTGCAAATCGATGCAGCTACGCGTGCAGGCGCGCCGGTGATCGAGATTCATACCGGCGGCTATGCCGATGCGCATACGCCGCAAGCACAAGCGGAGCAATTTACCGCCATCCAGAAAGCAGTTGATCTGGGTATCGGCCTTGGACTGAAAGTCAACGCCGGTCACGGTTTGCATTATGGCAATGTACAGGCGATTGCCGCTATTCCCGGCATTTCCGAGCTGAATATTGGTCACGCGATTGTCGCGCGGGCGATTTTTACCGGTTTCAAGCAAGCTGTTCAGGAAATGAAGCAGTTGATGCTTGAAGCGCGCGCATGATCTACGGTATCGGTACTGATATCGTCGAATCGGCTCGTATCGCTCAATCGCTGGATCGTTATGGCGAGCGCTTTGCGCGACGTATCCTGACCGACAGCGAATGGCAGGAATATCACTCAAGCAGCAAGCCGGTTCTGTACCTGGCCGGCCGCTTTGCCGCCAAGGAAGCGTTATCCAAAGCGATGGGCACGGGATTGCGCCATCCGGTGAATTT
>CAYQZF010000195.1:0-5143 GCA_964421895.1 uncultured Nitrosomonas sp. | reverse complement strand
GATTTCCGCCTGGGCTATATCGGCGCGGCCGGTTGGAAGCGCGAATTCAGAAAGCAAAATGAAATCAATCGCGAATTTGTCGCCGCCGATACAAGGGACGGCAGTCTCAGAAAAATTCAGGATTTTTATATGCAGCGCTCGTTGAGCGAAGTGCACGTGACCGGCTATGCAGGGACGGAACTGCAATACAAGGATCATCACAAGCTATTCGCGCGCACGATGTTTCTGCGTCAAGCGATTGACGAAGCCAGAATTTCCCAAGGCTTTACCGATGCGGAAACCAACGATATTCGCAGAACGCGCCTGAAGTTCTTTTCCAATCAATTGTTGATGACACAAGTGGGTGGCGAGCATCAGCCCGATTGGCTGAAGGATTTGTCGATCAACTGGCTGTATACCAATGCCACCGCCAACCGGGAGGAACCGAAAACGCGCGATTACCGTTTCGATGCCGATCGGCAGGGCAACTACTTTTTTGCCCAGCGCGCGGATAACAATCAGGTCATGTATGCGGATTTGGTGGATAAGGACCAGAGCTGGCGGGTGGACGGAAAACTGCCGGTGCAACCGTCATTCAATCATAAGATCATGCTGGGTAGCGGTTTTATCGCACAAAGCAAAAGCCGGGACTCCAGTATCCAGCGCTTCAATTACTTTCCGGTCGGTCCGGATGGCTTTAATCCGGCGGTTTTCGCGCAGTCGTCGCTGGAAAACATATTGCGGCCGCAATATATCGGCGCGAACGGATTCCAATTGCGCGAAGTGACGCGTCCCAGCGATAAATATACTGCTTCCCAGAATCTGTTTTCCTACTATGGAAAAATGGACTGGTTGATGTACGACCGGCTCAACATCACCGGCGGATTGCGCTGGGAAGATAACGATCAGAAAGTCGATACTTTTACGCTGACGAACACACCAACGACGGCCAGGTTGAACCGCGTGGACATGCTGCCATCCGTGGTGGCTACGCTATTCCTGACCGGCAAACAGCAGCTTCGTGCTGGTTTTAGTCAAACGTTGTCGCGCCCGGATTTCAGGGAATTATCGTCAGCCCCATTTACCGATATCAATACCAATCAAGAAACTGTCGGTAACCCGAACTTGAAACAGACGGCGATTACCAATTGGGATTTGCGCTGGGAATATTATCTGTCACCGACAGAAAATATCTTTGCCGGTTTCTTCTGGAAAGATTTAACCAAGCCGATTGAATTGGTGGCGGTGCCGGGGACCGCCGGACTCAATACGTATCAAAATACCGATAAGGCCCATATCTATGGGTTTGAAGTGGAGCTGCTGAAGAAGCTGGATTTTGTGCATCCGGTGTTACAGAACTTTTATGTTGGCGGCAATTACACGTGGTCGGCATCGAATGTGCAATTGAATGCCGAGAATCTGAAAGCACAAACGACCAACGACCGGCCGCTGCAAGGACATTCCGCGCAAATCGTCAATTTTCAGATCGGCTACGACAATCCGCGGTGGAAAACACAGGCTACGTTACTGTATAACGTCTCCAGCCAACGCATTATGGCCGCAGGTGTACTGGGTGCGCCGGATAAATACGAGCAACCCGTGCATCAACTGGATTTTGTATTCAGCCAGAATTTGTACAAAGGGTTATCGATGCAAGCCTCAATGCAAAATTTGCTCGATTCCGAAGTCCGCATCACGCAAGGCGATGAAGTGACCCGGGCATTCCGCCGCGGGCGCTTTTTTAACCTTAGTGTGCGCTTGGCGTATTGATGGAACTTACCAGCATAGAAAATCACGATTCCTTCTCCTTTTTCTAAGAAAACGCTGATTAATACGGCGAACGAGAGGAAACACGAGGCGCACGGAACACAGCAGCCGAGACATATCAACAAGATAGGCGAGGATGCGAGTACTGTGCAACGAAGTGATTCGCTCGTGCAGTCAATTAATCAGCGTTTTCCTAAATTCAGATACAAATTACCGGGCTATCTCATAACAGAAATTTACAAATCTTAGATTCTTGACTTATCATCCTTGAATCCTTGAGTCGAGGCTTTTTACAGCCCATTGATATTCAACAGCGTGCGAACGGTAGTGAAGGAATTTTATGGCAAAGGTATTCATCAGTTACAAGCGCAACGTAGAACCCGATCACCCATTTGCGCATGACCTCTATCACCGGTTAAGTCAGAATCACCAAACGTTTCTCGATGAAGAAAAAATTCTGGTTGGCCAGCGCTGGGCGGAGCGTATTAAAACCGAAATTGAAGCGTCTGATTTTTTAGTATTGCTCATTTCAAAGTATTCGATCGAAAGCGGCATGGTGGTCGAGGAAATAAAAATCGCCGAAGCTGCGCGAAAACGCAACGGCAAACCAGCGGTCTTGCCGGTCAGAGTGGCGTATGACGGAGAATTGCCTTATGACATCGGTGCGCTGCTCAATCCACTGCAATATTTGATGTGGTCATCAGAAAACAGCAGTGAGGTGATTAACAAAATCGAGCGTGCGTTACAAGGTGACACTGAGCAACTTTTAGTGGTCGATCCGAACAAAAAGCTGCCGCCCATATCCGATGAAATTCCGTTGCCATCGGCTAATCCCAAAGCACCGCTTGAAGCACCTGAAGGCACCATGGCAGCGACTTCGCCGTACTATAGCCGGCGTGTTGCGGATAATATAGTGCAAGCGGAACTTAGCCATCCCAATGGCTATACACTGACAATCAAAGGTCCCCGGCAAATCGGCAAGAGCTCTTTATTGGCCGCAATCAATACCCAAGCAAGACAGGACGGGAAAACCATTGCTTTCGTTGATTTCCAAAACTTTGGCGATATCAAAACCATCAATAGCGACCAGTTTTATCAACAATTTGCTTTCATGGTGGAAGACAATTTGGGATTGGACTCACAGCTTGCGCAATATTGGAATACGCCAGTGCCATTATCGGCTGTGCAAAAATGCACGCGTTTCTTTGAACGCCGGATTTTGAAAGATTGTGGTGAAAAAGGGATCTTATTGGCCATCGATGAAGCCGATCGCTTACTGGGTACGCCGTTTAGCTCGGATTTCTTTGGCATGCTGCGTTCGTGGCACAATAACCGGCAAAACAATCCGAAGTGGCAAGGTCTGTCGATGGTATTGGTTATCTCGAGCGAACCGGCGATGCTGATAGATGATGTTCATCAATCGCCGTTTAACGTTGCTACCAGTGTCGAACTGGAAGACTTCCCGGAAACCGCTATTCATAACATGAACGAAGTACACGGCAAACCCATTTCGGCAACACAAGTCAAGACATTGCATCAGTTGTTACAAGGGCATCCCTATCTCAGCCGCCGTGCCTTTTATGGACTCTGTCAGCATCGCTACAATTTTGACGCGCTGATGCAAGAAGCAACTTCGGAAACCGGACCATTCGGCGATCATTTGCGCGCGCTTCTGAGCCGCCTGTACCGGCGTGATGGCCTGCTAAACGAACTCAAGCGGGTGCTAAAGACCGGGCAGTGTGACGGCGTCAATCGCGACCGTTTGATCAAAGGCGGTTTGGTGATTGAACGCAATGGGCGGTTGCAGATGCGCAACGCATTGTACGATCAATACTTCAGGAAAGTATTAATTGACTGAAACTATACGCTACATCACCGGCGGGACGCTTCCCGCGGATGCGCCTTTTTATCAGGAACGCGCCGCCGATCGCGAACTGTTTGACTATTGCCTCGCCGGGCAATTTGCGTATGTGCTGACTTCCCGGCAAATGGGAAAATCCAGCTTGATGGCGCGCACGGCGAAGAAATTACAAGCTACCGGCATTGTTACGCCGATCATTGATCTAACGTCGATCGGCGCCCAAGGTGTAAATGCCGAACAGTGGTTTTTCGGACTGCTATCGCAAATCGAATCTTTTTGCGAACCCGCAACCGATTTAATGACCTGGTGGCAGCAACACCACCTCAAACCCTGCGCGCAACGCTTTGTCGATTATCTGACGGACGTGGTGCTGAAAGAAACCACAGCGCAAATCGTGGTGTTTGTCGATGAGATCGACAGTACTTTGGGGCTCGGTTTTACCGATGATTTTTTCGCATCGATCCGCTCGTTGCATAACAGCCGTGCGTTCAATCCGGATTTGTACCGGCTCTCGTTTGTGCTGTTGGGCGTGGCCACGCCCGGCGAATTGATCCGTGACCAAGCGCGCACACCGTTCAATATCGGTCAGCGTGTGGAGTTGAGCGATTTTGATCAACAACAGATTGAATCGCTATTGTTGCCGCTCGATCTGGATGGCAAAACATCAGCAGCGGCAGCGTGCATCCTCAAATGGACGGGTGGTCAGCCCTATCTGACACTAAAGCTGTGTGATTTGTTGTCTAAACAGTTGGAATATGCCGGCGATCTCGATCAGCTTGTCCGAGCGCAATTGCTGAACGCAAAGGCTCGCAGTGAACCGCACTTTCAATTCATCGCCAGTTATCTAACCAATTCACCCGCAGAAACAAAAAAAGCCGTTTTTGAAACCTACGAGCAGTGCTTCCGCGGTAAAGCTGTTCCCGGCAAGGATGCGGATTATGCCCATAATCGCTTGCGCCTGTCGGGTTTGCTGAAACTTGAGCATGGTTTGCTGACTGTTCGCAACGAACTGTACCGGCAATTGTTCGATTTAAAGTGGATACGCGCCAATCGCCCGACGTTCTGGACCGAACGCAATAAAAAGATTGCTTTGACAGTATTTTCAATTTTCTGCCTGGGTATTGCAACGGTTATGGCATACCTGACAAACGAAGCTAACACTGAGCGAATAAAAGCGGAAAATGCCGAAGATATGGCTAAACGGGCCGAGGAAAAAGCCAAGAAATCAATGTTACAAGCCACTTCGCTGCGATTGATTGTGCAGTCTCGCGCCAAATTGGAAAAAATACAACTGGGCGGGGATGCTCGAGGCTTGCGGGACGCATTGGCAGCGCATCGTATAAACCAATCGAACGAAAGTCTCAGCGGATTATTCCTTGGTTTGACTAAGCTTTCGGGTACGTACTGGATCGCTGAACACAAGGATAGAATCGGTTTCGTCGCCTTCAGCCCGGATGGCAAGCGCATCGTGTCTGGAAGTTGGGATAACACGCTGCGGCTATGGGATGCGGACAGCGGCAAGCCGATCGGTGAGCC
>CAYQZF010000194.1:0-5158 GCA_964421895.1 uncultured Nitrosomonas sp. | reverse complement strand
GTATTTTCGGGAAAAGTCACCTGCTCGCGCACATCCAGCGGCGCAGTATTATGATTGATACCGAAGGCGAATAACTGCATGAAAAATAATGTCAGCTAGTGAAAGCAACAGGTAAGAAATAACTCGCGATTATAATATTAGGCGTTCTTAATTACCATCAATGAAGATAATAAATTTTGCAATTCTTTGCTGCTCATATAATCGCTCTTTTAGTGCCATGGCGTAATTGGAATGATCGAAATGCTGTTCTTCGGCGAGCCTTCAATAATCCGGTCGCTATACGTCAGATACACTAGTACATTGCGCTTGGCATCATAAAACCGAACCACCTGCAATGTTTTGAACAAAAGCGATGTGTTCTTTTTGAAAACTTCCTTACCATCTTCGTAACCATTCTTCACTTTCTCCGGCAATGTAATCGGCCCGATCTGGCGGCAGGCTATTGAAGCATCCGAAGTATCTTCGGCAACACCAACTACGCCGCTGACCCCGCCGGTTTTTGCCCGGCTTAAATAGCAAGTTGCACCGGGAATTTCGGGGTCATCGAACGCTTCAATCACAATTTTGTCGTTTGCACCCAATAACTTGAACTTGGTCGAAACACTGCCGATTTGTTCCGCTGCAGCACTACTGGCAGCACACATCAATAAGGTCATCGTCACTGCAAAATGTTGTACAGTCATTCTTTTTTTATTCTGCAACCGCATTATCTTTCTCCCAACTTTGACATTTACCCATTTCTAATTTATACACCATATCCTTTTACGCAGCGCGGATTCAATAAATTATAGCCATTGAGTATCAGGATACCAGTTAGTTTCATTGACACTTCAGGTTTTTTTGCAACGACGGGGACAGCACGGATGAAATCTCATTGTTGACCGGCTTTAATCAGCGATAAAGAAATATTTCGGTTTAGGATGGAACGCTTTTGGATTGCTTAGAGGCGGAAATGATGCGGGAAATTACTGGATTAGCCAATTGGTAGGCGCGATTGGACTCGAACCAACGACCCCCACCATGTCAAGGTGGTGCTCTAACCAACTGAGCTACGCGCCTGGGAAAAGCGGATTCTAACCGAAACCGTTGAACGTCACAAATGTAATTGCGCTAACCATGCCTAAAAACACGCCCACGATGCACAAAGAATCTTAGGCGATCAGTTCAACTTTACCGGTTTCCAAATGATATATCCCGCCCACGACACGAATTTTCTTCTGATCGTGGTAGTAATCCAGAATCGGTGTTTTGGTCCTGAGTCTCTCAACCGTCATGATGACGTTCATTTTGGTTACGTTAATCAACCGGTTGTTTGAAGTGTCATTGACCGCCCTCACAGCCGGTGCAATAGCGCTGGCCAGCAATTGGATATGACCGGGAAAATCCTTGTGGTAATCGACCGCTTCCACAGCCGCTTTGACCGCGCCGCAGCTTTCATGGCCCAGCACCATGATCAAAGGCGTATTCAGCACGGCAACGGAGTATTCAATCGTGGCGACATTATCGTTGGTTAAATAATTTCCAGCGCCGCGCGCCACGAACAAATCGCCCAGTGCTTCGTCGAAGCAATGCTCCGGACTGACTCTGGAGTCGGAGCAGCCGAGTATGGTGGCATAGGGATTCTGCCCGCCGACCAAAGCCGATTGAATATCATGAAAATCAAGCGATTTGGATTTACCGGAAACATAACGCTCATTGCCTTGCATCAATCTTTCCAACGCTTGATCCGGTGTCAGCACATTTTCCGGCTTGGGCGGAACTACGGCCCGGGGCGGCTCGGCAGCAATACTGTCTTTCACCGGTGCAATCCCGGCATACGCCATCCCCATACTCAACGCGGATGCCGCTGCTAATTTGACGAACAAGCGTCTGTTACTGCATATACCGGAATCTTGATTGAGATTACCTGGCTGCTCACATCGATAGCACATACTAAAATCCTATCCCTTTAGAATTGATTAAAGCACCGATTCTACGCTCTCAGTGCTTACAAAACCGGGTATCAATAATGTTCAAAACTCTATTTTCAAGTATACTGCCCCGCTGCAAGAATTATCCAGAGTAGAAAATCGATCTGGAAGCAATGCGTTAATCTGAAATTCAAATTCCATTAATGAAATGAATCGGCATCTGCCAAGGAGAACAACTTATGCATAAATTATTACCCAGCGTTTTTTTATTTTTGATACTGGCATTACCTTTCAGCAGCTTCGCTCATGAGGGCGAAGACCACAGCCACGATGAACCAGCAGCTGATACTCAATTGGATAGCGGAAACGGATGGCGTCTTGTCCGTAAAGTTGAGCTGGGCACCTCTGGAAAATTTGTTAATTTAGTACTCATTGATCATGCGGTATACACTGACAAAACGGTCTACAGCGCTGTCATTAACCGGTTATGCAGTCCATCTGATCAATTTTGCAGAATCCGGTTCTGGAGTGAAGAGCGCTTTGTTCCTGAAACCGCTGCTTTAACTGTGGAACAAAATAAACAGCTGAGAGCCGATTATTTGGTTAATAAACCAGCCGGCATGCATCATCTGCGCTGGTCTTGCACTGTGGATCCCGACAAGACACATTGCTTCTAAGAAAGCTCGGAAAAATTGCTGCGCTCGGTCATACAGCGTTGAAATCAGGTTCAAAATGCTTACTTACCATCGTAAACGCCACTTTCTCGTCTGATTACACTTTGCCTGACCGTCGCTCGCTACCTTTTTAGAATCTCCCAGGGGAAACACTGAACGAATTATCCAGAATTTTCCGAAAGTATGCTTTCGCAAGCATTTGCATCAATCCTGAATACAAATACCCTGATACAAGAGAATTACCAACCGTAATTTCAAATATGTAAAGCACGCTTATTCACGCCAAGCGCAGCTTCATGGAATACTTCCGATAACGAAGGATGGGCATGCACAATGCAGGCGATGTCTTCGCTACTGGCGGAAAATTTCATCGCCATCACGGCTTCAGAAATAAGTTCCGACACATGTGGACCGATCATGTGAACACCCAATACACGATCGGTTTTCTCATCCGCCAATACTTTGATAAATCCGCTTGTTTCCCCCATGGCGCGTGCCCTTCCATTGGCGATGAACGGAAATTGACCGGCTTTATAAGCAATACCGGCCGCTCTTAACTCCTGCTCATTCTTTCCCACCCAGGCAATCTCCGGCGCGGTATAAATCACCCACGGCACGGTATTGAAATCAACGGCTTCAAGCTCTCCGGCTTCGCCTTTTTCCACATGCAAGATCATTTCGGCAACTGCCACGCCCTCTTCGGAAGCTTTGTGCGCCAACATGGGACCGCGCACCACGTCACCGACAGCATAAACATTCGCCAGATTGGTGCGGCAATAGGGATCGACCACGATAAATCCACGCTCATCCACCTGCAGACCATTCTCATCAACACCCAACCCCGCAGTATTCGGAATGCGACCAATCGCGACAATCAGTTTATCAACTTCCAGAGCCTGCTCTTGGTTATCCGAGTCGCTATAACCGATCGTAACCGTATCACCGGTCACCTTGACCGACTTGATATTGACGCCGGTATTGATTTGCAAGCCCGGCTCTTTGACGAATAGGCTTTTAGCTTCCTTGGCGATTTGCTCATCCGCCGCCATCAGGAAACCCGGCATGGCTTCAAGAATCGTTACTTCCGCACCTAACCTGCGCCATACGCTCCCCATTTCCAATCCGATTACCCCGGCGCCGATAACCCCCAGCCGCTTGGGTACTTCCGTCAACGCCAAAGCGCCGGCATTATCCAGGATCATGACATTGTCGACCGGTGCAAAAGGTAGTGGCCGCGGCACGGAACCGGTTGCCACGATGACATGCTTGGCCTGAATTGTTTCAGCGTTACCGCTATCGTCGACTTTTATTTGCCATGTATTGGTGGATGTGTCGCGTTGCAGCAGCGTTCCGCGGCCGTGCATCGATTTCACTTTATTCTTTTTGAATAATGAGGCGATACCGGCGGTGAACATCGTCACGATTTTATCTTTGCGCGCAATCATCACAGGAATATCGATGGATACATTCTCGGCCGAGATACCGTGCGCAGACACTTTATGCTGGATCTGGAAATAATTTTCTGAGGATTCCAATAACGCCTTAGATGGGATGCAACCGACATTTAAACAGGTACCACCGAGACTTGCCTTGTCCTTGGGATTTTTCCACTCATCGATACACACGGTATTCAATCCCAGTTGCGCGCAGCGGATCGCCGCAACATAACCGCCCGGACCGGCGCCGATAACTGCTACATCAAATGCTTCTGACATGATTCAACCTTATCAATAAATCCAAATTAGGGCGTAATTTTAAAGTAAAACAAAAGGGCTGTTGATGATTTGTTTAGCTTGATAAACCCGGTTCACTGCAGCGGCAGTTCGCCGCTTTCGCAGCCGATGCCGCCGATTTCTCGCACGGCCTGGACATAATCGCCATTTTCGCGCAGTTTTATCAGTGACTCCGAGTAATTGCGGGCGTGCAGACGCGCCAAACGGGAAAGACTCGTTACCGGCATCTCCCACTGTAAACCATTTAAAATTTCATCGGCACCGGCGGGATTATTGCACACCAAGATCATGTCACAGCCCGCTTCCAGCGCTGCTTGCGCGCGCGCCAGCATTGATTCGAGAAATTCTCCGGCGCCACGCATGCTTAAATCGTCACTGAAAATACAGCCCTCGAATTGCAATTCGGTGCGCAGAATTCTCTGCAACCAAAAGGTTGAAAAGCCTGCCGGTTTTTCATCCACTTCGGGATAAATCACATGTGCCGGCATGATCCCGGTCAAACCACAATCGATCACTTGCCGGAAAGGAATTAGGTCACACATCTCGATATCCGCATAGTGGCGCGGGTCGATGGATTTCTGCACATGAGAATCCGCCCGGATGTAACCGTGACCAGGGAAATGTTTGCCGATCGCTGGCATACCGCCTTTTTTCAATCCGAGCATCAATTGATGCGCCAGATCGGAAACCGCTTGCGGATCGGAATGAAAAGCACGATCGCCGATCACACCGCTTTGCCCGTGATCGATATCGAGTACCGGCGTAAAGCTGAAGTCGACGCCGCAAGCATTTAATTCCGCCGCCAACACATAACCGGCTTGCAGCGCAAGATGGCGCGCAC
>CAYQZF010000193.1:0-5224 GCA_964421895.1 uncultured Nitrosomonas sp. | reverse complement strand
CAATCTCTGATTCTCAGGGAAAAATATAAACAATTTAATTGTCCACACGCTCTAGCTAACGATTGGACGAACCGGTTTTAAATATCAATATTCGTCGCCCGCAATGCATTTCTTTCGATGAACGCCCGCCGCGGTTCGACCACGTCGCCCATTAGTGTAGTAAAGATTTCGTCGGTCAGGATACTGTCTTCGATTTGGGCGCGCAGCAGGCGGCGGTTTTGCGGGTCCATGGTGGTTTCCCAGAGCTGGCTTGGGTTCATTTCGCCGAGGCCTTTGTAGCGCTGGATGTTGACGCCTTTTTTGGCTTCATCCAGCAACCATTCCAGCGCTTGTTTGAATTCGCTGACCGATTGCTTGCGTTCGCCGCGTTGCACATAAGCGCCTTGGCCGATCAAACCGTCGAACACTTGTGCAGTTTTCTGAATTTGCGCGTAGTCGCCGCTGTCGAGGAAATCGCTGTCAAGGTAGCTGGTGACAATGTTGCCATGCGTCAACCGCATGATTTTGAGGCGATAGCGTTCGTGCACATCGTCGAATTCCGCGGCAATTTCTACGTCTTTGATCCGTGCCGTGAGGCGAGCTGCGCTGTCACCAGCCGCTTGGGCATTGCTCAGATCGACATCAGGCTGACGCAGCAATTCGTGCATGACGGTGCTATCTATCGCCTGACTCATGCGTTCGATCACCGCTTCGGCAAGGATGTATTCGTTGGCGATTTGCGCCAACGTGTCGCCGCTCAACGGCGGCTTGGTTTCGCCGGTGTGCAGTTCAGCGCCGTCGAGCGCAAGGCTGAGCATATATTGCTTCAACTCATAGTCGTCCTTGACGTAGCGTTCCTTCTTGCCGTGCTTGATTTTGTACAGCGGCGGTTGCGCGATGTAGACGTGGCCGCGTTCGATCAGTTCCGGCATCTGACGGTAGAAGAACGTCAGCAGCAGCGTGCGGATATGCGAACCGTCCACGTCCGCGTCGGTCATGATGATGATGCGGTGATAGCGCAGCTTGTCCGGGTTGTATTCGTCCTTGCCGATGCCAGTTCCCAGCGCAGTGATCAGCGAAATAATTTCCTGCGACGAAATCAGTTTGTCGAAACGGGCTTTTTCCACGTTGAGAATTTTGCCCTTGAGCGGCATGATTGCTTGGAATTTACGGTCGCGCCCTTGCTTGGCGGAGCCGCCGGCGGAATCACCTTCCACCAAATACAGTTCGCATAATTCCGGATTTTTCTCCTGACAATCAGCCAATTTTCCTGGCAACCCCATGCTGTCGAGCACACCTTTCCGGCGCGTCAGTTCACGCGCCTTACGTGCGGCCTCGCGTGCCCGGGCGGCGTCAATGATTTTGTTACAAATGGTTTTGGCGTCGACCGGGTTTTCCAGTAAATATTCGGAAAACTTCTGCGATACGACTTCTTCCACGACGGGCCGCACTTCCGACGACACCAGTTTTTCCTTGGTTTGCGACGAGAATTTAGGTTCGAACAGTTTCACCGACAGCACGCACGATAAGCCTTCGCGCATGTCGTCGCCGGAGGTTTCCACTTTAGCTTTTTTCGCCAGTTCGTTTTTTTCGATGTAATTGTTCAGCGTGCGCGTCATCGCTGCGCGTAAGCCCGTCAAATGCGTACCGCCGTCCTTTTGCGGAATATTGTTGGTAAAGCACAGCACTTGCTCGGTGTAACTGTCGTTCCACTGCATCGAAACTTCGACGGCGATATTGTCCTTAGCGCCGGTGGTGTAAAAAACCGCTGGATGCAGCACGGTTTTGCTGCGGTTGATGTATTCGACAAAGTTCTTGATACCACCGGTGAATGCGAAGTTTTCGTCCTTGCCGCTGCGCTGGTCGATCAGATGGATTTTCACGCCATTGTTCAAAAAAGACAGTTCGCGCAGACGTTTGGCGAAAATATCGTAATGGAATTCGACAAGGCCGAAAATGTCCTTGCTGGCGAGAAAATGCACCTCGGTGCCGTGCCGTTCGCTTTCGCCGATCACTTCCAGCGGCTTGACCGGAACGCCCATGCGGAATTCCATGTGATGCACTTTGCCGTCGCGGCGGATGGTTAATTTCAGCCACTCGGATAAGGCATTGACCACCGATACACCAACGCCATGCAAACCGCCGGACACTTTGTATGAGTTATCGTCGAATTTGCCGCCAGCGTGCAGTTCGGTCATGACGATTTCCGCTGCGGAACGTTTTAGTTCATCATCTTGCTTGATGCCGGTCGGAATGCCGCGGCCGTTATCGAGCACGCTGACCGAATTGTCCGGATGGATGGTCACGGTGATTTCATCGCAATGCCCGGCTAGCGCTTCATCGATGGCGTTATCGACCACCTCGAATACCATATGATGCAAACCGGTACCGTCACTGGTGTCGCCGATGTACATGCCGGGCCGTTTGCGCACGGCATCCAGTCCTTTCAGGATTTTGATGCTTTCGGAATCGTAATCGCTCGGATTGTCTTTCGGTACGTTGGGATTTTGATCGCTCATCGGTTAAGGTAATTTGTGGTTATCGGATTGAGGGGTTGTACTGCAATAGTTGCGGGCCTGATTCGATTTTTGATCATGCCGTCAAATTCTCATCGGCATGACAATGTATTTAAACGCATCGTTGCCGGGTATCGTGATCAGTACGCTGCTATTGGCGTTTTCAAACGCGCATTGGATAGTTTCGCTGCTCACATTGTTCAGCAGATCAAGCAGATAAGTAATATTCAGACTGATATCCACCGCTTCGTCACTGTAGGTGATTTCCAGATCGTCCTCGGCTTCTTCCTGCTCACTGTTTTTACACACGATGCGCAGATTGTTTTCGCCGACGATCAGGCGCACGCCGCGGAATTTCTCGCTTTGATTGGACAGAATGGAGGCGCGTTGCAATGCCTGTAAAAACAGCAGGCGGTTAATTTCAAATTGTTTGTTATTGCGCGACGGGATCACCCGGTTGTAATCGGGAAACTTACCGTCGATGACTTTAGAAGTCAGCACGATGCCGGAAAAGGAAAAACGCACTTTGTTTTGAAAATAGCCGATGTTAACCGGCTCTTCGCTGTCTTCCAGCAATTTTGACAATTCAAACACCGCCTTACGCGGCAAAATAACCTCCTGCTTTTTTTGCGTTTGATCCAGTGCGGTTGTGATGTACGCAAGACGATGGCCGTCGGTGCCGACGCTGATTAATTGTTTACCGTCCGTCAATAGCAATAGTCCATTCAAATAGTAGCGGATATCCTGTTGGGCGACCGCAAATTGCACGTGGTGCAGCAGATTTTTTAATTCTTGTTGTTTCAGCGTAATGGCATTTTCGGATTCGGATTCTTCCACGACTTCCGGAAAATCTTCCGCTGGCAGTATTTGTAAGTTAAACGCGCTCTTGCCCGATTTGATGTACAGGTGATCGTCCTGGCGTGTCAAAGCAACTTCGGCGTCAGCCGGAAGCGAACGAAGAATGTCCTGTAACTTTTTCGCTGAAACCGTTAGGGAAAAATCCTGTTTTGCCGCTAAGTCTATCATAGTAACCGTTTTGATCTGGATTTCCAGATCAGTGGTCAAAAAAGAGGTCTTTTCCGCATTTTGCCGGATCAGCACATTGGATAAGATGGGCAATGTCTGACGTCGCTCTACAATTCCGGTTACCGTTTGCAGCGGTTTTAGCAATGTATCCCGATGGGTTTTAATTAAAAACATTTAAATAAAAAATAATAGTAATTAAATAATATCTGCAATCCCTTTGGATTGTTTCTAACTTCTTCTGAATTTCAACAAGATAGTATAAAAATTTTTTTTGTATGGCACTTGTATACTGCTTGGATAGTTTGTGGATAAAAAGGGCGGATTTTTTAATAACAAGGTTATACACAAACTATCCAAGCGTTATTAACCCCGCAAAATAAGTATCAATGCGTTGAAATCCCGGCTTACAACCGGATCGGAAACGCGCAATTCGTTTATTTTCCGGTAGCCGTGTAGTACCGTGGTGTGATCACGGCCGCCGAAAGCCTCGCCGATGTCCGGCAAACTCAATGAAGTTAATTCTTTGGCGATAGCCATTGCCATTTGCCGCGGCCGTGCGACGATGCGCGAGCGTTTCTTGGAGTACATTTCCGATACTTTGATTTTGTAGTAATCGGCGACGGTTTTTTGGATGTTTTCGATAGAAATCTGCCGGCTTTGCACTGCGAGCAAATCCCTTAACGCTTCCTTCGCCAGATCCAGCGTGATTTCCTGCCCGACAAAGCGCGAGAAAGCCAGCACGCGCTTCAATGCGCCTTCCAGTTCGCGCACATTGGAACGGATATGCTTGGCAATGAAAAACGCGACATTTTCGTCCAGGCGAATTTTTTCTGTCTCCGCTTTTTTTAACAGAATCGCCACACGCATTTCTAATTCCGGTGGCTCTACCGCCACCGTCAACCCCCAGCCAAAACGCGACACCAGACGTTCTTCCAGACCGGTGATTTCCTTCGGATAGGTATCGCAGGTGATGATCACTTGTTTGTGGGTTTCGACCAGCGCGTTGAATGCATAGAAAAACTCTTCCTGTGTGCGATTCTTTCCACCGAAGAATTGCACGTCGTCCACCAGCAGCAGGTCGAGCGAATGATAGTACAGCTTGAACTTATCGAATGCTTTGTGCTGGTAGGCGCTGACGACGTCGGATACGTATTTTTCCGCATGCACGTAACGGATTTTTGCGTTCCTGTCGTTTTGCTGCACGTAATTGCCGATCGCTTGAATCAGGTGAGTTTTCCCCAAGCCTACGCCGCCATAGATAAAAAGCGGGTTGTACGCAATGCCAGGCGATTCAGCCACCTGGATCGCACCGGCGCGTGCAAGCTGATTGGCTTTGCCGGTAACGAAGTTATCAAAAGTGAAATTGGGATTCAGACCGCTCGGGTTTTTTCTCGCGGATTGATAAGCTGTTTTGGCTTCTGGTTTCGTATCCGGTTTGATTTCCTCTATTGCCGGATTGGCAATGACAGCTTTGGCTTCGGTTTGCTCCGCCAGCTTCAGGTGAAACTGGATTTCCTTGTCAAAATACTCTAACGCCATGTTTTCGATATGCGTAATGAAGTTATCCTTGACCCATTGCGAAACGAAGCGGTTGGGCGCAATCAGCACCACCTCGTGGCCGCCGTTGAACGCCGTATCGATTTGTAGTGGTTTGATCCAGGTATTGAATTGTTGCGCGTTGAGTTCTTTTCTAAAATGATCGA
>CAYQZF010000192.1:0-5272 GCA_964421895.1 uncultured Nitrosomonas sp. | reverse complement strand
ATTTCGGGCAATTGCCGATGGTGCAGCAAAATTTCAAACTCATCATTCTGGCGATTATTATTCTCTCGATAACACCGCCGGTGATTGAATACCTCAAACATCGCTATAAAAAATAGTGAGAATTCTTCAAATAATCAACACGCCACCTTGCAAACCGAGGCGTGATATTTATCAGCTGGTTGCGTGCACGGTGTGAGTTTCTGCCGTAAGATCCGGTTCTTAATGTAGAATTGCTGGGTTTGACAAAACCGGAAGAAAATCCGGTACGGCCGGCTGCATGTTGCATGTGGGAAAATAATCGGCATTGCATTATATTTTATCGATACGCCGTTTTTTACACGATCGATTTTGCATGAACCATCTAACTGATCATTTCTAATTCTCTTCAGAACAATGACGACACCAGCGGAAACTTCACATAGCCGTATCCATGCCATTTTTGCACGCTGGACCACATTTTCTTATCACTATGCACTGTGGGTGTTGTTAGCGGCGTTATTGGTCGCTGTGGTCAGTGGTTTGTATGTAGTGCGCAATCTGGGCATGAATACCGATACCGCCGAAATGCTCTCCGAGGAACTGCCATTTCGTGTCAATCTGAAGCGTTACAACGAATCATTCCCGCAAGACATCGATACGCTGCTCATCGTGCTGGATGCCCCGACGCCGGAACAAGTGCGTGTGGCGGCGGAGAATCTGGCGCTGCGCCTGAAACAAGATCCGGATCATTTTTACGATGTGTATTCTCCCCGGGTGGATGACTTTACCGCACGTAACGGATTGCTTTATCAAAGCGTTCCGGAACTCGAACGGATTACGGATAGTCTGGCCGCAGCGCAACCGTTGATCACGCGCATTAACCGGGATCCGACGCTGACAGCTTTCGCCGATGTGTTGACCAGCGCGGTGGATGAGTTGAACAAGGGGCGAAACATCGAACTGCGCCCCGTGCTGAATGGTGTCAATGCCACGTTGGAGGCGCGCTTGAACGGCTCGCCCAGGGCGTTGTCATGGCAAACCATGTTCAGCGGCGAAACGCAGAAAAACACCTACCAGGAACTCATCATCATCAAGCCGAGGCTTGATTTTTCTCAGCTGTTTCCAGCCGAGCAATCGATTGCCGCTTTGCACGCTGCGGCGGAGAGCGTCGGAATTACCACGGGCAGTCCCGTGAGGTTGCGTATCACCGGTGAGGTGGCGTTGGCGGAGGATGAACTCAATAGTTCGTTACGTGGCATGGAGTATGCCGGGATCATTACATTCGTACTGGTTGGCGTAGTATTGTTTTTTGCGATGCGAAACGGCGGACTCATTCTCAATGTGCTGATTTGCTTGCTGATGGGATTAATTCTTACCGCCACATTCGCCACTGCCGTGGTCGGCCATCTGAATTTGATCTCCATTGCCTTTGCGGTACTGTATATCGGTCTCGGTGCGGATTTTGCGATCCATTTCTTGCTGCGCTACCGTGAAGTTCTGGAGAATAATCATTCTCCGGCTGAAGCCATTTATATATCGGGGGGCGACGCCGGGGCGGCGTTGACCGCGTGCACGGTGACCAATGCGATCGGTTTCTATGCTTTTATGCCGACCGATTATAGCGGCGTAGCCGAGCTCGGCATCATTTCCGGTACCGGCATGATCGTCAGCTTACTGGTCACCCTGATCATCGGCCCGGCATTGTTACGTTATCTGCCGAGGAAGATGACGGCAAAACCGGCCACAAAGAGCGCTGTGGGCAAAGCGCTGGAACTCTCCCTGAAATGGCACAAACTGACTTACGCGTTGACATTAGCGGCTACGGTTGCAGCACTGATCATCTTGCCGCAGGTGCGATTCGATTACAATTTGCTGAACATGCAGGATCCGCAAGGCGGGGCGGTGCAGACATTCCGTGAGTTGCTGGCCGAACCTGATCTGACACCCTGGTATATTGCGGTACTGGCTGACAATCGCCAGGAAACCGATCACTTAGCCAAACGCTTGGTGGAATTACCGGAAGTGAACAAAGTCGTCACGATACTGGATTTTGTTCCCGATCATCAGGAAGAAAAATTTTCGTTGATTCAGGAGATGGCGCTGACGATCGGGCCGATTGCCGCTACACCGCCGCCGCAAGTGCGGATAGCCAGTGATGCGATCCTGGTTGATCAATATAAGTCCTTGCGGAAATTGGTTACGGCATTGGAACGGTTTGCCGCCCAACATCCCGAGCATCCCGCCGCAGCCACAGCGAGTGCTTTGAAGTCGTCGCTGGCACGCTTGTTTGCGGAATTGGACAAAGTCGGTAGTCATGAGAAAAGTCAATTGTTGTACGCCGTAGAAGACGATCTTCTAACCATGTTACCGCTGGCTTTGCAAAGCTTGCGTACGGCGACGGAGGCCGGAATTTTCGCTGAACAGGATCTCCCGGAAGCGCTCCGCGACCGTTGGCATAGCGAATCCGGCGGATATCGTCTGGTGGTTTATCCCAAAGAGGATCTGAACGATAACGATGCGCTGCGGCGCTTCGTCCGTGCGGTGCAGCAAGTGGCGCCGCATGCCATCGGTGTGCCGGTGATCAGTCTGGAAGCGGGTGAGGCCGTGGTGCAGGCATTTGTTCAGGCATTTTCGCTGGCGCTGATCGGTGTGGTCGCCATTTTGCTGATACTGTTGCGCAGCATCAAATATACCTTGCTGGTGCTGCTGCCGCTGCTGCTGTCGAGTTTGTTCACCACCGCATTCACCATTCTGCTGGATGTTCCATTCAACTTTGCCAACATCATCGCTTTGCCGCTGTTGCTTGGTCTCGGTATCGACAGCAGTTTGCACATGGTGTACCGCAGTATCAATAATGAGCTGGTGAGTGAAATTCTGATTCATACCAGCACCGCGCGGGCGATTTTCTATAGCGCCCTGACCGCGCTGGTTGATTTTGCCAGTTTGATGTTTTCGTCGCATGTGGGGACTGCGAGCATGGGTATTCTGCTGACGGTGGGATTGGCGTTTACGCTCATATGCACGCTGATCATTTTACCGGCGTTGCTGCGTACTCCAGTCGCCAGGGTTGAAGCAAATGCGTGAAACTCAGGATTGATCTCTACTTATTTTTCGGCGTGTCTTCCGGATCGCAATCAGCTAGGGGCCGCACCGGACTGATGATATCCTCGCCGCCGGCAGGTGTGCCGATGCCGCGGGCAACGTGACTTTTACGGTAGCCGTAGAGAAAATAGAAAATCAATCCAATCCCTGACCAGATCGGGAACACCAGTTTGGCATCCGTAGGCAGGAAGAGAAAAAGCGTGATGCAACCGAATACTGCGAGCGGCCCTACCAGCCAGATTGCGGGTGTTCTGAACGGACGTGCGCGGCTTTTGTCTTTGATGCGCAATATCATGACGGTAAACGCCACGATCATGAAGGCGAACAAGGTGCCGGAATTGGAGATATCCGCCAGTTTTCCGACCGGCAGGAAAGCCGCAGCGATAATGACACCCAAGCCGGTGACATAGGTGACGATATGCGGTGTTTTGAAGCGCGGGTGAATGCGGCTCAAGATTTCCGGCAATAAACCATCGCGCGACATGACGAAAAAGATGCGCGTCTGACCGAACAACATCATCAGCACCACCGATGGCAAAGCCAGAAACGCGGTAAATCCAAGCAAATTGCCGATTTTTTCCCAGCCGATCTCGCGCAGAACGGATGCCAGCGCTTCACGTGAGCAAACCAACGGCTGCTGTCCGATAGCGGCCATCGATTGGCATTGCTCGGCCAGTTTCAATGAGCCCGGAACCAGATTCTTGCCGGCTTCATCCAGCAGCGGTTGCGCACCGACTGCACCGATTGCACCGGCTGAAATAAGTAAATAAAAGACTGTGCAGATCACCAGAGAACTGATTAATCCGATCGGAACATTCCGCTGTGGATCCTTGGTTTCCTCGGCGGCGGTTGAGACTGCATCGAAGCCGACATAAGCGAAGAAAATAGACGATGCCGCTGCAATCACACCTGTTTCACCCAGCGGTAGAAATGGCTGAAAGTTTGCCAAATTGGCAACCGGGAGCGTTAGCGCAATGAATAGCGTTAAGGCGGCAATTTTGATGGCGACAAGGACGGCATTGAATGCCGCGCTTTCCCGTGTGCCGATGACCAGCAACCCGATTACCAGCAGGCAAACGAAAACTGCCGGTAAATTGATGATTCCGCCAGCAAAGGGGCCATTCGCCAATGCAAAAGGTATTTCAATCCCGAGCGAATTTTGCAACAAGCCGACGAAATAACCCGACCAACCCACAGCAACCGCGCTGGCGGCGACGGAATATTCCAGCATGAGCGCCCACCCGACCAGCCAAGCGACCAATTCACCCAATACCGCGTAAGAATAAGTATAAGCAGACCCGGAAACGGGCACCATGGAAGAAAGTTCGGAGTAACACAGCGCGGCGACGGTACATACAAAACTGGCGATGACAAAGGAAAGCATCATGCCAGGCCCGGCTTTCTGCGCAGCTTCGGCGGTCAGAACAAAAATACCCGTGCCGATAATCGCGCCGATGCCTAACAGGGTTAATTGCCATGCACCCAAGGTGCGGTGGAGACTTTTCTTTTCTGCTGTAGCCAGAATGGCATCAAGTGATTTCACACGCCAGAAAATCATGCAAGCGACCTTTTACTTTTAATGAGAGAACATTGATGGTGCAACGGAAATTAACTCAAGAACGGGCTCGAATAATATCACAAAATCTTTTACAGACCGATTGCCTGCGCCGGAGGTTGAATCGGCTCTTGTAGCTGATGCAAAGTATCTAGGTTTGGCTGCACATAGTTACTTTATCCGGTATAAAATCAATTGTCTGAAAAATAATAGACGGCTAATGCCGTGGATACTTCGCGGCGCGACCTGATCGCTCAACAGACGGGTAGTTTTGTTAATCGAGCATTGGCAGCTTCAGGGTTGTTATTAACGGAGGGCGGACGATATGAAAGAGATGAGCCGGTTTAACTTGCAATTCGTGTTTACCTCAAGAAGAAGGTGTCGTTTATCGCGCAATTTACTGCTCGGATTTCTGCTGCTATGGGGAATGTTGCCTGTTGCCGTTCAAGCCGAACTTTGGAGTCGCACGGCAATCAGCGGCATGCAGGATGTTGCCATGGCGCCTAACGGGCTAATCTGGCTTACCGGTAAAAACGGCGCCGTCTGGAAATCGGATAATATTTATGCTTCTTCTCTTACCGCGAATGAATGACCCCGCCCCAAGGGGCGAGGTATCAGAGCTGTGATATGTGGGAA
>CAYQZF010000191.1:0-5284 GCA_964421895.1 uncultured Nitrosomonas sp. | reverse complement strand
GGGTATAACCTGCGTATCGTTACAAAGTTCTCAAGATAAACAGCCATAATTGCTCCCCCCCTCGAGAAAATCGGCCTCACCCTTTCGGTTGAGCTGGGATTATAGAAAAACAAGCATGCTTTCTAATAAAGTCGAGCGTACAAAAAAAGGAATACAATGTCAAACAAGCTGATGGCCGATCAAGCAATTTGCTTCTCTTTAGTTACTAACCGCGCATCTTCTCTCAGAAAATTATTAATTGAAGTATTCTCAACCCGCTAATCACTGTTTTTTTCAACAATGAACATACTGATCACAGGCGCAACCGGATTTATCGGCCGTCATTTGGTGCGGCGTTTAAAACAGGAACAACACACCGTCACGGCGCTGAGCCGCGATAGCGCACGCACCAGTCAGTCTTTGGGCGTACCGGTGAGCAATGGCTGCCGTGAATCCACATCGACGACATCGTTTCGGTTTACGCCGCGGCTGCGCTGGATGCGCACTATCAGGGGCCGGTCAACGCCGTATCGCCCAACCCGGTACGCTACCGCGAATTCGCGACCGCATTTGGTAAAGCGTTGCAGCGGCCCGCATTCTTCCCGACTCCGGCATTTGTTCTGAAATTGGCAGTAGGGGAAGCTGCTACTTTGGCGTTGAACAGCTATCGCATCGCACCGGAACGATTACAGGAGGAGGATTATGGTTTCAAATTCAAATTCGCCGATTTACCTGCCGCTTTGGCTGATCTGTTCAATAAAACCGATGCCGCAAAGCAAGACATAACTTCATGACGACTCCGTTAGCCATCTTCTGGTTCCGGCGCGATTTGCGCTTGGACGATAATGCCGGGCTTTCGCACGCCTTGGCTTCCGGACGCCCGGTTTTGCCGATTTTCATTTTCGACCCCGCCATACTGGCCGGATTACCGCGAGACGATGCGCGCGTCACGTTCATTTTTGACACCTTGCAAGCACTGCGTGCGGAACTTGAGCAAAAACACGGCAGTTCACTTGCACTTTATCATGGCAAACCGCTGGAAATTTTCGAGCAGATTCTGCGCACCTACCCAGTCGCCGCGGTCTACACCAATCACGACTATGAACCATATGCGCGCGAACGGGACGAGACGATCCGCCGGTGGCTGCAAGCGCGCTCAGTGGCCTTCAACACCTACAAGGATCACGTCTTGCTTGAGAAAGACGAAGTCGTCAAGGACAATGGCAGTCCATACGGCGTGTACACGCCATACATGCGCAAATGGAAACAGGTCTACAGCCAGGCAACGTTGACTGCTTATGCCACCGTAACCAAATTGGCCAACTTGATCAAGCAATCATCGCTGCCGGATGTATCATTGGCAGACATTGGCTTTACTCGCTCGACGATTCCCGTTCCTACCTACCAGCTGAATAGCGAAATGTTGCAACACTATGCGCGCGACCGGGATTTTCCAGCGATTCCAGGCACTTCGCTGCTGGCGCTTCACCTGCGCTTCGGCACGGTCAGCATCCGGCACATCTTCCGGCAAGCACTCGAACACAGCGATATTTTTTGCAATGAACTAATCTGGCGCGAGTTCTTCAGTCAGATACTATGGCACTTTCCACACACACAGCATCGCAGCTTCAAGCCGCAGTACGATCGCATCCTATGGCGCAACGATGAAGCGGAATTCAAGCACTGGTGCGAAGGCACCACCGGTTATCCCATCGTCGACGCCGGCATGCGCCAGCTCAATGCCACTGGCATGATGCACAACCGCGTGCGCATGATCACCGCGAGTTTCTTATGCAAACACCTGTTGATCGATTGGCGCTGGGGCGAAGCATATTTCGCGCAAAAATTGTTGGACTACGACATGGCCAGCAATACCGGCAACTGGCAGTGGGTGGCGGGTTGCGGTGTCGATGCCGTGCCATATTTCAGGATTTTCAATCCAGCCGCGCAAACGGAAAAATTCGATAAACAGCTTACTTATATTCAAACCTGGGTAAGCGATTGGCATACCCTAACCTATCCCGCGCCGATCGTTGATCACACGGCCGCGCGCGAACGCTGCCTGCAAGCATACCGGCAAGCCGTGGGTTAAAGGGGCGGCATAAATTCACGATTTTGCATCCGGATTATTTCTTTTAGTTACTGCCGGTTATACCCCGTGCCAAAAACTCCGGCCTTGCTGAGTTAGCAATATAGCAATATCTGACGCATTTCAATTCCATACTTTTTTTTTTAATGTTATCCTTACTGTGAATAAGTTATTTTCTTATTCATTATTGAAACCATATCTTGTTTTAGAGGGTTTCTAGGTTGCACGATCGGATGATCTTCTAAAAGGTCTTTTCCTGCAAAAAGCAGTTCATTGCCGGTTTAGATTTGGGATATGGTTTGTAGCTGGTTAAGTTTCAACGTGACATTAAATTTGTTGATAAATAATTTTTGATTTTAATAACAAAGGAGATTTTCATGAAATACTCACTTTTAGCTATCGTCCTTATCGCGTTTACATCTACAGCTTTACTCGCCGGATGTGGCGAGCCTAAACCATATAATAAACCACCTAGCTTATACAAAGATCCTACTACAGGAGAAAGGCTGGGTGCTGAAGCCGGTAAGGAATAATCGGTTGATTGCTTATCAAACGGCTCCTTTCAGGAGCCGTTTTTTTATTTAGCGAATAATTCTCTTAACCATAATTCCAATCTTCTCGCAGCAATCACAACATTCCGGTTATCGTTCAAAACTGTGTCTTTAATATAATCATTCAGCGTAAAAAGCACCTGGCAAGATTTTTGTGCAAAAGAGTTGAAGCGAAGGCACAATCTGGGTTCTCAAATAGAGAAGTTATCCGAACAGTCTATTACGTGTAACGCTATGCTGCGTCTCGCCCCTTTGGATCGTTTAAATGATCTTGGCTCATTGCAAGAAGGTCTTGATTCCCGGCAAATAAAAACACGGCAGCAGCAATACGGCGATAACCGCATCGTTGAAACGCTGCAGACCGGCTGGCGAGATATTCTGCGCAGTACCGCCGGAGATCCCATGCTCTGGTTTCTGCTCGGCACCAGCGCAGTATTTCTGATCGTTGGGGAGCTTACGGAAGCGGCCATACTGCTCGTGGCGTTGCTCCCTTTTACCGGCATGGATGCCTATCTGCACCGGCGCACGCAGGCATCCATCGCCGGTCTGAGCGATTGCTTGGCAGCGCAGGCCACCGTCGTACGAGACGGCCAGCCAAGGCGAATCGCCGCCACCGAGCTGGTTCCCGGCGATTTGGTCCTATTAATACCCGGAGAATCATGTCCCGCCGATGGATTGATTGAATACAGCGGCGATGTATTGTGCGACGAATCGCTGTTGACTGGAGAGGCCGAGCCTGCGCGCAAATCTGCGATTGCTGCCTTACCGCTGCGCGAATGCGATGCGCACATCGCCAGTGAATCCTGGTTGTTTGCCGGTACACGCTTGCTCAAGGGCAGCGCCCGGTTGCGGATCGTTTTCACCGGTGCGGAAACCCTCTATGGCAATATCGTGCGTTCGGCCATGCTGGGCACCCATGTGCGCACCCCGCTGCAAAATGCGGTTGACAATCTCGTTACCATACTGATCGGCGCGGCCACTGTCATATGCCTTGGCCTAGCGTGGGTGCGCTGGAAGCAAGGTCACGGATTGCTGGATGCCTTGTTAAGCGCGGTCACACTCGCCATCGCCGCGCTACCCGAAGAATTTCCTGTCGTCCTGACATTTTTTCTTGGTACCGGTGTCTATCGCTTGGCAAAACGGCGCGCATTGGTACGGCACGCTGTCGTGGTCGAGAACATCGGCCGTGTATCGTGTATCTGTTCTGACAAAACCGGCACGCTAACGGAAGGCCATCTACGGTTAGCGCATCGCTATCCGGCAGAAAGTGTGAGTGTAGAGCGCTTACTGGAAATCGCCGCAGCGGCTTCGCGTCAAGAAACGAACGATCCTGTCGATTTGGCTATCCTCAATTCATTGACAACACCATTGCAAGCGGTAATGGTTGAAAGTTTCCCATTTACCGAAGAGCGCAAATGCGAAACTGCGATCGTCCGATCTAACGGAGTGCTTTTTGCCGTCCTCAAGGGCGCTCCGGAAATCGTATTGGCGCGCTGCACGTTGCCAGACGAAATGTTTATCGAGTGGCAAGCACGCATTGACCGGCTAGCGGATGGCGGTCACAAAGTAATCGCATGCGCCTGGCAAGCACTCGATGGTGCGAGCTGGCATGGCGGCGAACCCGATCGCGATTTCATTTTCGCCGGAGTACTGGCGTTCGAGGATCCGGTACGCGCGGGTGTAGCGGAAGCCGTTCGTGAATGCCGCGATGCGCATATCCGTATCATCATGATCACCGGCGATCACCCCGCCACCGCACGCGCGGCGGCCAAAGAAATCGGTTTAGGCGGAGCTACGCCGCATGTCGTCTCGGCGGATGAGATTCAGGTCCGGCTGGATCGCGGTGAGGTGGATGTTCTGCACACAATCGATGTAATCGCACGGGCAGTGCCTGCACAAAAATTGCGGTTGGTGCAAACGCTGCAAAACAACGGTGAAATCGTCGCCGTAACCGGTGACGGCGTAAACGATGTACCTGCATTGCAGGCCGCCGATATCGGTATCGCGATGGGACAACGCGGCACCCGCAGCGCACGCGAAGTAGCCGCCATCGTATTGCTGGATGACAATTTCCACAGCATTGTGCGCGCCATCGCCGAAGGGCGGCAATTATTCACTAATTTGCAATTAAGCTTCCAGTACTTGCTGATGATTCATTTGCCGCTGGTGCTCACGGCCGCGATCATTCCATTAGCCGGATATCCGATGCTGTATTTGCCGGTGCATATCGTCTGGCTGGAACTCATCATTCACCCCACCGCGCTGCTGGTATTCCAGGAGATGGCGGCGGACGGCAAGTTAGCGTACCAGCCGCGTTTGCAGGAATTGCGCTTCTTCACATCTTGGCAGTGGTTTGTGATTGCACTGATAGGACTCACTGTAACCGCCATTGTGACGTTCGCCTACATCCGCAGTCTTGGAGAAGGATACGAAATCGAACACGCCCGGGCGATGGCTTTGGTGACCTTGACCACCGCCAGTGCCGGAATCACGGTCATGTTAAGCGGCTTGCGATCACGTGCTGCCTGGTTGATCACCGCAATAACGATCGGATTGATTTGGTTACTGATTCAAACACCGGTGCTGGCCGGATTCCTGCACCTCGCGCCGCTGCATTTCGATGACTGGTTGCTGGCCATTGCCGGTGCAATGACCGCTGCGGCAT
>CAYQZF010000190.1:0-5331 GCA_964421895.1 uncultured Nitrosomonas sp. | reverse complement strand
CAAGGTATTAATCTCGCATGTGTTCGTGGCGATCGCGAGCTGTTTAGAGATGTCAATTTTTCACTCGAAGCGGGCGGCTTGATGCAAGTGCGCGGTCCGAACGGCAGTGGCAAGACCAGTTTGTTGCGCATGCTATGTGGATTATCCAATCCAGTCGCCGGTGAAATCCGCTGGGGTGGTGCTTCGATACTTGCCTTGGATGGAGAGTACTGCGCGGCAATGACTTATATCGGTCACTTGAGTGGAACAAAAGACGACTTAACGGTCCTTGAGAATTTATGCATTTCTAGTGCGCTGGCGGGCTTCGAAATCGGGGTCGATCAGGCAAAAGAAGCGCTTAGTCACATAGGATTGCGCGGCAAGGAGGCATTGCCAGTCAAGGTGCTGTCACAAGGTCAGCGCCGTCGCGTTGCGCTGGCGCGCTTACTGGTATGCAAAACACCTTTATGGATTCTGGACGAACCTTTGGTTGCATTGGATGTGTCGGCGGTAAAATTGATTCAGGAATTGCTTGAGCGGCATTTGCAGGAAGGCGGTATGGCGGTGATGACGACGCATCAGGAAATTGATATCACAGCAGCATCAACCACACAATTACATCTGGCTTGATATGTTTATGTGGATAATTAAACGCGATCTTCTGCTGGCGGTACGGCGCCGATCGGATGTACTGACCACACTATTTTTTTTCATCATTGTCGTCAGTCTTTTTCCGCTCAGCGTGGGACCGGAAATGAACATGTTGCGCACCATGGCACCCGGTGTGGTGTGGGTGGCGGCTTTGCTGGCTTCGATGTTATCGCTCGGTCGGATGTTTTCGAATGATTATGTGGATGGCACATTGGAGCAGATGCTGTTATCACCGCAATCGTTATCGCTTTTGGTGCTGGGGAAGGCCTTTGCGCATTGGCTGGTGACCGGCGTACCACTGGTATTGATGGCGCCGGTTCTGGGTATTCAATACGATTTACCGGCCGAAGCATTGCTTGTTTTAACGTCGGCTTTGCTGCTAGGCACGCCGGTTTTGAGTTTGATCGGCGCAATTGGTGCAGCACTGACGCTCGGATTGCGAGGCGGTGGTGTGCTGGTTTCACTACTCGTGTTGCCTTTATATATCCCAGTGTTGATTTTTGGCTCAGGCGCGGTGGAAGCCAACATGTCCGGAGTGGAGTTTGATGCGCACTTGTCATTGATCGGAGCATTTCTGCTGGTTTCTGTTGTTTTCGCACCTTGGGCGGCTGCTTCAGCCTTGCGTGTCTCGCTGGAATAAGGCGGATTTTAACTCTGTCTATTTGGTATCGATTTAGTATAAAATTGGCGGCTAAAATTTTTCGGACTCAACCGGAACTGAAATTTAACGTGCAGAATTATAAAATTTAATATGGCTATCAATTGGTTCAAATATTCTTCTCCGGCCAGCTTTTATTCACTGGCGGGGAAAATGATTCCGCTATTTGTTTTTGCCGCAGCGATACTCTTAGTGGCGGGACTTTATGTTGGTTTTTTTGTTGCGCCTACCGATTTTCAGCAAGGTGAAGCATACCGGATTATTTTTATACATGTGCCCGCCGCTTGGATGTCGATGTTTCTTTATGTCGTAATGGCATTCTGGGCGGGTATCGGCTTGGCATTTAATACCCGGCTTTCTTCCATGTTTGCATCTGCGATTGCTCCGACCGGGGCGATGTTCACCTTTATTGCATTGTGGACCGGAGCATTATGGGGAAAACCGATGTGGGGAACATGGTGGGTTTGGGATGCGCGGTTGACTTCCGAATTGATCCTGTTTTTTCTGTATATCGGCTTTATGTCATTGCAAGCGGCGATTGATGACCCTCGCCGCGCCGATAAAGCGGGCGCCATCATTGCGCTAGTGGGTGTAGTGAATGTGCCGATTATTTATTTCTCCGTGCAATGGTGGAATACTTTGCATCAAGGTGCATCGGTAAGTGTCAATCAGGCACCTGCGATGGCGAGCACCATGTTGACGGGTATGCTCATTATGGTGTTTGCAAGCTGGATGTATTCGATTGCAGTAATATTGAAACGCACGCGCGTGATTATTCTGGAGCGTGAGAGTCATACGGCATGGGTGGCTGAGTTGCATAAAAAGGGAGCGGTATAATGAACTGGACAAGCTGGTCAGAGTTTTTTGCAATGGGTGGCTATGGATTGTATGTGTGGGGCTCATATGCTGTGACATTTATTTGTATTGCCGGTGAAATCTTCTTAATTTCAAAACGCCACCGAACTTTGGAAAGGCAATACAGTCTCATCAACGGCATCAATAAAGAAGAGATAAAAAATGAAACCACGTCATAAAAAACTTGTAGTGATAGTATCCGGAGTGGCTGCATTAGGTGTTGCCGCTGTCCTCGTATTAAATGCATTTCAAAGTAATCTGGTTTTCTTCTTCAGTCCATCCCAGGTCGTTGCAAAAGAAGCGCCGATTGGAAAGAGTTTTCGAATCGGCGGACTGGTTGAGGAAGGTAGTGTGAAACGTGACGATAAAACCACCACAGTCCGTTTTTCAGTAACGGATACGGCGCAAGCAATCCCGGTTGTGTATACCGGTATTCTTCCGGATTTATTCAGAGAGGGTAAGGGGGTCGTCGCGCAAGGAAAAATATCGGCGGAAGGAGTTTTTATAGCTGACGAAGTGCTTGCCAAGCACGATGAAAATTATATGCCGCCTGAAGCAGCGGAAGCCTTGGAGCAAGCTGCCAAAGCACAAAAGACATCCTTGACACAATAATCCTGGTTTTTTTCATGCACTCAGAGCATATCATTCCCAAATTCTTAATAACCATTCATTCATAAGAAAAAATCATGATCCCAGAAATTGGTAATTTTTCTTTAATTCTCGCCCTGTTATTAGCTATTATTCAAGGAACACTGCCGATCATCGGAGCGGCGCGTGGCATCCCTTCGTGGATAGCACTTGCCAGGCCAGTTGTTCAAGGGCAGTTCGTATTTGCTCTGATCGCTTTCCTCTGTTTAGCCTATTCCTTTGTCAGTAGTGATTTTTCCGTTATGAACGTGGCAAAGAATTCAAATACCGAATTACCCTTTCACTATCGATTGGCGGCCACTTGGGGATCGCATGAAGGGTCTTTGTTGTTGTGGGTTTTTATGCTTTCAGGCTGGTCTGTAGCCGTCAGTGTTTTTAGTAAGCAATTGCCGGATGATATCGTGGCGCGAGTGCTGGGCGTATTAGGGCTTGTTGCCATCGGTTTTTATATATTCATGTTGTTTACTTCGAATCCTTTTGATCGCTTATTACCAGCTGCGCCGGAAGGGAGCGATTTGAATCCATTGCTGCAGGATGCAGGCATGGTGATGCATCCGCCGATGCTGTACATGGGATATGTGGGGTTTTCCATTGCTTTTGCCTTTGCAATCGCAGCATTGCTGAGTGGAAAACTGGATGCAACATGGGCACGCTGGTCCCGCCCTTGGACAATTGTAGCTTGGGTGTTTCTGACCTGCGGGATTATGCTGGGCAGCTGGTGGGCATATTATGAATTAGGTTGGGGCGGCTGGTGGTTTTGGGATCCGGTCGAAAATGCTTCATTCATGCCATGGCTGGTTGGAACGGCTTTGGTTCATTCATTGGCGGTTACCGAAAAACGCGGTAGCTTCAAAAGCTGGACCGTTTTGTTGGCGATTTGCGCGTTTGCCTTAAGTTTGTTAGGAACATTTTTAGTCCGCTCCGGTGTTTTGACTTCGGTTCATGCTTTCGCGACAGATCCTTCACGCGGGATATTTATTCTGGGTTTCTTGTTTGTCGTCATCAGCAGCTCATTGGTATTGTTCGCATGGCGGGCGCCGAAAGTTGGCCTGGGCGGTAAATTTGATTTGTTGTCGCGCGAATCCATGTTGTTGACGAACAATATTTTATTGCTGGTTGCTGCAGCCAGTGTACTGCTTGGAACGCTGTATCCATTGATTATCGATGCCTTGGGTTTGGGTAAATTATCGGTAGGCCCTCCTTATTTCGAGGCTGTGTTTGTTCCTGTCATGACACCGGCAATTTTCCTCATCGGTGTCGGACCGATTGCACGCTGGAAACAAATGAGTCTGCCGGCATTGGCAGTTCGCTTGCGTTGGGCGTTTGCAGTAAGTGTAGTTTCAGCGCTTGTCGCACCTTACTTCATGGGCGAATGGAAACCGATGATCAGCTTCGGACTATTGCTGGCGTTTTGGATTATCGTGTGCATATTGGTCAACTTGAAGCATCGCATCAATGCTAGCACTGAAGGTAATGTATTTACCAGACTGTTGAAACAATCCAGAAGCTATTACGGGATGCACTGTGCGCATCTCGGTGTGGCCGTATTCATTATCGGCGTTACCTTGGTGAACGGTTACGAGACCGAGAAAGATGTGCGTATGGAGATTGGCAGCAAAGTAATGGTGGGTGGTTATACTTTTCAGTTTAACGGAACCCGAAATGATGTCGGTCCAAACTACAAAGCAGTGATCGGCGATATCGCCGTGAGCAAGGATGATCAATTCGTTCGTAATATGTATCCGGAAAAGCGTACTTATAACGCATCCGGTATGGCGATGACGGAAGCGGCTATCGATACGGGATTTTTCCGCGATTTGTATGTTGCTTTGGGTGAACCATTAACCAATGGAGCTTGGGTGGTTCGTGCTTATCATAAACCCTTTGTTGATTGGATATGGATCGGATGCCTGCTCATGGCATTCGGTGGTATTACGTCAATTACCGACCGTCGCTATCGCTTGAAGATCACTAAAAAGACCGCAGTTAAAACTGAGGAAGAAGTTAGCGTATCGACGGAAACACCGATGCCGGTGGCTGTTGCGCCATCCGCAAATAAAGTTGAATTGGCAGCGGAGACCACCAAAGCATGATGCGCTATTTGATTCCGTTATTTGCTTTTTTGGTGCTGGCTGCATTCTTGCTGGTGGGGTTAACGCTGAATCCGCGCCAAGTGCCTTCACCGTTGATTGATAAATCAGCACCAAAGTTTCAACTTAATCAGCTGCAAGAACCCGATAAGATAATGTCATCAGACGATAATCTCGGTAAGGTATGGATGCTGAATGTGTGGGCTTCATGGTGCGTGGCGTGCCGTGATGAGCATCCTTTGCTGGTGCAATTGGCAAAAACCGGGATCGTTCCGATCTATGGTTTGAATTATAAAGACGAACGAAACACCGCAATACAATGGTTAAAACGCTACGGCGATCCTTATACCATCAGTATCGTGGATTCCGATGGCAAAGTTGGAATCGATTACGGCGTTTATGGCGTTCCGGAAACTTATGTGATTGATAAGAAGGGCATCATAAGGCACA
>CAYQZF010000189.1:0-5331 GCA_964421895.1 uncultured Nitrosomonas sp. | reverse complement strand
CGCACCAGCCGCCACTTCGCAGAGGCATCGCAACTGCTGGATGAATTGGCGGCAATGGATAGTGAAAACTGCCTTGTTTGCGGCAAGCTACAGATCGATCACATTCGCAAACTAAGCTCTGCACGAGTAAAAAATCTCCTGCGATACACTCTGGCACAACAAGGAACGATGCTCCCTAGCACAGCAAAACTGGAAGATATTGCCAATCAGTTGCTGTCGGCCAATAGGGACAATCAGATCCACATCACTTTCGGCAATCACGAAATTCGCTGTTTCAAAGGCGCTGTTTATATTCTGCATAAGAAAACACAAATTCAAAACTTTGATCACTGCACATGGCAGGGCGAAGCATGGTTGGCGCTGCCGCATTTAAACGGCGCGATCCGTTTTACGCAGGTTGTGAATCAAGGTATTGATCAGCAGAAATTACGAACTGAACCGGTTACTGTGCGTGTCCGCACTGGCGGTGAATGTTTTGCACCGGCTTGCAACCGCCCGCGCAGGAGTTTGAAAAATTTACTGCAGGAAGCATCCGTTCCGCCCTGGCAACGGAGCAATATACCGCTGTTATTCTGCGGTGAACACCTAGTATGGGTCCCGGAAATCGGCATCGATTGTGAATTTCAAGTAAAATCCGGTCAAACGGGAATTTTAGCGGCATGGGAACCTGAGTAAATCAATGTCAGATTAACTTCAAATTTTTAAGGTGTTTACATTTTGATCGTAGTCATCAACTTATTCTTCCGGGAAATCCAATGATTCTAGTCACAGGGGGCGCAGGTTTTATCGGTAGCAATTTCGTTCTGGATTGGTTAGCGCATTCGGATGAAAAAGTCATCAATCTGGATAAATTGACGTATGCCGGGAATCTGCACAATCTTTCATCCTTATCTCAAGACCCACGGCATATTTTTGTGCAAGGCGATATCGGTGATAGTTCAAGGGTCTCGCAATTACTAGCTGAATATCAACCTCGTGTAATTATCAACTTGGCCGCCGAAAGTCACGTCGATCGCTCGATCCATGGTCCGGCGGATTTTATTCAAACCAATATTCTGGGAACCTTTCGATTATTGGAAGCAACACATGCTTATTGGCGTGAACTGGATTCCACCGCAAAACAGAATTTTCGCTTTCTGCATGTTTCAACCGATGAAGTTTATGGTTCATTAAGCAAAAATGAGCCGGCCTTTACAGAAGAACACCGCTATGAGCCCAACAGCCCCTATTCAGCCAGTAAAGCTTCCAGCGATCACTTAGTGCGCGCCTATCACCATACTTACGGTTTACCTGTCCTAACCACAAATTGCTCCAATAATTACGGGCCGTTTCAATTTCCGGAAAAATTGATTCCTTTAATGATCGTCAATGCACTCGCAGCAAAACCCTTGCCGGTATATGGCGATGGTCAGCAAATCCGCGACTGGCTTTATGTGACTGATCACTGCAGCGCAATCCGCCGGGTTCTAGAGGCGGGCATTCCGGGAGAAACCTATAATATCGGTGGCTGGAATGAAAAAACCAATATCGAAATCGTGCAAACGATTTGCACTTTGTTAGAAGAATCATTTCCTAATACGGATTTTCACAATCTCATTACGTATGTCGATGATCGGCCGGGACATGACCGGCGCTATGCCATTAATGCAATGAAAATCGAGCGCCAACTCAATTGGAGGCCAGCCGAAACATTTGCTACCGGTATTCACAAAACCATTCACTGGTATCTCAATAACCAACAGTGGGTTACTGATGTGCAAACAGGTGCTTATCAAGAGTGGATCAACAAAAACTACGCAGGATTATCGTGAAAAAAATCTTGTTGTTTGGCAAAAACGGTCAAGTAGGATGGGAGTTGCAGCGCAGCCTTGCGCCTCTGGGCGAGTTGATCGCATTACACCCAACAAGCACGGATTTTTGCGGCGATCTTACCGACTTGGACGGTATCCGGCAGACAATACGAAAAATTGCTCCCGACATCATAGTCAATTCGGCAGCTTATACTGCTGTCGATAAAGCGGAAAGCGAGCCTGAATTGGCTCATTTGCTGAATGCTCAAGCGCCCGGGGTTATCGCACATGAGGCAAAGCAACAGGATGCCTGGTTAGTTCACTATTCAACGGATTATGTTTTCAATGGTCACGGTGATCAGCCTTTTGTTGAAACTGACACAACAGAACCGTTGAACACATACGGAAAAACAAAACTGGAAGGTGAAAAAAATATCCAAGCTTCTGGCTGTTTGCATTTGATCTTTCGCACGAGCTGGGTGTACTCGGTTCATGGGAATAATTTCATAAAAACCATACTTCGCTTAGCGCAGCAGCAGGATAAATTGACTATCGTCAATGATCAAACCGGATCGCCGACAGGCGCGGAATTGATCGCCGATGTTACAGCCCTGACGCTTCTTATGACAAAGCATAAGCCCGAAATCTCGGGCTTATACCATCTAACTGCAAGCGGCAGCACTTCTTGGTACGAATTTGCCAAATTCATTCTAAAAAGTGCAGAAAGTGCAAACTTCCCCCTTAAAATCAAATCGCCAGCCGTGCAACCAATAGCCAGTCACGATTTCCCTTCAGCGGCACACCGTCCGTTTAACTCACGCTTAAATTCACTGAAACTGGCAAGAACTTTTGATTTAATGCTCCCAGCGTGGCAAAACGGTGTAGAACGCGCCCTAACAGAATTATTCAGAACATGACGACAGAAGAATCTCTCTTAGCGTAAGCTCACAGCGAGATCGGATAAGATCTTAAAGACTATTTGACTGAAACGTTTGTTAAATAAATCGGACAAACCTTCATTCGGCGTGAAATCAACCAATGTTTCTGCTTTTACAATTTCACGTGCCACGTAATCCGCGTCGCCCATTTCATCGGCGAGTCCCAAATCGATACTTTTTTGTCCTGTCCAAACTATTCCACTAAATATTTCCGGTGCATCCTTTAAGCGTTCACCCCGTCCTTGTTTAACGACCTGAATAAATTGTTCGTGTATTTCACGCAGAAGTCGCGTTGCATGCTCTTTCTGGGCTGGATCTATTGGGGTAAACGGATCCAGAAAGCTTTTGTTTTCACCTGCCGTCAGTAACCGGCGCTCTATGCCGAGTTTCTCTAACGTGCCGGTAAAACCAAAACCATCTATCAAAACACCGATTGAACCAACCAAGCTTGCCTTATCCACAAAAATTTTGTCGGCGGCAACGGCGACATAATAACCACCGGAAGCACAAATATCACTAACTACTGCATACAATGGTATATCGGGGTATTTGGAGCGCAAGCGCTGTATTTCGTCATTGATGTAACCTGCTTGTACTGGACTTCCACCGGGACTGTTGATGCGTAATATAATTCCTTGCGTATTTTTATCTGCGAAAGCAGAGCGCAGACTTGCATTGACTTTATCCGCATTGCTTATGCTATCCGCGGCAATCATTCCCTTCAAGTCAATTAACGCAGTATGCTTTTCGGCAATGCGCACTTTTCCGTCTTCTATCCAACCTAATGCGACAAACAGCAAAATGAAAAGATATAGAAAAGTAATCAGCTTAAAAAAAATACCCCACAGCCGGGCACGGCGCTGCTCCTTCAACGAGGCCAAAGCAAGATTTTCAAGCAATCGTCTTTCCCAATTTTCTTCCTTAACTTCAGATTCACTCATAACTACACGCTCAAATTTTAAGTAAGCAATCATTCTAGACTAACATAGCGATAATTATAGAGCGTGATCAAAAAAATCGAACATTTTGTTAAGTTTTTTCGAGCTCTGCTGGAGTATTGCCGCCGACCGCTGTATAAATCTACTGAGTGTTATAGTAATTCTTATAAGCGTGCGCATCGGCAATGGCAGAATTTCTAATTTGATAAAGATTACCTTCCAGGTATTCACATACGGAGAATTATCCCGGCAATTTCCCTTTCGACTGATTGAGCAATGAATACCGATTATAGTGCTATACTCGCAAACCTGTTGTAAGCGTCGAAGAAATCATTGCTTTGCCTGCGCATTCGAGCGCTGAAGTAAATAAGCGGAGCTTTTTCTTCTATTCCGGTCATTACATCTGCAAACGTTAACTATAATGCTGGCATCCGTTGTCATCACGTCCATCAATCATGTTCTGCGCAGCGAGCAGCGGGCATGCGCGCGGTTACAATCGCATGCGGGCAAAACGATTGGCATCTGGATACCGCCGGTGATTGGTTTCAGCGTTGGAATAGATGGCGAAGGTAAGCTAAGGCTTGTGGATAACGCACAATCAGCAGATGCAACGCTGGCATTACCGCTGTTGTTTTTGCCGCGCTTGATTGCACGGGAGCCGGATGCGTTCGAAGCGGCCACCGTCAGCGGCGATCAAGCGCACGTCGAAGCCGGATGGGCACCCAAGGATACCCAGGGGGACGGTTTTGAAGCTGCCATCCGGGCGGTTTGCAAACCGATTTTCGACAAACCGCTGGAGGAAATCGCGTTTGGACGGGTTTTGCTGCAATTGTTCCAAGCATCGCGGCAATTCAACGTCGAAATCCAGCCGCAATTGGTCTTGCTGCAAAAAAACCTGCTCAACATGGAGGGTCTGGGGCGCGGCCTCGATCTGGATCTGTGGAAAATAGCCAAGCCGTCCTTGAAAAATTTGATGCCGGAACAAATCGGTCTGCGCGGATTCGCCAGCCGGATACAAAAGGAAGCTCCCAACTGGGCCATCATCCTGCCGGAATTTCCCCGCCTGATTCATCAAGCCTTCGCTGAAAACCGCAATCATGAACTGGAAAGACGAATGGCCGATCTGGTGGCTGAAGAAAAACGCCAGAACCACTTACTTACCCTCATCGAAATCTTGTTTGCTAGTTACTCGCCTGGCAAATTTCTCAATAGCTAAAATAAGAGGTTATGCCACTAACTGAATCTTTCAAACAATTACTTAACTATGGAGTAATTGGTATTTTAACGAATTTAAGTTGGTATGCTATCTATCTACTAATTACCTCATTTGGCGCAGAGCCGAAACTTGTGATGACAATCTTATACTTATGTGGAATGACTACTTCTTATTTTGCTAACCGTAAATGGACTTTTCAACATACTGGAGACTGGTTCAATTCGATGATTCGCTATGCTATTGCGCACATGATGGGCTACACTCTTAATTTCTTGATACTTCTGATATTTGTTGATTACTATCATTATCCGCACCAATGGGTGCAAGGTATTGCTATTTTTATTGTCGCTGGATTTTTGTTCATTACTTTTAAATTTTTTGTATTTAGTAAAAACAATGAATGACCCCGCCCCAAGGGGCGAGGTATCAGAGCTGTGATATGTGGGAAG
>CAYQZF010000188.1:0-5335 GCA_964421895.1 uncultured Nitrosomonas sp. | reverse complement strand
TGCAACAGCAGACGATCCTTGAACGTGCCGGGTTCGCCCTCGTCGGCGTTGCAGATGACATAGCGCGCACTGCCTGGCGCTGCGCGGCACAATTGCCATTTTTTGCCGGTATCGAACCCTGCACCGCCGCGGCCACGCAAGCCGGATTGCTGAATGACGGTTAATGTCTGATCTGAGCCTTGCAGCAATGCTTTCCGCAATGCGCTGCCGGATGTAAGCCGGTTTGTCAGCAGCAAATCGCGGCGCTGCACGGTGTCGGGGACTTCAAACCATACCGCAGGCCATTGCGGAACCGGTATTTCATCGGTGACGAGCTGCGCGATTTGCGTCAGTTTTTCCGCATCCAAGCCGGTAACAGGGATGCCGTTGACCAACAGCGATGGACCGTGATCGCACATACCGATGCACGAGGTTTCGCCGATACTGATCCATCCGTCCGTTCGCGTCTTACCCGGTGTGACTTGCAATTGCTGGCACAGCATGCGCAGCAGATCCTGCTCACCGGACAGATAGCCGCAACTGGTGCAATTGCTGAACAAAATATCGAAACGGCCGCGCGGTTGTGTGGAGAAGAACGAATAAAATGCCACCACCGCGGCCACCTGACTGAGCGGTACATCGAATTCACTCGCGGTTTGCTGCATCGCGTGCGGCGGAATATGCCGGAATTGCTGCTGGATTGCGTGCAAGCGGTGCAGCAAGTGCGTGTGCGCTAATGGGCTGGAACAATTCATCATGTCGATGAGTATAGCGGGATTGCCGCTGAACCGGTAGCGGCGGCGGGTAACCCGTAAAATCAGGAACTAAGTCAGCAGCGCGGCGACGATACCGGTAATAAAAATGCCGTCGAACGTGCCTGCACCGCCAATCGAGGCGTACGGTGTGCCGAGCCGGGAAATGTCTTTTATATGCAGCAGATCGGCGCCGATCAGCACCCCCAGAGTGCCGCTGATGTATGCCAGCGGTGCGCTATGTTCCGGGCTGATAACCAACCCGACTATCGCCGCGCTGATGGGGGCAACCAATATCGGCATACCGATTCCTAATCCTTGAATTGGGCGGCTGAAGTAATAACTGACCGCGCTGATGATGGTGATTCCCAATAGCGTAGGAAACAAACCCAATGCGCTATGGGAAAACAGATAGATCGATAGCGTGGCCGGTATCAGGCAGCCGCCGAGATTGATCGAGATTTGCGTTTCGTTATGAAATGGTCGTGCCGGTATCTTGAGCAATCCCCAGTCGATAGGCTGGGTGAATTCATGCGGCGGTGCATCGCTTTTGATCCGCGCTACCGGCAAATTGACGACGCTGCCGAATAAGGAAAGGAACAGCACCGTCAAACCCATTTCCGGCGGCAAGCCTAGCTTGGTAAATGCAAACGACAGCAATTCTGCTTGGAATAGCATCATCATGACGCCAATCAGAAGCATGAAAAATAATAAATGCAGGGGAGAGAAATAATTTTTCATCGCAGATAACCGGGAAGTGTCGTGAGGGTGATTGTATTGTATGCAAGATTTTTACATTGTAGTGAGAAATGGATCAGCAATATATTATGAATTCCGACTGAAGATTGGTGTTTGAAGCTTCCGTAAGCGCCGTGGCACGCCGTATTCCGCTTGCTTACGGCGAGTGTTTGACAGCCCTCCCGAGGCATGCTTGAATGACTAGCCCGTGTTGCGCTGGCTGGTTTGCATCGGCAAAGGCCGGTCAATATAGGGCAAATATGCAGCGACCATTAATTGTTAATGAGGGATTTTCTATGCCGATGCTATCGACCAACCCGGCCACAGGCCAAACCCTGCAATCTTTCCCCACCTGGCAAGCTGATGAAATCGATACGGCACTGCGGCAGGCTGAATCCGCGCAAATCGGTTGGGCAGCGCTCAGCTTTGAACAACGCGCGGGTTTCATGCGCAACCTCGCGCAAGTATTCCGCCAGCGCAGCGAGGAATACGCGCATTTGATCACCGAAGAAATGGGGAAACTGCTGCGCGAGGCTAAAGCGGAAGTGGAGAAATGTGCGCTTGGCTGCGAGTACTACGCGGATTATGCACAAGCGTATCTGCGCGACGAAACGATTGCCTCGGATGCCAGCCGCAGCGTGGTGGTGTATCAGCCGCTGGGTGTCGTGCTGTGCATCATGCCATGGAATTTTCCGTTCTGGCAATTGATTCGCGCCGCGGCGCCGGCAATGATGGCGGGTAACGCAGTGGTGCTGAAGCATGCATCCAATGTGCCGCGTTGCGCGCTGGCGTTGGAGGAAGCATTCCGGCAAGCCGGATTCCCTGTCAACACTTTCCGCACACTGATGATCAGTGCCGAGCAAGCGGAAGGAGTCATCGCCGATCCGCGCATCGCCGCCGTGACACTGACGGGCAGCAGTGCCGCTGGGCGGCGGGTGGCGGCGATCGCCGGTCAGCACTTGAAGAAATGCGTGCTCGAGCTGGGCGGATCGGATCCGTTTATCGTGCTTGACGACGCCGATATCGAAGCGACTGCCCGGCAAGCGCTTACGGCGCGGCTGCAAAACATGGGACAAAGCTGTATTGCCGCAAAGCGCTTCATTCTCGTCGATGCCATCGCCGATGCCTTTGTCGCGCAATTGAAAGTGTTAATGAGTCAACTGCAAAGCGGCGACCCCAAAGACGATGCCACCGGCATTGCACCGATGGCGCGCGAGGACTTGCGCGCCGATCTGCATGTACAGGTGGAGCGGAGCGTGGCGGCGGGGGCACAACGAATCATTGGTGGGGTCTTTATCGGCGCGCAGGGCGCATATTACGCACCGGCGATTCTGGATCATGTGCGGCCGGGCATGGCGGCGTTCGACGAAGAACTGTTCGGGCCGGTGGCCGCGATCGTGCGGGTCAACGATGACGAAGAAGCGATCCATCTAGCCAATCAGACTCATTTCGGCCTGGGCGGTAGCGTATGGACGCGCGATGCGGCGCGCGGCGAAGCGCTGGCGCGGCGGATTTATGCCGGTTGCACGTTCGTCAACGGCATTGTCAAAAGCGATCCGCGCTTGCCGTTCGGCGGCGTGAAGGAATCCGGTTACGGCAGGGAACTGTCGTACCACGGCATTCGTGAGTTTGTGAATATTAAGACGATATGGATTAAATAGCCGAAAGAGTTCTGTATGGTGCTAAACAGGATCACAAACCGGCGCGCAATCCCGGTATGCCGATGCGCTGGATGCGCATGGCGTTGTTGCCTTCTTCGTAGGCAAGCAAGCGGCCTTCCTGCTGCCACAGGCGGAACGCCAGCGAGTAGGCGAGCACGCGGATCGGATAGTCGCGCGGCAGCGTTTGCAGATACGGTTGGATCGTGGTGAAATCGGTCGCACCGTATTGCTGCATGATGAAGCGTAGACCGCCGTTCGCCGGGCCGATGTTGTAGGCCAGCAATCCCAGAAAAAGATCGTCTTTCATTTCCGCCAGATAATGCTTGAAGGTGGCGGCGGCGACAAAAGCATTGTGCCGCGGATTATCCAGCACAATTTTTTCTACATTGAGCCGTCTGCGCGCTTGTGCGATGACGGCTTCCGGAACGCGGGTGATCTGGAATAAGCCGCGTCCGCCGTCGTGGCTATCGCGCGGGATGAACGACGATTCCGTCGCAGCGATGCCGTGCAGCAAATGGACATCGATACCGAAAGACCGGGCTGCGTCTTCGATTGCTTGCCGGTACTCCTGCGAGCGGTTGACCATTTTTTGCAGTTGTGCCGTATCATGGCGGCGGTAAGCCGCGTACACTTGATGCGAAATCGTCACGCGTCCCGCTTCTTCCTTGCCGCCAACCAAGGTGCGGAAATTGCTGTAAGCCAGCGTGAATTGGTCGTGCGCAACGAGCCAAGTTATCAGAAAGGCGAGTGAAATAGACAGGACCGGTGTGAAAAAATCCGAATAGCGCCGTAGCCATTGCCGCAGTTTCCACCAGCCGAGCAGAAAAAGGGCGGCGGCCACGATCAATACCAGTACACCGGCGGTGAACGGCAGTAAATGGCCGAAAAAACTGGTGCCGGAGAACCGGCCGGCGGAATAACCGAGCAGCATGATGACGGCACACACGGCTGCAATGCTTAAACCAAGGATTTCGATGCCGGTCAGCAGGAATGTGTTTTTGAATCCACCCGACCGGCTTCTTCTTGCTGGCCTCCGTGGTTTCCTGTTGTCGCTACCGTTTCCATTCCGGCTGCGCGTGCCCGTGGCGCGCCTGCGTCGCAGCTTTGGCTTTGCATTGCTGGGTTCGGGATTGTAGGTGTTGGCTGTTTTATCCATTGCGGAATTTTTCCGCTCCACGTGTTCTTGTATTGCCGGGGATTCTGAAAACAGCCTGGAGCTGTTTGCCCGGAGCGAGGTCGCCCCGGGCAATGACTAACGTAAACGGTGACTCACCCATAGGGACGCGGCAAACAACAGCACCGCCCCGCCTTGATGCGACGCGGCTAATGGAATCGGCACCACATGCAGCAAAGTTGCAATGCCTAAGCTGATTTGCACCGCCAGCATCAACAGAAAAAGGTTGCACGCCAGGCGCGTGGTTCCTTGCAATTCCACCGTGCGCGATTTCAGCCAGAAAAGCGGCACGGAGAAAGCCAGTATCCAGGCAATCAAGCGGTGATCGAATTGCACCGTGGTCATGTTATCGAAGAAATTGCGGTACCACGGTTCTAGGATGAAGAGATCGGGCGGAATTACATGCCCATTCATCAGTGGGAAGGTGTTATAAGCCAAGCCCGCGCGAATACCGGCAACGAAGCCACCAGACAGCACCATGATGAAAATTAATGACGAAAGACTGAAGGAAAACCGCCGCAGGCTGCGCAGTTTTTCGTTGGCCGGAGAATATTCACGCTGCGGTGACAGCAATCCCAGTGCAACCCAGAACATTGCGGCGAAAATGACGAAGGCCAATCCCAGGTGCGCGGTCAGACGGTACTGGCTGACATGCGGATCGTTGACCAAACCGCTCATCACCATATACCAGCCCATAAATCCCTGCATTCCACCCAATACGAATATTCCCGCCAGTTTGATACCCAGCGGTCGGCCGATTTGCTTTCTCATCAGAAAATAAACAAACGGCATAAAAAATACCACACCGATCAAGCGGCCTAACAGGCGATGAAAGTATTCCCACCAGAAAATACTTTTGAACTCGTCAACGCTCATGCCTTTATTGACTTGCTGATACTGCGGCGTGGTGCGGTATTTTTCCAGCAACACGTCCCAGTCTTGCTGCGTGATGGGCGGCATGGTGCCGACAATCGGTTGCCACTCGACGATGGAAAGCCCCGAGTCGGTCAGGCGCGTAACGCCGCCAACCA
>CAYQZF010000187.1:0-5385 GCA_964421895.1 uncultured Nitrosomonas sp. | reverse complement strand
CGGCGGATTATTCGCAAATCGAACTGCGCATCATGGCGCATATTTCCCAGGATCAGCGGTTGCTCGAAGCTTTCGCCGCCGGAGAGGATATTCATCGTGCAACGGCTGCGGAAATTCTCGGAATTCCCCTGGAACAAGTCGATTCTGAACAGCGCCGCTACGCCAAGGTGATTAATTTCGGCTTGATCTATGGTATGTCGGAATTCGGTTTGGCTTCGCAGTTGAACATTGAGCGCAGCGCCGCGCGTGCATATATGGAGCGCTATTTTGCCCGTTATCCAGGTGTGGAAAACTATATGCGGCAAACCCGGGAAAAAGCCAGGCAACTGGGGTATGTTGAAACCGTGCTGGGACGCCGGCTATGGTTACCTGAAATCAATCATACCAACGGCAATCGGCGTCAGGGCGCGGAGCGGGCGGCTATCAATGCGCCGATGCAAGGCACCGCCGCCGATATCATTAAACTGGCGATGATCGCAGTGCATAACTGGATACATCAGGCGCAATTACGCAGTAAACTGATCATGCAGGTTCATGACGAATTGGTTCTTGAGGTTCCGGATGATGAAGTGGCGTTAGTGAAAAACGCTTTGCCGAGTTACATGGGCAATGTTTTGCGGCTGGATGTGCCATTATTGATCGAAATAGGAATCGGCGATAATTGGGAGCAGGCACATTAGAATCCATGTGCCTGCTGTATGACTCTACTTATTCGCGTGTTTCGATTTGCATCAGTGGCTCGCTGGGGGCAGCCGTGACTTTCTTAACTCTTCTGCGCGTTCTTTTAGGGGTGATGATTTCTTCCGTCACTATTTCAACCTTCTCGGGCGGTGTTTCCACCATTACCAAGCCGCTTTTGCTAAAATCTGGAAGCTCCCTGATTACAGCGATTTCCGGTAGTGGAGCTGTCACCACCGGAGACTCCGGTGGTGCAGTTTTATCGGGTGTTGCTTGATCAATAGGCGGTGTTTCAGCTACCGCTTTCTTGGCGGATTGCTTTTTGACTGCGGGAATAGGTGAGTCTTCACCGGCCGGTATTGTTTTCTCAACACTTACCTGTAAGTTGATTGAATGCTCATCAGTATGAGCCGTTTCACTTACAGATTCATCCGGTATTGCTTCCAGATTCTCAGCAGCACCTCTTGCTCTAACGGAATGGTCACGCTGCTTACTGCCGCGATGCCGGCGTGTGCGCCTGCGATCACTGGTTTTCGCACCGGCATCCTCAGGATTTTCAGTTGTGACATCCGAAACATCGGTTACGGGCAATGTGGATTCCGCAAGAATTGCGGCAGACTCTTGAGTAATACCATTGCTTTTTTGCTGCTCTGCATCATAAGAGAGAGCTTGTTCGGATTGCAGATTGTTGAAATCCTGAGGTGTCGCATCGCTCGAATCAGCCGCATCACCTTCTTTATTTTGTTTATGTGCGGAGGCCTCTTTGTTGCGTTCATTCCGATTGCGTCCGCGGCGGCTTCGTGATCGTCCCCGTTCCTGCGGTTGCCTCGGTTTATCCATATCAACCAGTTTTTCTTCGAGATCAGCTTTTGTTTCTTCATTATGTGCGGGCTTAAACCAGCTGAAGAATTTGTCCAGAAGTGAAGTATCGCGTGTTCTTTCCTCACGGATCGGTGCAGGTTGAGCAGGGGTGATACCTTGAACTGCAGCTTGCGGGCGAGTAGGTTTGTTTCTTTGTCCAGATATGGTTTCCGAAACACTTTCATCTTTTTGCTTCTCGACCATCTTGTAGCTCGCCACAGATTCATTTGCTTTACTGTCTTCGTGGCGGATGCGAGTAATATTGTAAGCGGGTGTTTCGATGTGAATATTCGGGATAAGAACGATGTTGATGCGTTGTCGCACTTCGATATCGTAAATTTCCGCTCGCTTCTCGTTCAGAAGATAAGTGGCCACATCAACCGGAAGCTGAACATGCAGCGCGCTGGTGTTTTCTTTCATGGCTTCTTCTTGAATGATCCTGAGCACATGCAGCGCCGAGGAATCGGTTCCACGGATAAAGCCGGTACCTTGACAGCGCGTGCACGGAATATAGTTGCTCTCGCCCAAGGAAGGCCGCAGGCGCTGACGTGATAATTCCAGCAAACCGAAGCGTGAAATTTTTCCGACCTGAATGCGCGCGCGATCCTGCCGTAATGCTTCATGCAATCGGGCTTCGACTTCACGCTGGTTGCGTTGTACATCCATATCGATAAAGTCGATGACGATCAAACCGCCTAAATCTCGCAAACGCAATTGCCGCGCAATTTCATCGGCAGCTTCTAGATTGGTATTCAGCGCAGTATGTTCGATATCTAATCCACGGATAGCGCGTGCTGAGTTGACATCGACAGATACCAGTGCTTCCGTGTGATCGATCACGATTGCACCGCCGGAAGGCAGCGTCACTTGCCTGGAATAGGCGGTTTCGATTTGATGTTCAATCTGGAAACGTGAAAATAGCGGCACATCATCGTGATAAAACTTCAAGCGATCGACATTCGCGGGCATAACATGCGCCATGAATTGGCTGGCTTGCTCATAGATATCGCGACTGTCGATCAGGATCTCACCAATTTCCTGACTGAAATAATCGCGGATCGCACGAATGACCAAACTGCTTTCCTGATAAATCAGAAAAACACCATCCTGATTATTGGCTGCTTCTTCAATTGCATACCAAAGTTGTGTCAGGTAATTCAAATCCCATTGGAGTTCTTCCGTGCTGCGACCAATACCGGCAGTTCTGGCGATAATGCTCATCCCCTCGGGTACTGTCAGTTGTGCGATGACTTCGCGCAAGTCGTTACGTTCTTCACCGGTTATACGGCGCGATACGCCGCCGCTATTGGGATTGTTCGGTATCAAAACCAGATACCGGCCAGCCAGCGAGATATAGGTTGTCAGTGCAGCGCCCTTGGTGCCGCGCTCATCCTTATCGACTTGAACAATGAGTTCCTGGCCTTCTTGCAGCAAATCCTGAATACGGCCGTTGGCAGCGCCATTTTCAGCAAAGCAAGAGGTAGCGATTTCCTTGAAGGGTAGAAAACCATGTCGTTCACAACCATAATCAACAAATGCGGCTTCCAGACTAGGCTCTATTCGTGTGATGACAGCTTTGTAGATATTGCTTTTGCGTTGTTCCTTACTGATTGATTCTATGTCGAGATCGATCAATGTTTGACCATTGACAATTGCAACCCGTAATTCTTCCGGTTGGGTTGCATTAAATAACATTCGTTTCATTTACAAGCCTTACGTGTTCTATTTATGAATACTCTATCCGAGATTTCTCCGGTTAGATTTTTTGGGTATACGTGGTTGTAATGACAAGGTTTGGGTTTAATAATTTTATTATGATGTCTATTTGTCAATTCTGTTTTAAGTTTATTTTTTTCTTATTTCAATGAGCTGGTTGTTTATGAGTAATGTTCTTTTCATTTGTACTTAAATAAAACCCTCTGCATGTTGTCTTGGCGGCTTTAGGCTTTATTGTCCCCGTTAAGGTAACAGATTTTACATAAAGTTCCAAACGGAACTTTGTTTTATGTCAATTATTGTTATGGATGCCGTTCATTAGGAATAGCCATGATTAGCGGGTGAATTTTACAGCAACGATTTTAAAAAGAAATAAGCAAAACCTTTATAATTTGCCAAGAAATTATGCTTTTTCTTGGAAATGATCTGGATGATCAGAAACATCTTAATGAATACACAACACCTTGCACCCGTTACCACCGTTACCAAAGAATACGTTGGCGAAGAAGAAAACGATCAGCGAATTGATAATTTTTTATTCAAACGTTTCCGGAACGTACCCAAAAGCCATATGTATCAACTGCTGAGAAGCGGACAAGTGCGTGTTAACGGAAAACGCATCGTTGCCAGCTATCGCTTGCAAATGGGCGATATGATTCGGATTCCGCCGGTTAAAGTGGCGGAAAAAAATACTTCCAGGCAGATTGCGAATACACTGGCTAATTTTTTTGTGTTTACTGTGTTATATGAAGATGACGCCGTGCTGGTGATCGATAAGCCGGGCGGTATGGCGGTGCATGGCGGCAGCGGCATCAGTTTCGGTGTTATCGAACAACTGCGGGCGCAGAACCCAACCTGGAAATTTCTCGAATTGGTGCACCGGTTGGACAGAGAAACATCCGGCGTGCTGCTGCTGGCGAAGAAACGCAGCGCATTGGTTGAGTTGCATCGGCAAATTCGTGAAGGGCTGATGGAGAAACATTATCTGACGATGGTGAAGGGAAAATGGCGGAACACCAAGCAGCACGTCAAACTGGCGCTCGACAAATATGTCACGGCAGCCGGTGAACGCCGTGTGATGGTAGCTGCTGGTTCAAGTAAAGGTAGTAAATCAATGCAGTCGCACACGATCTTTACACTGCAAAAAACCTGGCAAAATTTCGGCTTGCTGGATGCGGAAATCAAAACCGGCCGCACGCATCAGATTCGCGTCCATCTGGCGCACCTTGGATTTCCCATCATCGGCGACGACAAATATGGTGATTTCGAGCTTAACAAGCAGCTAGCTAAAAGCGGCGGGCAAAATAAGCTGACACGCATGTTTTTGCACGCACACACAGTGGGAATTACCCATCCGCTTTCGGGGATTCGCATGCAATTGCAAGCACCCTTGCCCGCTGATTTGCAGCGATTTATCGATGGTTTGGAAAATACGTGACCCCGTCTCCCGGTCTTGATTCAATCAGCCGGAGTGTTAAAGCGCGACGATATTCACGGCTTGACGGCAACTTTCCCGGAAGTGAACATGGTGTGCAATACTTCCCAGACATTTTCTACAATTTTTTTCTGCGCCATTTCGTTCGGATGTATTCCATCCGACTGAAAAAAATCGTGTTTGTCACCAAAACCGGCTAATAAAAAAGGGACTAATTTGATTTGATAGCTTTCAGCCAGTTGCGGAAAAATCGCCTGGAACTTTTGCGTGTACGTTATGCCATAATTGGGCGGTAATTGCATGCCGGCGAGTAAAACCAGTGCGTTGTTTTGTTGACATGCTTCAATGATCGCCGCCAGGTTGTCATGGATAGATTTGATCGTGGCGCCGCGTAACCCATCGTTAGCGCCAAGTTCAAGAATAACAATCGCAGGGCGGTGTTTCTCGAGTGTCTGCCGGATCCGATTGCGGCCGCCGAGGGTGGTTTCACCGCTGATGCTGGCGTTGACGATATGATAATCGGCAAACTCGGATTGCAATCGCTGTTTGAGCAATGCAACCCAACCGGCTTCCGCCGATATGCCATAATTAGCGGACAGGCTGTCGCCAAAAACCAGCACCGTTTTGCCGGATGCGGCGGCGGGCATAGCAAAAATAAAAAATAGAATTAGGATAATCGGGAAATTTTTTTTCAT
>CAYQZF010000186.1:0-5434 GCA_964421895.1 uncultured Nitrosomonas sp. | reverse complement strand
GAGGTGCACCATGACGACCGGAACGAAGAGCCTGCTCTTCGGAGCGCACTGTTTCCTCCTGCATCCAATCTTCGTCGCTTGGGGCTGGTGGCGGTTGTTCGGGTTTCCTTGGGATCCACGGCTGTGGTGTTGCTTCGTATTTCATGACATTGGCTACTGGGGCATGACTTCTGTCGAAGGTCCTGGCAGCGAGCGACATGTGGAGCCTGGCGCACGTTTGGTCGGCATGCTTTGCGGCAATGCCTTTGCGGATGAGTGCCGGCGTCACTCGCGCCAATGGTGTTTGCGGAACGGGCGCCCGATCAGCCGCCTCTGCCTCGCTGACAAGATGGCGTTCGCGTTAGTGCCTCCGTGGCTTTACCTTCCAATGGCGAATTGGAGCGGTGAACTCGCCGAGTATATGGCTCGATCGATGGAACACCAGGGCGAGGACCACCACGGCTTCGATCCCAACGAGTCTGGTGGCTTGGCATCCGACGATCCGTCCATCTGGCTGCGCGCATTACAGTCCTACACCGGCCGCTGGGTGTTTCGAGTTCAAGCTGGCCTTCGTTAACACACAACATTCAACATCCACGGACGTGGCGAGCCGCCGCGTTCGTGTCATCACTCAACTCTCATCGAATCGAAAGGAGATTCAACACATGCTCGGCTACAGCAAAATTCAGATCATGGGCAACTTGGGAAGTACGCCCGAAATGAAGTACCTTCCCAGCGGTGATCCGGTGGTCAACTTCAATGTCGCCGTGAACCGGCGCTACAAGGATCGCGAAGGCAACCAGAAGGAGGCCACAGACTGGTATCGCATCTGCGCCTTCAATGGCATTGGCACTGCGTGTGCCTCGCACCTCGGCCGGGGCGACGCGGTTTTCTGCGAAGGAAGACTTCAGGTACGGACGTACGAATCGAAGGACGGTCCGCAGGTCTCGGTGGAGATCATTCCGAGCGTCGTGCGTTTCCTCGGCTCGAGCCGTGGTGACGCGGGCCACGGCGGGAAAGGCGGTGGGACGCCGGCCGAAGCGGACGGACTCGACGGCGTGGATCCGGACAGCGTGCCGTTCTAAGGAGTGACAACACCATGGCTCCCGTGTGTGACTTCTGCTCCTCGCCGGAAGTTGTCTGGCGGTATCCCGCCCACAACTTCATCGCGTACGTCATCGGCGACATCGCCGGTCAGAGCGTCGGCGACTGGGCGGCATGCCCAGCGTGCAAGGCTCTGATTGAGGCTGGCGACCGTGTCGGCCTCGCTGACCGTTCCGCTGCACTGCTCATCACAGCCAATCCAGAGATGGCCTCAGCCAAGGACGTGTTGGTCGGCGAACTGATGTCGCTGCAGGCGATGTTCTTCGCCAACCAGTGCGGACAGGCCGTCGCCGTTGTTTGAGGGTGGCGGAAGCCATCCGCAGCACCCACTCAACCGCGCAATACAGGAGGTCCTATGCGCCTCAACGCCCGGCTCAAACTGGGCTTCTACCCACTCGCTCAGGCAGAGGCCCAGCGAATCCGCAGGTTCCTTTCCTACGCGGGGGGACCAAGCTCCGTCCTCGACCCATGTACCGGCGAGGGTGGCGCGTTCCAGGCCATTACGGCCGAGTCCGGCGTGCGCCGGTACGGAATTGAACTCGATGCTTACCGTGCCGCCGACGCGCGCCGTGTACTCGACGAAGTCGTCCAGGGCAATGCTTTCGATTGCCACGCGCCCGTCGAATCGTTCTCGCTGCTCTACCTGAACCCGCCCTACGACTTTGAGGTCGGGGAAGGCAAGAACCAGCGAATGGAGAAGCTCTTCCTGGAACACTGCTTTCGGTGGATCAAACCGGGCGGAGTGCTGGTGATGGTCGTCCCCTTTGACCGGATCCAGGATTGCCGCGCGGTCCTCACTCCGCACTTCCGGGACAAGGCGATCTATCGGCTGACTGAACCGGAGAGCATGAAGTACCGGCAGGCAGTTCTCTTCGGCGTGCGTCGCACGCGCCAGGAACGCGACCGGCTCACCGACGCCGCGATCCACCACGCGCATCTGAAACTTGCCGACCTGACTAGAAGCTACGACAGCATTCCGGCGCTGCCGGATCAACCGGATCGCGAGTTCGCCGTTCCGCCGTCGCCGCCAGCCAGGCTGGAGAATCGCGGACTGCCGCTCGATCTGATCGAGGACCTCCTCCCGAACTCACCGGCTTCGTTGCAGGCGCGCCGCATCACGCACGCCGACAAGGTCGAGTTTCAGGGGCGACCGTTGACGCCTCTGCATAAGGGCCACGTTGGATTGCTTTGCACCAGTGGGCTCCTCAATGGAGTCTTCGGCGAAGGCGAGGACCGGCATGTCGCCTTCTGGGAAGCCGTGAAGGTTACGGACAAGACCGAGGAAGAGGGCGACGCCGGCGAGACCGTCATTCGGGAGAAAGAGCGGTTCTCTCAGCGGCTCACGCTGCTCTACGCGACCGGACGCTTTCTCATGCTGTCCGAGAAGAGTTCGGGCAAGGAGGCCAAAGATGGAGAACGCGCACCTCAGGATGGGCAAGCTGACGTTTGTCCGGCAGACGAGGGATAGCGTGACGCACGTATCGCTGCACCTGGATCGTTTGGTCGCGGAACCGGCGAAAGAGGCTCATGGGGCGGCTCAGTTTCATTTCGTTTCAATCTTCGGTGGTGATCAGGAAGTGGCGGCCTTCGCCGCAGCGATCGCTGATGGTCAGCGATTGCAGGCGTCGGCGTTCGGAACGGAGATCCTTGGGTCATTGGGCGAAAAGCCGACGGTGTACCGTGCTTCGCTGCAGATCCCGGGCCGAAAGCGGCCCGTGCGCCACCTAATCGGAGTGTCCAAGGAACTCCTCGACACGACCTTCGGAGCCAACGGGGAGGCGAGATCGACCATTCTATTTGACCGGTCGCCCGCGTTCGTCCTACGGCGCCTGGCAGTACGTTTCGGCCTGCCCTATCTGCCCGCGTGGGAGGACTGGTTCCAGAGAGAGTTGCTGCGGAGGGGACTAGTGTCGGATCTCGTTGGGATCAACTGCTCTCCAATCCTCGTCAAAGGCGCAAAGATAAGGCTACTTCGAATCTTGGGGCAAGGCCTCCGAAAACAAACGATTATCGTTCAATAGCCATCCCAGTAACTCCAGAAAAGGCCCACTGAATCCCCAAAGGGCGAAGGTAGCGGATGAGGTCAGCCTACGGTACAAAAGAGTCATGGCCGACAGCAGTGCGATTCCAGACTGGCTAATGGATAAGATTAGCGGGGACTCGGACTCCGGCCTGCCCTCCATGAGCCATAGGGACTGGGCCGTTTTCATTCTGGAGCGGCTCGATTACGAACAGCAGTTGATTGCAATAAGGGGATTGCTCCATCGCAATGAAGAGGCGGACAAAAGGGTCGCTGAGCAGATGAAGGGCCTCAACGAACAGGCACGCAAGAGTAGTGGCCAGAGCAACGAGCGCGCAGTCGATGCGTGGGGAGAACATTTCTACATATCGGTCTACCAAGACGCCGCGCACAGTATGGCGGCTCTCGGTATGATTGCGCCACTGTTCGAATCGCTGCTATTCCAGGCATTTCAAGGCATCCGTGAGAAATACTTCGGCAAGAATGCAATTGCGTCTGGCGGGCCGCGTGTAGATATCGTCGATCCCAACGCTTACTGGGACTGCCACAACTATTATGATCGGAAGGAGGCCCAGACCAAGCTGAACGTTGTTGCGGGAGTGCAGCAACTCTCAAAAGCGGTAGGGTTGAAGCCGTACTTGCCAGCAGATCTGACCAGGATGCTAGAGGCTCTCTTCGAGTACAGGAACTACATGTTCCACAACGGCTTCGAGTGGCCCGAGGAGGGTTGCGCACAGTTCGCGGCGCGCGTTGAGAAATGCGGATGGCAGGACTGGTTCTCGACCGCCACGCGCGGGAATCAGCCGTGGATCTTTTATATGACGGAGACCTTCATTGCCCACTGTCTCGACATGGTGGACAAAGTGTTGGATGCCTTGGGCGCATACTGCTGCGGCAGGGTGCCGATGACCACTTTTCCGATCGTTGAAGCAAAACCTTAAGCTCCTTAGGCCATTTGGAAGTCCATAACCGAGCAAACATGAATTGCGAGGATACCTCCGTCCCGCGAAATTGGCTTGGAGTAAGCGCCATCCCGAAGTTAAAAGGGTAACGTTCCGACACGAACACGTTTCAGCCTAAAGGAGGCGACTATGAATCTGCCGACATCAATCGGCGCATATCTGCGCGCCTACGGGGCGGAACTCGGAGATCGAGTGGTTCGGCACTTTCCCGCGCTTCACGCGCCGGACGATCTCCTCTGGCCGCCTCTTGGATGCCTCAAGCGGAAACCGTTCCCCGCGCAGGCCCTGGCGATCATGGGTATCGTCAAGCGGTGGGAGGAGGCTCGCTGCGCAGCCGCCGTGGCGGAATGCGGCACGGGCAAGACCCTCATTTCCTTGGGCAGTGTCTTCACGCACGCTCGAGGGCGACGATTCAATGCGCTAGCCATGGTCCCCCCGCAACTGGTCGAGAAATGGGCGCGCGAGTGCATCTCCACAATTCCGGGCGTTCGAGTCTTCGTTATCGACGGGGTCCGCAATGGTGCCGCATCGAACGGATTCACAGGAGTCAACGAGCTCCGTATGCGGAATGGGCGCATCGTCCGCGAAGGATTCCGCACGACACTCAGCGACGTTCGCCTCGCCAAGAATCACCGCTCGGCGAAGGCGCGGTGGGCGGTTCAAGTCCAGTCGCCCTGCGTCTTCATAGTCTCTCGCGAGCGGGCCAAGCTTGGCTACTTCTGGCGGCATAGCTTCGGAACTCCGAAGAGCGGCCCGAACCTGGGAATGATCGTGAATCCGGATACGGGACGGCCAATCCTCAGCGGGGACGACCAACTCCGGCGCAGCGATTTTCGTAAGGTGAAGCACTGCGAGGTGCTGGCGCCAGAGAATGAGAAATCGCGCCGAACCTTGTACAGTCCACTCTGGCAGGCGGACAGCTCCAAGATTCATCGGGTTGCGCCAATCGAGTTCATCGGCCGCTATCTCGACGGCTTTTTCGACTACGGCATCGCGGATGAAGTTCACGAACTGAAGGGCGCCGATACGGCGCAGGGCAACGCCCTGGGCACGCTCGCATCGTCCTGCGACCGCACGGTCATCCTCACCGGGACCTTGCTCGGTGGATATGCCGACGAGTTGTTCAGCATCCTTTATCGGCTGGACCCGGGAATGATGAAGCGCGAGGGCTTCGTCCATGGCGAGGGTGGCGTTCGGCAGTTTGCCGAGGCGTACGGAGTTCTCGAAAAGGTCACGACCATTGAGCCTGCGAATAACGCTTGCTCGAAGGCCAAAGTCACGACCACGGTCAAACGACGGCCCGGCGCATCGCCGCTACTGTTTGGCAAGTACCTGATGAACTTGGCGGCGTTCGTGTCGCTCGAAGACA
>CAYQZF010000185.1:0-5449 GCA_964421895.1 uncultured Nitrosomonas sp. | reverse complement strand
CCGAAAGCCAAGTGATGGGGCCGGATGCGCGCATTCCGCTGGAAATTCTCACCCGTCTGCGTCTCAAACGGTTTCATTTGTCCATCGACGATTTCGGCACCGGCCATTCATCTTTGGCGCAACTGCGCGACATTCCGTTTAACGAACTGAAAATCGATCAGGGATTTGTTCATCGCGCCTGGCAGGACGATACGCTGCGCGCAATTTACGACGCCAGTTTAGCGATGGGTAAGCAACTGGGTATGGATATTGTCGCGGAAGGCGTTGAGGATCGCGACGATTGGGAACTTCTGCGTCAAACGGAGTGCGATATGGCGCAGGGAAACTTCATCTCGCGCCCGCTGCTGCCCGATGATCTGCTACGCTGGATGGAAGAATGGCGCACGAGAGTCCGCGCTGAAGCGTTAACTGCTGCCTCTTAATCAGCTCGTTTTACACATTTTCTCTGGATTTTGCAGTTTTAAAGTATCCAGATAAGCCTTGACTGCAATCAGCTGCACATCAAACTGCGGCAGCAACACCGCCAGCTCAGCCGCATCGTTTTTCTTACCTGCTTGTTCCATGGCCGCGCATAACTCACCCAACGCCAGCGCTCCCACCGACCGGGCGGATGATTTCAGTTTGTGCGCCAGTGCACCGGTTGTAGTCAGTTGCCCTGTCTGATACGCAGTATGCAATTCTGCGGCTATTTTTTCCGCGCTGGCGCGAAATTCCAGCAATGTTTCCTGGATCATTTCCTTGTCGTCACCGATTAATTCTTCCAACACGTGAACATTTACCGGTGCAGCGGTCGCTGCTGCTAGTGCGTCGGCGGGCAGGTATTTTTCCAGAATCTGGCGTAAATCCTCAAGCTGCACCGGTTTGCTCAGGTAATCATCCATACCGGCATCCAAGCAATGCTCCCGCTCGCCTTTCAGTGCATTAGCCGTCAGCGCGACAATCGGCATGTGCTTGCCGCCGGATTCCGCGGAACGAATCTCCCTCGTCAGTTCAAAACCATCCATTTCCGGCATATGCAAATCGGTCAGCAACAATCCATACTCACAGTTCTGCTTGCGTTTCAGCGCTTCCCGGCCATCGTTGGCAATATCCGCTGCATAGCCGAGCAAAGTCAGTTGCTGACGGATCACTTTCTGGTTGATGTCGTTATCTTCCGCCACCAGAATAAGCCTGCCTTGGCGCAACGCTTCCTCGCGCGAAACCGGCGCCGGCGGGGACGTGAAGCTACTGGCAAGCGGCGTGCTCTCCGTACTTGCTTCCATTTTACCGGCGGCAATCGCCATCGCGCGAAGCAACGATTGGCGGTACATGACGTCGCCATCGAGCGTGATGATATCGATGTCTTCAATACGCGCTTGGCGGCGGCGGCCGCGTTTAATTACGACAAAGCGAGGTTCGATGTATGGCTGCGCCGGGTCCAATCCGGCTTTACCGGACCTTTTCTTGATCTGCTCGCTGCGCGCATTAAATGCAGCACGCAGTGCTTCGATAGAAAACATCTCCTGACCTGCGTCAATCACCACCAGCCATAATCCCGGCGCCAGATTCCTGATAACTTGATCCACCTCAGCAAAACCGGTTATTTGTTTAACTTCCGCACCTGCGCTGCGTAAATAAACCGCCAAATCGTTGCTCAAACTATCGTTGTCGCCCAGTATCAAGCAATTCATGCCGTCGAGGTCTTCGAGCTTGTGATTGACAACCACGCTAGCCGGTAATGGTTTGAACGGCATTTGAATGATAAAAGTGGAACCATGCTGCGGTTCGCTTTGCACGGTAATTTCCGCGTCCATCAACTCGGCCAAATGATGTGAAATCGCCAAACCGAGACCCGTGCCGCCGAAACGGCGCGTGGTGGAAGGATCACCCTGCGAGAAGGATTTGAAGAGTTTTTCCTGCGTTTCCTTATCCATGCCGATGCCGTTATCGGTTATCTGAAAGGTCACGACGATCTGATCAGAATTGGATTCGGTCAGCAATACCCGCACCGACACCTTGCCTTGCTTTTCCTGTTTGCTAGAAAATTTGATCGCATTGTTGATGATATTGACCAACACTTGACGCAATCGTAATGGATCACCAATGACATTCTCAGGAATCGCGGGATCGATGAATAAGGTCAGTTCGACTTTTTTGCTCAATGCAAGATGCGCCAGCATACCGCACGCGTTTTCGATGATACTGGCGAGCGGCATGGGAATTTTTTCGATTTCGAGTTTGCCCGCTTCAATTTTGGAAAAATCGAGAATGTCTTCGATAATAGCCAGCAAGGCGTACGCGGAATCGCGGATCAGATTGGCCATTTCCATTTGATAGCCGCTCAAACTGGTTTGCCGCATAACATCGATCATGCCGATTACGCCGTTCATCGGTGTGCGGATTTCGTGGCTCATGGCGGCAAGAAACGCTGATTTGGCTTTGTTGGCTTGTTCCGCTTCGATCCGGGCTTGCTTGAGCTCTTTCATGATTTTCACATGTTCCCGGATGTCGCGCATTACGCCGGTAAAATGGCGTTTTCCGGCGACAAAATATTCGCTGACCGCCAGATACAATTCGATCCGCTCGCCGTCTTTGCGCACACCTTCCACTTCGCGGCCCCGGCCGATGCCATGCGAACCCGACAAATAAGGGCGACCGACATATTCCTGGCCATGCCCGGTGCGGCAATAATTTTCCATGTAACCGATATGTCTGCTGCGATCGGGCTCAGGTACAATGATGGATATATTTTGACCGATCATTTCATCATGACTGTAACCAAATAATTTCTCCATCACCGGATTGGCGGAAAGAATCGTGCCTATTTCATCGGTGGTCACCACGCAATCCACCATATGTTCAACGACTGAGCGCATTTCCTCTTCCTTGATCGCCAAGGCTTCGTTAGCGCGTTGCAAATCGTCGGTCCTTACCGTCACGCGATGCTCCAGCTCCTGATTGAGCTGCACCAGATTCTCTTCGGCCTTATTGCGATTCTGATCGCTGGCGCACAATTTTTCGACCATCGTGTTAAACGTATGTGCCAATTGCCGCATTTCATCCCAACCTTCAATTGAAACCAGTTGATGCAAGTTTCCCGTGGAAATTTCCATTGCGCTCTGATTCAAATGCTTCAACGGATTAACCACACGGCGATGGAACAGAACCGCTCCCAATAAGGCGGCAAATAGAATCAAAACCAGTATAACCAAACCGATGAAATGTACTTTATTAACCGAAGCGAAGGCTTCTTCGACATCGATTTGCACCACGATGCCCCATTTCATGCGCGGCAAATAGCGCCACGCCGCAACCACTTCCGTACCTCGGTAATCGATAGTTAATGCACTGCCTGATTGACCTTTCAAAGCATTCTGCATGGCTTCGGAAGAAGGCGGCGTATTCAATGGTATCCGGCGTTTGAGTGCTGCGCCAGAGTCAAATTTAAGCGGCGCCATAACAAGCGCGGTCTGCGCATCTTCCAGACGCGCTACAACTGTTTCGCCGCTGATACCCAATCCGACATTGTTCGACAATACGGTAAACACACGCTGGCTATAAATCTGCAATGCCAAAACGCCTTTAATTTCTCCATCCAATATAATAGGAGTTGCAACAAAAGCCGCGATGGCGCCTCGGGATGGTTCATAGTGTTCAAAATCAGAAATACTGCTTTCTTTGTTATCGAGTGCAAGACGGGCAACTTTGCCTAGCCCGGTATCGCGGTAAGGGCCGGTGAACAGATTCGTGGCAAAATCGGCTTCATGCGTTTGCGAATAAATGATTGTGCCTCGGGTTGAGATCAAAAATAGATCGTAATATTTCGCATCTTCGACAAAACGCTTGAAATTTTCACGATAACTGGCATCCAAAAGACGATATTCCTCCGAACCCACTCCGTTTTCCTCAAAAATTCTGGAAAATCCGATGATGGCTTCGTGGGTCGTGCTGGCGTCACGGATCAAACTGGCATCGAGCAATCGCTCTTGCAGATAACTGTCTATTTGTTCGAATTTTTTGTCGGCGATAGCGGAAACATTACGGATGGCGGATTTTTTGATCTCTTTCTCAAAAGTATGCAGAAGGCTATTACCAATTACCAATATCGGTAGCAAAGAAACCAATGTAAACCAAACAGCGAAACGCTGTGTCAATGAAGTAAATTTCATCAATTCCTCCATGCAATGGTTGCAAACGGGATTTTTAGCTTATTCCTGTATTGATTAGGGTCTGTTGACATTTCACATAGGTAACCACAGATATCCGCATGCCATGGTTACCATACTTTCAAAATTTCTTTTCAGTTTGTCGCATCGTACCGTTACTGCCCGACACTGCTTTAGCCGGGCAAAAGTATTTTCTACCCAATGCCCGTATCTATACAAACCCCAATCCATATCTGCGTTACCCTTTAACGAGCCGCGCTTTCCCGGTATCACAGCGCGAGCCCCTTTCTTCGTTATCTGTTCTCGCATACATTTGCTGTCATAGCCCTTGTCCACAATAATCAGGCAGTTTGGCAATCAAATTACCGATCACCTGGGTTCCTTGTCCGTTGCACCTGCACTATGCTGGTGCGCTTTAACATAGCTGCCATCAATAAATTCCCACTCACAGTCCGGATCAATCGGCAGCATTCTGAAGATACAACATATCTTCTACTGCCATGCGCAAATTGCGCTTGTTATATTGTTATAAATCGCTTCTTGAAGCAGAATCTTCTCCAGCCTCAGCCAGAACTCATCACTGAGCATTAATTGGAGCATCGCAAACTCGTTTTGTTGATGGTATAGGAATTCCAATGTTACGAGTTTGTTATTATCTACTGTGTAAGGACTCTCAGTGCTGTTTTCAGAGAGGTTAATTGAAATAAGCGTTGAGTATTTCATAAAGAGTGGCATTATTCAAACTCTTATGGGGTTTCACGGTGTTGTAGAAGTTGATGAAACGGAAAAGCTGAATGCGCCGGCCGGCGCCGTCTTTAAAGGAAACCTAGTTGAGCTACATGTTCATCAGGGTGCGGATGACTCGTTCTGCTTTACCGTTGGTTTGCGGACGACTGATGCGGATACGTGCTGCCTGCGAGCTTTGCCGAAAGCATACTTGAAGAAAACGGACAGAGTCTAGCAGGCCGGTATGACAGAAAATGACAGTCCGATGAATTAAATTCGACGCGTGTTAAGACCGGGAAAACACCATAACAGATAGCCGGAAATTGTGTGCAGCCTGCACCGGTAGTGCGTTATGCCACGGTAATATCGCGCCCGAGCAGGCGGCGGGATAACTTTGAGATTCGCGGGTTGGAACGGAGATCGCGCATGGTCATACCATTGCCATATACATCGAGAAAATTTCCATGAACGGGATCCGCTATATGTTCACGCAAAAAGCTTTCTTGCGTAAATCCAAGTGCCAATGTATTTTCTTGTGAAAACACATTATCGGCATACACGTTGGTTGTCAGTTTGTT
>CAYQZF010000184.1:0-5455 GCA_964421895.1 uncultured Nitrosomonas sp. | reverse complement strand
GAAGTATCCATCACTTTTTGCGGTGCGATGACATTGCCTTTGGATTTGCTCATTTTGTGACCGCTGCCGTCCACCACAAAGCCGTGCGTGAGCAAGGCATCATACGGCGCGCGCCCGTCTATGGCGCAACCGGTCAGCAGCGAGGACTGGAACCAGCCGCGATGCTGATCGGAACCCTCCAGGTACAAATCGACCGGAAATTTGAGCTGTGCATTGGCTTTTACCACGGTATCGTGCGTCGTGCCGGAATCGAACCAGACATCTAATGTATCGGTCAGTTTCTTATACTCGCTGGCTTCGGCTCCAAGCAATTCGGCGGCATCAAGGGCAAACCAAGCTTCGATACCTTGTTGTTCCACCTTTTGCGCCACTTGTTCGAGCAATTCGAGCGAACGTGGATGTGGCGCATGTGTATCTTTATGCACAAAGAAGGTCATTGGCACGCCCCAATTGCGTTGCCGTGACACACACCAATCCGGCCGGTTTTTGATCATTGCTTCCAATCGCGCCCGGCCCCAAGCCGGAAAAAATGCGGTGGACTCGACCGCTTTCATGGCCAGATTGCGCAAAGTTTCTTTCTGCGTTGTGGTAGCGGCAGTGCTATGCAGATTCATGCCGATGAACCATTGCGGCGTTGCGCGGAAAATAATGGGTGTTTTGTGTCGCCAGCAATGCGGGTAGCTGTGGTTGATTTTTTTCAGACAGAACAAATGGCCGCTGTTTTTGAGTGTCTCGATGACGACATCGTTGGCTTTCCATACCGAAAGTCCGCCTACCAACGGTGTACTGGCGGTAAATTTGCCGTCGCAGTCCACCGGACTGTCACTCGGCAGGCTGTAATTTTGTCCGACGAAATAGTCGTCCAATCCATGCGCCGGGGCTGTGTGCACCAGACCGGTACCAGCTTCCAGGGTGACATGCTTGCCGCAAATGATTTTTACCGTGCGGGGTTCAAACGGGTGTTGCAACGGCAAGTGTTCCAAAGCCTGGCCCTTGCAGGTGGCAAGTGTTTCACCGCTAAGCTCGTAGCGTGCCAGGCAGCCTTGTTTCAATTCACTGGCGAGTATCAGCAATCCCCGTGTTGTTTGAATCAATTCATAATCGAAATCGGGATGAACACTGACCGCTTGGTTAGCGGGCAATGTCCACGGTGTGGTGGTCCAAATGATCGCGTACGCTTGTGTTTCCTCGGGGATAGTGATGCCAAAAATCTTGCTCAATACAGCAGATGCCGTTTCAACGGCGAATCCGGCATCAATAGCGGGTGAGGTTTTGTCTTCATATTCCACCTCGGCTTCGGCCAATGCGGAGCCACAATCAATGCACCAGTTGACCGGTTTTTGCCCTTGATACAGGTAGCCGTTCTGATAAATTTTCCCTAACGCCCGGATAATGCCGGCTTCCGTTTTGAAATTCATCGTGAGATACGGATTGTCCCAGTCACCCAGCACGCCCAAGCGGATGAAATCGGCTTTTTGCCGTTCTACTTGTTCCTTGGCGAAAGTACGGCAGAGCTCGCGCACTTTATCGGCAGGCAAATGCTTCCCGTGTTTTTTCTCGATTTGATGCTCAATCGGCAGGCCATGGCAATCCCAACCGGGAACATACGGTGCATCAAAACCGGCCAGCGTCTTACTTTTGATGATGATGTCCTTGAGAATTTTGTTGACAGCATGACCGATATGAATGTCACCGTTGGCATAAGGCGGACCGTCGTGCAGAATGAATTTCGGGCGTCCTTTGCTGGTAGAGCGGATTTTTTGATACAGATTCTTTTCTTGCCAGGCTTTCAGCATGCCGGGTTCGCGGCTGGCTAAATTGCCGCGCATCGGAAACGGCGTGTCGAGTAAATTGAGCGTTTTCTTATAATCGGTCATGAAAGTTACAATGAATTAGTTAAAGGGCGTTGCACATGCTACTGAAACGGGGTTGAGTTGTCATGAAAAAGCGTTTGGCTTGCGCGACATCTTTTTCAATTTGCCGGATGAGCGTGTCGATATCCACGTATTTTTCTTCGTCGCGTAATTTGTGTAGAAAATTTACCTGCAAATGCCGTCCGTAAATATCTTCATTAAAATCGAACAAATGTACTTCCAGCACGGGCTTGCCGTTTTCATGCGTTGTCGGCCGCACGCCCAAGCTGGCGACACCGGGCAGCGCGATGGCCGGTGAAGATGGCAGGGCGCCACATACCGAGACTGCGAAAATTCCTGACAGCGGCGGGCGGCTATGTTTCAGTTGGATGTTCGCGGTCGGGAATCCGAGTTGTTTGCCGATTTTGTCCCCGTCCACAACCCGTCCGCTGATACTGTAGGGCCTGCCGAGTAATTTTCCAGCTTTGTCCAGATCGCCATGGGCCAGCGCTTCACGCGTTGCGGTGCTGGAAACGCGCTGACCATCAATGGTGAAACTGGGCATCGCTGCAACGGTATAGTTGTTTTCCGATGCCAACGCTTGCAGCATAGAAAAATCGCCGGCGCGGCGCGCGCCGAAACGAAAATCATCGCCCACCAGCAACCAGCGCACAGCGAGTTGCTGATTCAAAATGCGTGTAATAAATTGCTTCGCGCCGATTCGGGCAAAATCATAATCGAAACGGCAAATATGAATGCAATCGACTTCCGCTTGAATCAGACAGGTTAATTTTTCTCGCAGACTGGTCAGCCGGGCAGGCGCTTGATCTGGAGCGAAAAATTCACAGGGGTGAGGCTCGAAAGTCATGACGCAAGCGGGAAATCCGAGCTGTTTTGCGGTGTTTTTCAAATGAGTGAGCATGGCCTGATGACCCCGATGAAATCCGTCAAAATTGCCTATGGTCAGTGCAACCGGTGTTTTAACAGCAGCGGGAGCTTTTCGCCACGTGTGCATGCGCTCGAGTCCGAAAAATTAGTAATTCTAGCGTGTTTAAGCCTGACTGGTCTAGCTTGCACTGTGTTCCGTGCCTATCGATTCCGCGTAATTATAGATACTTACCGGAGAGAATTACCGGATGGAGAATCGCGGAAAGGATAGATAGGTACTCGCACCGGTTCGTTAATTTGGTTATATTCCTGCTATCGTTTTTGTTATGTTGAAGTCAATCAATTGAAACATTCAAATCAATCTATTAAGCCGGGCGAAAGAGAAGATCGGATTTTACAAGCGCTGGCTGGGATGTTGGAGTGTCCGCACAAGGTTAGAATTACCACGGCTGCGTTGGCAAAACGGTCGGAGATATCGGTATCAGCAATCTACCGCTGTTTCCCCAATAAATCGAAAATGTTCGAGGCTTTGATCGCATTTATTGAAAAGACGTTGTTTGTATTGATCAATAAAATTTTGCAAGAAGAACAGTCCGGTGCTCAGCAGATTGAGAGCTTGTTGTTGTTATTGTTAGGTTTCTCACAAAAAAATCCGGGTATGACACGCATTTTGATCGGCGATGCGCTGGTGAATGAGGATGATCGCTTACAATTGCGAATTCAGCAGTTGCATGACCGGCTTGAAGCAACTTTTAAGCAGGCGCTACGGTTCGCGATCAGTGAACAACAGTTGAAACTCGACGCGGATATAACGGCGCAGGCGAATTTGTTCATGTGTTTTGTGGTTGGCCGCTGGTATCAATTTGTAAAAAGCGAATTCCGGCGCGATCCTCTGGCCAATTGGGAGGTGCAACGGTTGACTGTGCTGCCGGATACGTTTTTGTAGTATGGTGATTTTCCGCTGATTACAAGTGACATACCGGACAAGCTGGATCTTTGCTTAATCTGACTGAACGCCAGCTCATGGTCAAACCATCCAATACCAGCAGACGGCCGTTCAGGCTTTCTCCGATACCGAGTAAAATTTTCAGCGCTTCAGCCGCTTGCATGCTGCCGATGATGCCGACTATTGGTGAAAATACGCCCATGATCGCGCAGGGCATGTCTTCCCGCTCACCGTCAACCGAGAATAAACAATGATAACAAGGGCTGCTGCTATGGCGTAAATCAAACACGCTGATTTGGCCGGAGAATTGTACGGCCGCGCCGGAAATTAAAGGTTTTTTATAGGTAACACAAGCTTGGTTGACATGGTGGCGTGTACTGAAATTATCGCTGGCATCAATGACGGCGTCGGCTTGCGGAATCAGTTGCGACAGATTTTCTGCATCGACGCGTGTTTGGATCGCCGTAATCTTAATCTCGGGATTGATCCTGAGAAGCGTTTGTTTGGCCGATAGTGTTTTTTCCACGCCGATGGTACTGCTGTCATGCATGATCTGGCGTTGCAGATTGGTTAGATCAACCCGATCGCCGTCGCAGATTGTCAGATTGCCTATGCCGCTTGCAGCGAGATACAGCGCGGCGGGCGAACCCAAACCGCCAGCGCCGATGATTAATACATGGGATTTATTGAGTTTTTCCTGCCCCGCAATGTCGATTTGCGGGAGCAGGATGTGGCGGCTATACCGGAGTAAGTGATGATCATCCACAAGCCTTGTGCAATTAGCTTTCGCTTTTCTCAGTGAGTTTTTTCTCAGGCGATGCGGTAATGCCTTTGAAGTAATTCAGGGCTTGCTTCAACAAAAGATCTTCCTCGGAGCCGAATTCCATCGGAGCTTTATTTTTGTCTTTATTTTTCTTTTCTTTTTTCTCTTTTTTCTCGCTGACTGGCTTCAGTGCTGCTTTTTCGGTTTCGGAAGCAGCTTTTTTCTCCGCTTTTTTGCCATTGGACAAATGCCGGTTTAAATCCACTTCCCGCAAACGTTGATCATCACCGCTGTCGGCTTCGTCCAAGACATCAGGGGTAATGCCTTGCGCCTGGATAGATTGACCATTCGGAGTGTAATAGCGTGCGGTCGTCAGTTTGATTGCGGTATTGTTTCCCAATGGCAGAATCGTTTGCACCGATCCTTTGCCGAATGTTTGCGACCCCATCACAATGGAACGTTTGTGATCTTGCAATGCGCCTGCGACGATTTCCGATGCGGAAGCAGAGCCGCCATTGACCAGAGTAATCATCGGTACGGTTTTAACTTCGGTAGGCAGTCCTTTCAAATAATCTTCGTCCGGTCCGCGCAAATAATATTCCGGGTTGGCGTGCAATTTCATTTTTGCATCGGGGCTGCGTCCTTCGGTGTAAACAACCAAAGAATTTTCCGGCAGGAAAGCAGCTGATACGGCAACGGCGCCATTGAGTAATCCACCCGGATCGTTGCGAAGATCCAATATCAATCCTTTCATATTGCCGTTACTTCCGGCAAAAAGTGTTTTGATGGCTTGCGCCAGATTTTCACCGGTTTGCTCTTGGAATTGCGTGATACGGATATACGCATAACCCGGTTCAATCATTTTCGATTTTACGCTTTGGATTTTTATGATGTCGCGTACTAGATTAAAAACCAGTGGCTCCGTTTCTCCTTCCCGTACAATCGTAATCTTGATCGAGGTATTGGGTTTGCCGCGCATGAGCTTGATTGCATCATTCAACGTCA
>CAYQZF010000183.1:0-5482 GCA_964421895.1 uncultured Nitrosomonas sp. | reverse complement strand
AAGATTCTCTGGAATTACTGAATTCTTACTATGACTGGTGGTTGCTTGGTATTGGTAAAGAAAAAGAAGAACTTGAGGAACGGATAGAAGAAGCAGGAGTCACGGATCACACTGACAATACGACTCTCGCTGAATGGAACAGATTCGATTTATTATATCCAGCAATATCCTTTGCACTGTCATATATCATCAACCATCAAAGTGATTCGGAAATCATTCAGAGGATTGCATTAACAAACCTGGAAGATGCTCCTGATATGTGGGGCAAGGATTTATGGCTGCAACGGCGAGCCATGACTGCCTGTGTACAGCGTAACGGGCTTAAGTTTATTATAGAAAAATTAGACCAGATCAGATATGAATTGATCTACTATGTTTTGTTAAAGACTGATACCAACCCTGCTGAATTGAAAAGGTTAAAGAAAGCGATTCTGGCTGAGGATGAGCACCCAATGCATGGAATGATGGAATCCGAACATATCCTTGAGTTGATGGATAAATTAGCTGCGTAAGAAACCGACAGTCCGTTTTATGTTGAATTATTGCATTACTGCAGCCGTGATCGGTAGTACAGGTTTGGGCACATTACGGACGATGGATTCTACATTCAAAATGTGCGATTTTATAAATGCTGCTCTATATCCATGCGACCGTGCAGGATACGAACGATTTCAATCTGATCTTCTCCTTTATGGCGATAAAAGATCAAATGCTTGCCAACACCATATTTGTAATAGCCTTCACGAACATCATCGCACACGCGCCCTAAATCCGGTTTATCGGCAAGATCATGAAAGGCTGTATCGAGTTGACTCAGATAACGCCTTTGCTGTGTCTTTCCCCATTGCTTCCGTGTATATCGGCCAATCGAGAGCATATCGGATTCTGCCTTTTGGGTGAGAGTGAATGATCCCATCTAACCGTCACTTTCCAATTCATCCAGAATACCTTGCAAAGAATAGTCGGACGCGCCGCTTTGTTCACCTTCAATCAAAGCATGGCGCAATGCTTCCAGCTTGGTTTCACGCTCTTCGAGCAAACGCAATCCCGCCCGTATGGCCTCGCTGGCCGAGCTATAACGCCCGGTTTCAATCTGATGCGCCAGAAATTTCTCAAAATGTTCGCCCAGCGTCACACTGGTATTTTTTTGTACAGGCATAAAAGTCTCCATGTAAAACTTGCCAATATTTTATTGTAATATTTATTGGTATTTTTCAGCAAATTAACATAGGAGATAATCAACTATGCGCATCAAACCGATCAAGCACGTAGGTCAGTTCCAGCAGTTTATGACTCACCGAATCGGATAAACCCCGAAATTTGTGTCCTTAAGCCATATAGGCTGATCCATCTCTAAAACAAAAAGCTCATCAAGATCAATTTATTACACTGGTCGATCGCTGATTTTCGTTAGCACAAAAATTCCATCGCATTGTAATTGTAGCTCGGCATTAAAAACACTCTGCTTTTGATCAATAATGACGTGAGGGATTGTCAAAAGATTATTTTCCGTTGAAAATCGAACTTGATCGTATGCCTGAACAAGTGAATTTACTGTAAGCCATAAGTATTCGGGAAACATAAACAAAATTGATTTAATCAAAGGCATTTTAAGTTTACACCCATAATTTTTCCTCAGAAATATGAAAATCAAACTGGCTCAGATCGGGGCTTGATCAGGGCTTTTTCAGACCTTCCCTAGAGTAGTGCAGACGACTGCAGTTCTTCAAGTACTTCAGTAGTTCTCATCCGGTAGCCCATCGCTCGATAACCGTGTTGACGTTTATCCCACATTCGCGATAGCGCAGGATGGCCGGTATCCACGAAGTCGATGATACGCACGGCAGTTTTTCTGGCAAATTCTCGATGTAAGCGACCAGCGTATTGTTGCAATGTACCCTTCCATGAAACTGGCATTGCCAGCACCATCGTATCGAGCGGTGGATGATCAAAGCCTTCGCCCACCAGCTTGCCCGTGGCCAACAAGATGCGGGGCGCATCCAGTGGCAATGCATCAAGTTCAGCGATCAAGGCGGTACGCTGTTTTTTCGACATCCGTCCGTGAAGAACGAACAACTCAGTTACCTGATTGCTTAAAGCAGACTGGATAGCTTCCAAATGTTCAGTGCGCTCGGTTAGTACCAACACCTTGCGCCCTTGCCAGAATGCGGTCTTGATCTCAGTAGCGATTGATTCCGTTCGCGCTCGGTCATTGGCAAGATGTCGAAACACATCCTGAATACTAGCGCCGGGCGGCAGATCAATGCGCTCACATCGTGGTTTTGGTACCACTTCTAAATCGTGAGGCGCATTGGTTGGTTTTTCGGCGGTATGGCGGATCGGTCCGCACTGCATAAAGATAATCGGTTGCTGACCATCACGACGAATTGGCGTAGCTGTTAAGCCAAGTATGAATTTGGCTTTAGTTCTCTTCAAAATGGCATCGAAAGATACCGCGCCAATATGATGGCACTCATCGACGATTACGTGACCATAGTTTTCAACGAGTGCGCTGACCTCACCCTGTCGAGATAGCGATTGCATCACTGCAATATCAATTTTGCAAGTGAGTTTGGCTTTGCCGCCGCCGACGGTGCCGACCACGTCTTTGCCAATGCCCAAAAAAGCTTGCAATCGTTCCTGCCATTGCTTAAGCAATTCGGTACGATGAACAAGCACTAAGGTGTTAACGCTGCGGCGGTCGATCATCGCTGCGGCAATCACTGTCTTGCCAAAAGCGGTTGGGGCGCATAGCACACCGGTATCGTAGCGCAACATTGCGGCAATTGCAGCTTCCTGGTCGTGTCTCAGTGTTCCAATGAATTTAGCGTCGATAAACTCTCCTGTGAATCGTTCATCACGTAGGTTGCAGCCAATGCCGTTATCGCGCATCAGTTCCTGTACAGCATCAAGGCAACCACGTGGTAGTGCGATATGCTGCGGAAAGTTTTCCGCTCTGCCAATGATACGCGGCTTGTCCCACACTGACATCCGCATCGCCTGCGCCCTATAGAACTCAGGATTTTGGAAAGCTGCCAGCCGGATAAGGCGATTGGCCAGAGCTTGCGGTAGTTCTGTTTTCTCGAAATAGATCTGGTTAGCCAATGTTACATTCAGCAACCTGGGCATCGTACCCGCCAGTTTTTTTGCTGAAATGACTTCACGTTTCCAAGGAATTACTAAATCTTCATCGTCAATGAAAGTAACGTCCAAAGGATGAACACCCCCCGTGGCGCGGAGGATGGTAGGCTCAATGTCATGTGGTGCCATGAGCTTAATTGATCTCAGATATGCCCACTGGTCGGGATGTGGACGCAATTTGCTATCGACGAATATGCTACAACTGTTTTCACGTGGGTGCCTTTGCAACGGCAACGCGATTAGGTTGCCAAACCCACCCTTGGGCAACATGTCTTGATTCGGAAAAAGGCGATCATAGGACGCCAGCTTCAACTGTCGGGTACGTGAGCAGGTATGGCTGATGATGGCCGTGCCCAGACGACGGGCATCCCGAGCAGAAACTCGATTTGCAAAGAATATCCAAGCATGTGCTCCCTGACCGGAACGAGAGATTTCCAACGCCACCGGTACACCCAACTCCTCGCAGGATTGCACAAAAGCGCAGGCATCATCCCGCCACTCAGCTTCATCAAAATCGACCGCTAGAAAGTAACAAGTATCATCCTCCAGCAGTGGATAGATACCGATTGTGTGATCACCTGCCAGATGGGCGTAGATTACAGCATCGGACAATGGTAATAGTAGGCGATTACTACAATCGCTGCACTTGATGCGTGGCTTTTCGCACACTCCCACGCGCCACTCATTGGCGCAAGCTGGTGCGTAGCCAGATTTTTCTGTGGCTTTGCTTTCCCATCGCACTGGGTAGACATCGGTGCGACCACGAAATAGCTGCCGGAAAAGTGCAATTTTTTCGGAAGTAGATAGTCGCGATGGTTGCGATTCCGGAACGTACGCATGTAATGATTCGATTTGCGAGCGCCATTCAATGCCATGAGATTCCAGTAACTTGATTAGTCTGGCGTTTTCAGCTTGCAGTGCCGCAAGTTCAGTGTGGTGGCCACTCATTGATTACATTTTTTCTTGTGTAATGCAGATTATGCAAGGTGCCTTAATCATTCTCGCTATCAGGTTCTCGATCTGGTTGGATTTGCTTGATCAATCTATCAAAATCACTTTCAAACAACTGATCCTGCACAATTCGGTATTTCTCGAACTCACTTTCTGCATGAGCTTTTGCCATTTCTGTCGAAATCTTGCCGCTATCACGCAGAACCTCGCGATCGGTGAACTCAAGAAACGCATCAAGCCGTTTCGCCCAATCTTCCATAGTCATGGGAATTTTGCGCCTGGCGCGTTCCTCAGCCAGATCAAGGTAAGCATTGACGATGCGGCCGAGGGATTCCAGTTCGTCTTTGTTGAGGTAATTTTTGGCGACGATTACATCGGTTTTGAGAATTTTCCCTTCGGGTGCATGTTCCCAAGAAGTCAATCCCATGTTTGTCTTATTGCTATCGGCACGCTGCATGATCAACTCGGAAGCAGTATGGCCGTGGATGGCGAAATGCAGCTTATTTTGTACTTTGGCGAAAAACACCTGGGTTGTAGGAGCAGATTTGTTGTAGTCGATTGCTGTAGCGTAAATATCGGTAACTTTCTGGTAGAACTTGCGTTCGCTTAGGCGAATCTCGCGGATTTCTGCCAGCAAGCGTTCGAAGTAGTCTTCGCCCAGAAAACTGCCATTTTCCATGCGCTGCTTATCCAGCACATAGCCCTTGATGGCAAACTCACGCAGCACTCGGGTTGCCCATTGCCGGAACTGAGTAGCACGTACCGAGTTGACCCGATAGCCCACTGAGATGATGGCGTCGAGACTGTAGAGGTTGGTGGCGTACGATTTGCCGTCTGCGGCAGTTATTCGGAATTTCCTAATAACTGAATCTGCGTCTAATTCATTCGCCTCAAACACGTTTTTCAAATGCTCATTGATAGTAGGAATGGAAACATCGAACAACGCAGCCATTAGTTTCTGCGTCAGCCAGATTGTTTCATCCTCGTAACGGGCTTCAATACTCTGTTCACCAGCCTGGCTGGTAAAGATCAGAAATTCTGCTGTGCTATTGCGGATTAGTTTTTTTTCATTATCACTCATGGCGTGCGGCTCCTACACAGGTTGCCATTCGATTTGAGCTTAAACAGGTTACGGGATACTGCGGAATAAACAGCATCATTTAAAATGAGAATCGCATTATTTTCTTCAAATTTCATTAAAAATAATAAAAAATACAGTTCAAGTTTTTGTGATTCTAGCATTAATTTTCTGGGAAAATACTTCATAAGTAGTTGATAGAAATATCATTACCATTTTGTGTGCATAAAATAACCTTCTAAAATATAGCTGTATTGCAATTGTATGTGCTGAAAGTAAAGTTTTTATCTTCAACGTTGCATAACAAAACAT
>CAYQZF010000182.1:0-5491 GCA_964421895.1 uncultured Nitrosomonas sp. | reverse complement strand
TGTCGCTATCCGGAGGCGGCCGGGTGCGCGACTTCAATCTGGTGTACCGCGTCAAATACCGGCTTTACAGTAAAGAGGGCGTGGAAATCGTGCCATATACCGAAATCACTTTGACGCGCGTTCTCCCGTTCCTGGACGCGCAAGTGCTGGCCAAGGAAGCGGAAGAAAAGCTGCTGCAAAAAGATATGCAATCCGATGCCATTCAACAAATGCTATGGCGCTTATCGACCGTCAAGATATAAACCGGAATAAGTAGCGGAAATTTCTCCGCTGCTAATCGGCCACTTACCCCGTCATGCGGATAAAACTAGAACAATTGCCGCAGCAACTGCAAAAACAAATCGCACCGCTGTACACGTTGTCCGGTAACGAACCGCTGCTGATCCTGGAAGCCGCCGGCTCGATTCGCGCATACGCACGCCAGCAAGGATATACCGAGCGAGAACTGTTCACGGTCGATCAGCATTTCGACTGGACGGAACTGCGCAATGCCGGTAATAACCTGTCGCTATTCGGTGAACGCAAAATCATGGATATCCGCATTCCTACCGGCAAACCCGGCCGGGAAGGCGGCAAGGCGCTCGAAGCCTATTGCGCTGCACTACCGCCCGACACCTTGACGCTGATCACACTACCGCGCATCGACAGGCAGGGGCAAGCAAGCAAATGGTTCAAAGCGCTCGAAACCGCCGGCACTATGATTCCGGTGTACCCAGTCGAACGCGATCAACTCCCCGGCTGGATCGGTCAGCGTCTTACCCGGCAACAGCAAAAAGCCGATGCTTCCACCTTGCAGTTTCTCGCCGATCAGGTTGAAGGCAATCTACTCGCCGCCTATCAGGAAATCCAGAAACTCGCGCTGCTCTACCCTGCCGGCAATTTGACTTTCGATCAAGTGAAAGACGTCGTACTGAACGTCGCACGCTACGATGTCTACCAATTATCCGATGCCATGATCACGGGCGACACCGCTCGCTTCCAGCGCATCCTGATCGGTTTGCAAGGCGAAGGTACTGCACCGCTGCTGATTCTCGCCACATTGAGCGAACAAATCCGTCAATTAATCATTATCCGCAAGGGCCTGGACAACAACCAGCCGCCCGGGCAATTATTGCAAACGGCGAGAATTTGGGGTGAACGGCAAAAATCAGTGATCGCCGCCGCCAAGCACATCAATCTGCAAGCGCTGATGCATGGATTAGCCGATGCCGCGGAAATTGACCGGATGATTAAGGGAGTTGCACAAGGAGATGCTTGGGAAGCATTGCTGCAATTGGGATTGCACTTTACCGTTCGCGGCCATCGATAAGTAACTCGGCAAACTCAGAATCATCAAGTAACAACAACTTAGATTGCATCCGCGAGTTTAAATAATCGTCAATCGCATCGATTCCCGGCGAAGAACCCTTAGCAACCTTAGTAAAACTATGAAATTCTCCTGAATCCGGGAATCCTATAAAAGCAATGAAACGATGAGTACACGCTCACCGCAGCTTACTTTTTCTGGTCAGTAGTTTTATTCTCTTTCTTTTCCTTTGTAATAGGATTCTGAAGTCCATAGCCCTCTTCTTTGGCTTTATAACCACCATATGCACCTGCTCCCCCTACGGCGAGCACCCAGCATCCTGATAACACCGGAACTACAAGTAAAACCGCCACATAACGCAATATTTTTGCTTTCATCACGGCCTCCCATAAAATTTAATTAAGCACTCCGCAGAGATTAAAAATCTTACTTCTTGGCGGTCATTTTAATACTGGCTGCTGTGATGAGTGAAGCATTATTATGCTTATTTAATTTCTACCGCTCATAAGCCAACACCGGAGCCAGCCAGCGTTCGGCTTCTTCCAGGGTCCAGCCTTTGCGTTTGGCGTAATCCTCCACCTGATCCTTGCCGATTTTCCCCACCGCGAAGAAAGACGAATCCGGATGCGAGAAATAAAACCCTGACACCGCGGCCGTCGGCACCATGGCGAACGATTCGGTAATGACGATGCCGGCATTCTCGGTGGCGTTCAGCGTCGCAAACAACGGCCCTTTCTCGGTATGATCCGGGCAAGCGGGATAACCCGGCGCAGGACGGATGCCGCGGTATTCCTCGTTGATCAATTGCTCGTTGGTCAATGTCTCATCCTTGGCATAACCCCAGAATTCACGGCGCACGCGCATGTGCATGTGTTCGGCGAAAGCTTCCGCCAGACGATCGGCCAATGCTTTCAGCACGATCGCGCTGTAATCGTCGTTAACTGCCTCGAATGCCTTGATGCGTTCGTCGATGCCGAAACCGGCGCCGACCGCAAACAGACCGATGGTATCGGCAATGCCGGTGGCCTTCGGCGCGATGTAATCCGCCAGGCAGCGATTCGGTTTGCCGCCCGGTTTTTGATCCTGCTGCCGCAAGCAGTGGTAAACCATGGCGATCTTGCTGCGCGAGGCATCGGCATAAATTTCGATGTCGTCGCCGACCGCATTTGCCGGGAAAAGACCAATTACGGCATTGGCGCTGAGCCATTTCTGTTCGACGATTTTCTTCAGCATGGTTTGCGCATCGCGAAACAGATGACTCGCGGTTTCTCCGACCACTTCATCGGTCAGAATGTCGGGATAACGCCCCGCCAGCTCCCACGCCTGGAAGAACGGCGTCCAATCGATGAACGGCACAATCTTGTCGAGCGGATAATTGTTCAACGTGCGCACACCGATCAATTGCGGCTGATGCGGTTGGTAATTGATCCAATCGGTCTTGAACGCATTGGCGCGCGCTTCATCCAGCGTCAACAGCTTGGCCGGTCCTTTCTTGTTTTTGTGCTGCGCGCGCACTTTCTCGTACTCGTTCTTGATTTCCCGGATATACCCCGCTTGCAGATCTTGCGACAGCAGATTGCTGCACACGCCCACCGCACGGCTGGCATCAGGCACCCATACCACCGGACCGTCGTAATGCGGCGCGATTTTGACGGCGGTGTGTACCCGTGAGGTAGTTGCGCCGCCGATCAGCAACGGAATGGTGAATCCCTCGCGCTGCATTTCCTTGGCGACATGCGCCATTTCTTCCAGCGAAGGCGTAATCAATCCGGATAAACCAATGATGTCGGCTTTTTCGCGCCTTGCCATATCGAGAATTTGCGCACTCGGCACCATCACACCCATGTTGATCACTTCGTAGTTATTACATTGCAGCACCACGGTGACGATGTTCTTTCCGATATCGTGCACGTCACCCTTGACGGTCGCGATGACGATCTTGCCTTTCGGCTTGCTGTCGCCCAGCAGTTTCTTTTCCGCTTCGATAAACGGCAACAAGTGCGCCACAGCCTGTTTCATCACGCGCGCCGACTTCACCACTTGCGGCAAAAACATCTTGCCGGCGCCGAACAAATCGCCGACGACGCTCATGCCTTCCATCAGCGGCCCCTCGATTACTTGAATCGGGCGCCCGCCTTGCTTGTCGATTTCCACACGTGCGGCTTCGGTATCTTCGACGATATAGGTGGAAATACCCCTGACCAGCGCATGTGTCAGCCTTTGCTGCAGCGGCTCATCGCGCCAAGCCAGATCTTCAATTTGCTCTTTTTTCTGACCCTTGAAGTTTTCCGCAAATTCAACTAGATGCTCTGTTGCATCGGATCGTCGGTTAAGCAGCACGTCCTCGACTTTTTCCAGCAACTCCGCGGGAATATCCGAGTAAACCCCCAGTTGCCCGGCGTTGACGATCCCCATCGTCATCCCGGCTCTGATCGCATGATACAAAAAAGCGGTGTGAATCGCTTCGCGAATCGGCTCGTTGCCGCGGAACGAGAATGAGATATTTGATACCCCGCCGCTGATCTTGGCGTACGGCAAGGTTTTCTTGATGGCGCGAGTTGCTTCGATGAAATCAACGCCATAGTTGTTATGTTCTTCGATCCCCGTCGCAATGGCGAAGATATTCGGGTCGAAAATGATATCCTCGGGCGGAAAGCCGACTTTATCGACCAGAATACGATAGCTGCGGGTGCAAATCTCGATCTTACGTTGCAGCGTATCGGCTTGCCCTTGTTCATCGAATGCCATGACGATCACCGCCGCACCGTAACGGCGCGCCAGTTTGGCGTGCTTGATGAATTCCTCCTCGCCTTCTTTCATACTGATCGAATTGATGACCGATTTGCCCTGCACGCATTTAAGACCGGCTTCGATCACTGTCCATTTACTCGAATCCAGCATGATCGGCACCTTGCAGATATCCGGTTCGGCCGCGATTAAATTGAGGAAAGTCACCATGGCTTTTTGCGAGTCCAGCATCGCTTCGTCCATGTTGATATCGATAATCTGCGCACCGTTTTCCACCTGGCTACGCGCCACATTCAGCGCTTCCGCATAATCGTCGCTGAGAATCAGCCGGGCAAATGCACGCGAACCAGTCACGTTGGTACGCTCACCGACATTGACGAACAGCGAATCGTCGCCGATATTCAAAGGCTCCAATCCGGACAGGCGTAGCTTTTTAGGAATTTCGGGAATCTTGCGGGGTGCGATACTTGCTACCGCTTGCGCAATCGCCTTGATATGCGCCGGGGTGGTGCCGCAGCAGCCGCCGACGATGTTGACGAAACCATCTTGCGCAAATCCCTTGATCTGATTCGCGGTATATTCCGGCGATTCGTCATAGCCGGTTTCCGATAACGGATTCGGCAATCCGGCGTTGGGATGAACACTGGTGTACACATTCGCCACACCCGCCAACTCCTCGATATACGGGCGCATCAATTCGGCGCCCAACGCGCAATTGATCCCCACCGATAACGGTCGGGTGTGGCTGATCGAATTCCAGAAGGCTTCCGGCGTTTGTCCCGATAGGGTGCGACCGGATGCATCGGTGATGGTCACCGAAATCATGATCGGCAGTCGGATATTATGATCTTCAAAGAATTGATCGATGGCAAACAACGCCGCCTTGGCATTGAGCGAGTCAAAAATGGTCTCGACCAGCAAAATATCCACACCACCGTCGACTAAGCCGCGAATCGACTCGGTGTAATCGGCGACCAATTGATCATAGGTAATGCCGCGAAAACCCGGATCGTTGACATCCGGAGAAATCGACGCGGTTTTGGTGGTCGGACCGATAACACCAGCGACGAAACGCGGTTTGTCCGGTGTTTTGGCTTCATATGCTTGCGCCGCTGCACGCGCCAATTTGGCGGCAGCGACGTTCAATTCATACACCAGACCCTGCATGTGATAATCCGCCATCGATACCGCATTGGAATTGAACGTATTGGTCTCGATGATATCTGCGCCCGCTTCCAGATAACCGGAATGAATCGAGCGGATGATGTCCGGCTGCGTTAGCGTCAGCAAATCGTTGTTGCCCTTCAGGTCATGCGCAAAGTCCGCAAAACGCTGCCCGCGGAAATCCGCCTCGGTGAGCTTGAAGGTTTGAATCATGGTGCCCATTGCACCATCCAGAATCAGGATGCGTTGGGAAAATAAACTTTCCAATAAAGC
>CAYQZF010000181.1:0-5515 GCA_964421895.1 uncultured Nitrosomonas sp. | reverse complement strand
GGTTTCTCAATCAATTTCATAATTACCTCCGAAGTAATGGATAACAGAATCATCATGGTCGTCATAATGATCAGTTATCGTAAGTTGAACACTAATAAAAAAGCCCGCCAGCATTGGGTTTGCAGGCAGGCCAGTATTTGGGTGTTTTCATTTATTTTGCTCCCATAACACCCGAAAAGAGCTTGTTGTAAATCAATCCGAAAGCTAGAGCATAGAAAACTGTTTCAATATTCCTCGGGTAATAACAAAGTGGTGACGCTGCGATCCGCTTCGGTAATGATCCACAGATTCTGATCATCGCTGATGGTGTAACTCGATAAGATGCGCCAGCCGTTCTCAATTGAGCGCAGGTTTTCTTCTGCGTCACCAGGCGGCACATTGCCCCAGTCACCGGATTGATGACGCTTGATAAGATCCATTGCATTGATGGCATACTGATCGAGTACCTCCAGTGCGCCTGGAGTGGCAACGATTTGACCTAATGGAAACAGCGCAATTGAACGCCGCTCCCTTGTCGATTTGGGATTACACATTTCTTCTCCTTTTTCAGGGCGAGCAAAAGCGGCAGACGCAAAAATGCGCCTGTCCTGATTGCTACGATTAAACGGGATTGGCTTGGGGTGTTGCTGAGGTGTTATCAGTTACTTTGATACGATTCGATATTGCGAAGAGAGCTGCTTGAGTGAAGCCATGTTTTGTTATGCAACGTTGAAGATAAAAACTTTACTTTCAGCACATACAATTGTAATACAGCTATATTTTAGAAGATTATTTTATGCACACAAAATGGCAATGATATTTTTATCAACTACTTATGAACCTATACTGCTATCTACCAAGGTGAAAAGGTAAATGAAAGATCAACCAGGGTTGACGATGGTCTATATTTCTAATATATTAGAAGCATGGAAATGAATATTGCTATTAAAGCGCTTGCCGCCCTGGCCCATGAAACCCGCCTCACGATATTCCGAATGCTAGTTCAAGCCGGTGAATCCGGGCTTCAGGCGGGTCAGCTTGCCAGGGAATTGGGCATTCCCAATGCAACGCTGTCTTTTCATCTGAAAGAATTGACTCACGCAGAACTGGTCATTGCCCGGCAGGAAAGCCGCTTCATTTATTATTCGGCAAATTTTTCAACCATGAATGCGCTAATAGGTTATCTCACCGAGAATTGTTGCGCCGGTACACCCTGCGGCATTGTTGAAGTTTGTTGCGATGAAAAAAACAGCTAAATATAACTTAACGAAGGAGACAATGATGAAACGCTTTCATGTCCATATAGCCGTCGATAACTTACAGGATAATATCCGCTTTTACTCGGCACTATTCGGTGTCGAACCAACGGTCAGCAAACTGGATTACGTAAAATGGATGCTGGACGATCCGTATATCAATTTCGCCATATCGGCGCGAGGTGCAAAGCCGGGTTTGGATCATGTAGGAATCCAAGTTGATTCTGACGATGCCTTAACCGAAGTAAACCAGCGCTTGATGCAAGCCGGTTTGCCTGCTGCGGAACAACAAAATGCACAATGCTGTTATGCTTCGTCAAATAAATACTGGACGGTTGATCCGCAAGGCATCGCCTGGGAAGCGTTTCATTCGCTGACCACAATCCCAGTATTTGGACAGGATACCGCCATTCCCACCAAAACCGAAACTTGTTGCGCGGCCTGATCATGAATGTACTGTTTCTTTGTACCGGAAATTCCTGCCGCTCAATTCTCGCGGAAGCTACTTTTAATCATCTGGCACCTAAAGGCTGGCAAGCAATGAGCGCAGGCAGCAAACCGACCGGAAAAATTCATCCGCGTTCACTTGCTCTACTTGAACGCGAAGGTATTGCAACCGAAAGACTTTGCAGTAAATCATGGGACAACTTGCCAGCTGCTCCGGACATAGTAATTACTGTCTGCGGCAACGCCGCCGGTGAAACCTGCCCGGCGTATCTCGGGCCCGCGTTACGCTCGCATTGGGGTGTCGATGATCCCGCTGAAGCCACTGGAACCGAAGAAGAAATCAACACGGCATTCGCGCAGGCTTACCGTACCTTGCGTGAAGGCATCGAGACTTTTTTATCGCTGCCGCTCGATGATTTGCAGCAAAATCCTTCCGCTTTTAGGACGAAGCTGGACTACATCGGCATTTTGAAATTCAAGCCGTCACAACCAAAGTGATTGCTTTAGGCAGAAATTCAAACACCGTGAGTCATTGACATGCTGATTGCTTCACTGATTTTCATCATAACGCTCGTGCTGGTCATCTGGCAGCCACGTGGTTTTGGTATCGGCTGGAGTGCTCTACTTGGCGCTACCGCAGCATTGCTGCTGGGTGTGATTCAGCTCAGTGACATTCCGGTGGTGTGGAATATTGTCTGGAATGCAACAGCGGCTTTCATTGCCATCATCATTATCAGCTTAGTGCTCGACGAAGCGGGATTCTTTGAGTGGGCAGCATTGCATGTGGCGCGTTGGGGGCGCGGCAACGGGTATTTATTATTTACCTACATTGTATTACTGGGCGCGGCGGTTGCAGCATTGTTCGCCAACGATGGTGCAGCTTTGATTCTAACGCCGATTGTGATGGCGATGCTGCTGGCGCTTGGGTTTAGTCCGGCTGCTACGCTTGCTTTCGTCATGGCGGCGGGTTTTATTGCCGATACGGCCAGCTTGCCGTTAGTGGTATCTAATTTGGTGAACATTGTCTCGGCTGATTATTTCAAGATTGGGTTTGCCGAATATGCTTCAGTGATGATTCCGGTCAATATTGCTTCAACAGCGGGTAGCTTGGGAGTACTCACTTTCTATTTTCGCCGTAGTATTCCGGCTAGCTATGATGTCAGTCAACTCAAGATGCCCACTGAAGCAATACGCGATCCAGCAACGTTCCGTGCTGGCTGGGTGGTGTTGGCATTGCTGCTGATCGGCTTTTTTGGTCTCGAATCTTTGGGGGTGCCCATCAGCCTTGTGGCAGCGACCGGCTCGCTAATACTGCTCGCGGAGGCAGCACGTGGTCATGTGATTAACACGCGTAAGGTAGTACGCGAAGCGCCGTGGCAAATCGTTATTTTTTCACTGGGCATGTATTTAGTGGTGTATGGTTTGCGTAATGAAGGCTTGACCGGGTACATTACCAGCCTGCTTGATGTCTTCGCCAGTTATGGCGTATGGGGAGCAACGCTTGGCACCGGCTTTCTGGCTGCTTTCTTATCGTCCATCATGAACAATATGCCCACGGTACTGATCGGCGCGTTGTCGATTGATGCAACCAGCGCGACCGGCGTGGTAAAGGAAGCGATGATTTACGCCAACGTGATCGGTTGCGATCTGGGGCCGAAAATCACGCCGATTGGCAGCCTGGCAACCTTGTTATGGCTGCATGTTCTGGCGCGGAAGAATACGGTTATCACCTGGAGATACTACTTCCAAGTAGGGATTGTGTTGACGGTTCCGGTACTGCTCGTCACGCTGGCTACTCTTGCGATGTGGCTTAATATTTAGTGAAATTACCACCAAAAATCACAACAACCGTACAAAATAAATTGCATCAACCTTGTTAACTTTACTCATGGAGAATCAAAATGACCACCATACAGATATTTGACCCTGCCTCATGTTGTAGCTCAGGCGTTTGCGGTTCCGACGTAGACCAAGAATTGGTCGGTTTTTCCGCCGATGTCGATTGGGCCAAACAACAAGGTGCTGCCATTGAGCGCTTTAATCTGGCGCAACAGCCGATGGCTTTTGCGGATAATTCCACAGTGAAAGCATTCTTGGAACGCTCCGGTGCTGAAGCGCTGCCATTGATACTTGTGGATGGAGAAGTTGCATTGGCAGGCCGCTATCCAAATCGCGGTGAACTGGCGCGCTGGACTGGCGTTGCTGTGGAGGAAGAAACCGAAGAGTCCAGTTGCTGCGGCGGCTGTTGCTAACGCAAACCCGAACCAACTACATGACGCAACTCAAATTCCTCGATCAACCGCCGCGATTTCTGTTCTTTACTGGCAAGGGCGGCGTCGGCAAAACTTCATTGGCTTGCGCTACGGCGATAACGCTGGCCGATGCCGGTCAGCGGGTATTGTTGGTCAGCACCGATCCGGCTTCCAACGTGGGTCAGGTGTTCGGCATGACGATTGGGAATAAAATGACAGCGATTACCGCAGTGCCTCGTTTAGCCGCTCTGGAAATCGACCCGCAAGCAGCAGCGCAAGTCTATCGTGATCGCATTGTCAATCCGGTGCGCGGGGTATTGCCCGACACGGTGGTCAAAGGTATCGAAGAACAATTATCCGGCGCGTGCACGACCGAAATTGCCGCTTTCGATGAATTTACCGCTTTGCTGGTCGATTCGGCGCTGACAGCGGATTACGATCATATTATTTTTGATACCGCCCCGACCGGTCACACCATTCGATTGCTGCAACTGCCCGGCGCATGGAGTGATTTTCTTGAGGAAGGTAAAGGCAATGCGTCATGTCTTGGCCCGTTGGCCGGATTAGAGAAACAACGCGCACAATACAAAGCAGCGGTAGATGCGCTCGCCGATTCGCAACGCACCCGGCTGGTATTGGTAGCCCGCGCGCAGCAAGCCACGTTAAGTGAAGTAGCGCGGACACATGAAGAATTGGCGGCCATTGGATTGACGAAACAATTTTTAGTCATCAATGGATTGTTTCCACAGGCAGAAACAGCACAGGATCCACTGGCAACTGCAATCTTCCTGCGTGAGCAAAACACTTTGGCAGCCATACCGGAAGTCCTTAGTCAATTGCCTTGCGATCATATTGTACTCAAACCGTTTAACCTGGTCGGGTTGACAGCCCTGCGGAAACTATTGGTTGATGATCTGTCTGTCGATGGTGAAAATAAATCAAACCATCAGGCCATTCCATTTCCCAGCTTATCCCATTTAACGGATGATATTGCCAAGGATGGATGCGGCTTGATCATGCTAATGGGAAAAGGCGGTGTTGGCAAAACCACACTGGCTGCAGCCATCGCGGTCAATCTTGCGCATCGGGGCTTACCCGTTCATTTAACCACTTCAGACCCCGCGGCACATTTAAGCGAAACACTCAGCGGTGCTATGGATAATCTACTGGTTGACCGGATTGATCCGCACATTGAAACCGAGCGCTACCGGCAGCGTGTTCTGGAAACCAAGGGCGCGCATCTGGATGCACACGGCAGAGCATTGCTGGAAGAAGATTTACGTTCGCCTTGCACCGAAGAAATTGCAGTATTTCAGGCATTCTCGCGCATTATCCGCGAAGCGGGAAAGAAATTCGTGGTGATGGATACCGCACCCACCGGGCATACATTATTGTTGCTGGATGCCACCGGCGCTTATCATCGCGAAGTTATCAAACAAATGGACCCTTCCATCGTGCACTACTCAACACCGATGATGCAACTGCAAAATCCTAAGCAAACCAAGATAATGCTTGTTACATTGGCGGAAACGACACCCGTACTGGAAGCTGCTAATCTTCAAGCCGATTTGCGCCGCGCTG
>CAYQZF010000180.1:0-5528 GCA_964421895.1 uncultured Nitrosomonas sp. | reverse complement strand
CCAGAGTCGCCCGGTTACTGCGGGAATCCGGCTTGCTGATGCTGATGGGCGCCGCGCTTTATCTGGTTTTGATATTTTTCAGTTACGACCGCGGCGACGCCGGCTGGTCGCATAGCGGCGATTTCAATCAAATTCAGAATTCCGGAGGGCATGCCGGCGCGTGGCTGGCGGATTTGCTGCTATATCTGTTCGGCGCATCGGCCTGGTGGTGGGTGGCCTTCTTCCTGTCGGCAATCGCCTGGAGCTACCGCCGCATCGATACTGCCGGAATTTTCGACCGCCACTCCCTGCTGTTGTCGATAGGCGGTTTCTTCTTGCTGCTGGCTGCCAGTAGCGGATTGGAGTCGCTGCGGTTTTATTCCATCAATATTGCATTACCGCTGATGCCGGGCGGCATGTTAGGCAGCACCATCAGCCATTATCTGTCGCAAATCCTCGGCTTTACCGGCGCGACAATGACCTTGCTGATTCTGATCGCAGTCGGCTTCAGTCAGTTTACTGGTCTATCGTGGGTGCGTTTCGTGGAGAAAATCGGCGAAAGCATTGAAAACTTGCTGTTGCTGCTAATAAACACCTGGGAAACGCGGCAGGATAAACTGGCCGGTATGATCGCGTCACAAGTGCGCGAAAAAATCGTAGAGACTGAAAAGAAACGCATCGAAAGCACACCAGTGCTGCATATCGAACCACCGGCGACAACCATCATCAAGTCGCAACGCGTCGTCAAGGAAAAACAACCTTCGCTATTCTCCGATCTACCCGATTCGCCGCTGCCACCTTTGCACCTGCTGGACGAGCCAGAAAAAGATTTTGAAGTATTATCCAAAGAAACGCTCGAATTCACATCCCGCTTGATCGAGCGCAAACTCAAGGAATTCGGCGTCGACGTCAAAGTAGTCGCCGCCTTCCCCGGCCCGGTCATCACTCGCTATGAAATCGAGCCCGCGGTCGGCGTCAAAGGCAATCAGGTTATCAATTTGGTCAAAGATTTGGCGCGTGCATTGTCCGTGGCCAGCATCCGCGTGGTCGAAACCATTCCGGGCAAAACCAGCATGGGATTGGAAATCCCGAATCCGAAACGGCAAGTGGTACGGCTGCAGGAAATTCTCAGCTCGCAGGTCTACGCCGACTCCGCATCACCGCTCACCATCGCTTTGGGCAAGGATATCAGCGGCCGTCCGATCGTATCCGATCTGGCGAAAATGCCGCATGCATTGGTTGCCGGAACCACCGGCTCGGGTAAATCGGTTGCGATCAATGCAGTCATTTTGAGTCTGTTGTATAAAACCGCGCCGGAGCAAACTCGCTTGATCCTGATCGACCCCAAAATGCTGGAATTATCGGTGTACGAAGGCATTCCGCATCTGCTGACACCCGTGGTCACCGACATGCGTGAGGCCGCCAGCGCGCTGCACTGGTGCGTGGGCGAAATGGAACGGCGTTACAAACTGATGTCGGCACTGGGTGTGCGCAATCTCGGCGGTTACAATCAAAAAATTCAGGAAGCAGCCAAAAACGAGGAACCTGTCGCCAATCCTTTGCTGCCGTCCGGAGAAGAAACCGAGTACCTCAGCGAATTGCCGCTTATTGTCGTGGTGATTGACGAATTGGCGGATCTGATGATGGTCGCCGGTAAAAAAGTCGAGCATCTGATCGCCCGGCTGGCGCAAAAAGCGCGCGCGTCAGGCATCCATCTGCTATTGGCGACACAACGCCCGTCGGTCGATGTGATTACCGGCTTGATCAAAGCCAACATTCCAACCCGTATCGCTTTTCAAGTATCCAGCAAAATCGATTCACGCACCATTCTCGATCAAATGGGTGCGGAAGCCTTGCTCGGCCAAGGTGACATGCTGTATTTACCGCCCGGCACCGGCTATCCGCAGCGCGTGCACGGCGCGTTTGTCGCCGATCACGAAGTGCACAAAGTCGTGGAATACCTGAAAGAGCACGGCGAACCGGATTATATCGAAGAAATCCTGCAAGCCGGAGATGAAGAAAACGATGGCAGCGGCCCAGTCGAAATCAAAAAGCCATCGGAAGGCGAAGCCGATCCGCTTTACGATGAAGCGGTTGCAATCGTGGTCAAAACCCGCCGCGCGTCGATTTCCCTGGTGCAAAGGAATTTGCGCATCGGCTATAATCGCGCCGCCCGCCTCATCGAAGATATGGAGCGCGCCGGTCTGGTTTCATCGATGCAAAGCAACGGTAACCGGGAAGTATTGGCCCCGGCGCGTAACGAATGATCCGCCTTTCAGCCACGATATCCCATTTTAATTTACAACAATAGGTCAGATTTATGTCCCGCTCACGCTGTTCTGTTTTGCTTCTGCTTGTTAGCAGCCTGATACCGCTCTGGGCCGAGGCGGCCGCAGTCGCCAGCCTGAAAACATTCATCCAGGAAACGCGCACGGTACGCGCGAATTTTTCCCAAACGCTGTACGACAAAAGCGCGCGCACGATACAAGAATCGAAAGGCACAATGCAATTCGAACGCCCGGAAAAATTCCGCTGGGCTTATGAAAAACCGCATGAACAATTGATCGTCGGCGACGGCAGCAAAGTATGGTTTTACGACCCCGATCTGAATCAAGTCACCGAGCGGCCATTCAATATCGCCATCGGCAGCAGCCCAGCCGCCCTGCTGGCGGGCAGCAGCGCCATCGAAGACAATTTCGAACTGATCGAGTTGGGACTGCAAAACGACATGGAGTGGCTTGAAGCGGTTCCGAAAAGCAAGGAAAGCGCGTTTGAATTCGTCCAAATGGGCTTCTCACTGGATGGCACACTCAAGATCATGGCACTACGCGATAATTTCGGCCAAACCACCGTCTTATCTTTCTCCGGTCTGGACAAGAATCCGGCACTGCCCACCGACTTGTTCAAATTCACTCCGCCCGACAAGGCCGACGTCATCCGTGAGTGACTCTGGCCTATTTTCACCGCATCAACCCAAAGTACCGCTGGCAGAGCAGTTACGCCCCAAGCATCTGAACGACATCATCGGGCAAAGTCATTTGCTCGGAGCGGGAAAACCGCTGCGCCTGGCGTTTGAATCGGGTAGACCGCATTCGATGATTCTGTGGGGCCCGCCAGGAACCGGTAAAACCACGCTGGCGCGCATCATGTCGACTGAGTTCAACAGCGAATTCATCGCGCTATCCGCGGTGTTATCGGGCATCAAGGACATCCGTGCCGCCATCGAGCAAGCCGAACTGGTGTTACAACAAAGCGGACGACACACCATTCTGTTTGTCGACGAAGTGCATCGCTTCAACAAATCGCAGCAGGATGCTTTCTTACCGTTCGTCGAACAGGGATTGATCACCTTCGTCGGAGCCACCACGGAAAACCCATCGTTCGAAGTCAATAACGCGTTACTGTCGCGCGCGCAAGTTTACGTGTTGACCGCGTTGTCGGAAACGGAATTAGCGCAATTATTGGAGCGTGCGCAAAAACTGGCGCTGGGTAATCTGCAATTTTCCACTGAAGCACGGCAGTTACTGATCGAATTCGCCGATGGTGACGCTCGCCGTCTGCTGAACTTGCTAGAACAAATCCATACTGTGGCTGAAGCCGGAGGCTTCGTGCCCATCGACAAGGATACTGTCGTGAATACCCTGTCGCGTAATGCGCGCAACTTCGATAAAGGCGGCGATGCGTTTTACGATCAGATTTCCGCATTGCACAAATCGGTGCGCGGCTCTTCGCCCGATGCGGCGCTTTACTGGCTGTGCCGCATGCTCGATGGCGGCGCCGATGCGTTGTATATCGGACGGCGGTTAATCCGCATGGCCACTGAAGACATCGGCCTGGCCGATCCGCGCGCGCTGCGCCTGACATTAGATGCATGCGAGACTTACGAGCGACTGGGCAGTCCGGAAGGCGAGCTGGCGTTGGCGCAAGCGGCGCTGTATCTCGCTTGCGCACCGAAAAGCAATGCCGCCTATCTGGCTTACAATAAGGCACGCTCGTTTGTATCCCACGACAAATCGCGCCGCGTCCCGTTGCATCTGCGCAATGCGCCGACGAAACTGATGAAGGATATCGGCTACGGCGACACTTACCGCTACGCGCACGATTACCCGGAGGCCTATGCCGCGGGAGAAAATTATTTTCCGGACGATATGCCCGAAGTCAGTTTTTATCAGCCGACCGCTTATGGCCTGGAACAGAAAATCCGGGAAAAATTGGCTTATTTGCGCAACCTGGACGAGAAAGCCCGGCATAAAATATAGCTATCCGTATCTATCGATAATTTTGGAGTCTTTGCATGCTAGAAATTCAACAATTACGCACCGACCTGGACAACATCACGCAACAGCTCGCCAAGCGCGGATTTGTTTTTCCTGTCGAAACCTTCAATGCCCTGGAAGCGGAACGTAAAGTAATCCAGACGCAAACACAGGAACTGCAAGCGCAGCGTAATTCGGCATCGAAAAGAATCGGCCAAGCCAAAAGCAAAGGCGAAGATGTCTCTGCCATCATGGCGGAAGTTGCCAATCTGGGCGATGCTTTAAAGCAAGCGGAAGATCACCTCGAGCAAATTCAGCAGCGACTGCAGAAAATCTTGCTGGAAGTACCGAACTTACCGCATGAAAGTGTGCCGGAAGGCAAAGACGAAACCGGCAACGTGCAAATCCGCCGCTGGGGCGAGCCGCGAGCATTCGATTTCGCCGTCAAGGATCATGTCAGCGTGGGTGAAGAGTTAGGATTGCTGGATTTTGAAACCGCCGCAAAACTCAGCGGTGCACGCTTCAGCTTGATGAAAGGCGGATTGGCCCGTCTGCACCGGGCTTTGGCGCAGTTCATGCTGGATACGCATACCCAGGAACATGGTTACACCGAAACCTATGTGCCCTATCTGGTCAACCGCGATAGCTTGCGCGGCACCGGACAGCTGCCCAAATTCGAGGAAGATCTTTTTTCCGTACATGCCGGTGGCGCGAATCCGTCCGGCGAAGCCCCTGCGGCTGATTTCCACCTTATCCCCACGGCGGAAGTGCCCATCACCAACATGGTGCGCGATGAAATCATACCGCTGCAAACGCTGCCACTGAAATTCGTGGCGCATACGCCGTGCTTCCGCTCCGAAGCGGGCAGCTATGGCCGCGACACGCGCGGGCTGATCCGCCAGCATCAATTCGACAAGGTTGAGCTGGTGCACATCGTCCACCCCGAGCAATCGTATGAAGCGTTAGAGCAACTGGTGGGACACGCGGAAAAAATCCTGCAAAAACTCGGCTTGCCGTACCGGGTCATGGCCTTGTGCACCGGCGACATGGGCTTTTCTGCGGCAAAAACTTACGACATCGAAGTGTGGCTGCCGGGGCAAAACACCTATCGCGAAATCTCTTCGTGCAGCAACTGTGAAGCATTCCAAGCGCGCCGTATGCAGGCACGCTTCCGCAACGAAAACGGCAAACCGGCGCTGCTGCACACATTAAACGGCTCCGGCCTGGCCGTGGGGCGTACGCTGGTCGCGGTATTGGAAAATTATCAGAATGCCGACGGCAGCGTCACCATCC
>CAYQZF010000179.1:0-5536 GCA_964421895.1 uncultured Nitrosomonas sp. | reverse complement strand
CCGGGTTGCGCCGCCGCGGCCAGGTGCATGAGACTGTGGAAAAATTCTCCGTCATTAAAACGCTGCAAACGATTGAAGACGCCAACGTCGTCGTGCTGGTGCTGGATGCGCGCAATGAAATTTCCGATCAGGATACGCACATTGCCGGATTTATTCTGGAAACCGGCCGTGCGCTGGTTATCGTAGTAAATAAATGGGATGGTTTGGATGACTACCAGCGTGACACCATCAAGCGTGAATTGAACCGCAAACTGGCTTTCCTGAGTTTTGCGCAGTTGCACTATATTTCCGCATTGCACGGCACCGGTTTGAAAAATCTATTGCCTTCGATTGATACCGCTTATGCCGCTGCCATGGCGCATTTGCCGACACCGAAACTGACGCGCGCATTGATTGCGGCGGTCGCGAAGCACCCGCCGCCGCGCGGCGGCATGTCGCGCCCGAAAATGCGCTACGCGCATCAAGGCGGTTCCAATCCGCCGCTGATCATCGTGCACGGCAGCATGCTCGAGCATGTCCCGGATAGCTACCGGCGCTATCTGGAAAACACCTTCCGTGAAACTTTTAAACTGACCGGCACGCCGCTGCGCGTCGATTTTAAAGTCGGTCACAATCCTTACGCTGACAAGAAACCCGCTCCGCCGACCGAAGATGATCTGCGCCGCGCGCATAACCGGCGCCGCCGTAACCGCAAGAAATATGGTTAAATCGGAATAACCGGCTGGAGCGAACTAATTCCGGTTACAATCAAAAATCTTCGCGTCTTTTGTCTGTCATTTAATCAATTAAGGCGGATAAATTTATGAGTACGCATTATCTCAGTTCACTTTTTTCCCCTCGCTCCGTGGCGGTAATTGGTGCCAGCAGCCGCATGGATTCCGTCGGCGGTGTGGTGTTCCGCAATATGCTGGACAGCGGTTACCAAGGTAAGCTTTATGCGGTGAATCCGAATCACACCGAAATACAAGGCGTGAGGACCTATGCCGGAATCGAATCGATTCCCGAGACGGTCGATCTGGCGGTTATCATCACCCGCGCGGCGACAGTGCCGGACATCATCGAGTCGTGCGGCAAACGCGGCGTGCGCTTCGCTCTAGTGTTGTCGGCGGGATTCAAGGAAACCGGGCTGCAGGGCGCGGCGCTTGAACAGGCCGTGGTTGAAAATGCCCGGCGTTACGGTATGCGGTTGATCGGGCCGAATTGCCTGGGTATTCTGTGTCCCGCGTCAGGTTTGAACGTGACCTTCAGCAACGGTGGCGCCAAAGCGGGCGGGCTGGCGCTGATTTCCCAATCGGGCGCATTTTGCACGGCCATCATGGATTGGGCCAAACCCAACGACGTCGGTTTTTCCAGTATCATTTCCATGGGCAGCGCCGCCGGCATGGGTTTCGGCGAGATTCTCGATTATTTGGCCTCCGATCCGCACACCGACAGTATTTTGCTCTATATCGAAGGCATCCAGCATGTCCGCAGTTTTATGAGTGCATTGCGTGCAGCGGCCAGGATCAAACCGATTTTCATCGTCAAAGCGGGGCGGCATGCGGCAGGCTCGAAAGCGGCGTTTTCACACACCGGCGCGCTAGTTGGCGCCGATGATGTATTCGATGCCGCCTTGCAGCGCGCCGGAGTGGTCCGGGTGGATACGATCGTGCAGCTGTTTTCCGCTGCGCAAGCGCTTTCGGCGCATTTTCGTCCGAGTGGCAACCGCTTGGCGATCGTCACCAACGGCGGCGGTCCTGGTGTCATGGCGGCGGATCGCGCGGCGGATCTGGGTGTGACGATGGCCACACTGTCCGATGCGACGCAGACGCAATTGAATGCACTATTGCCCGCTACCTGGTCGCACGGCAATCCGCTCGATATCATCGGCGATGCAACGGCGGAGCGTTACCGTCATGCGGTTACGCACTGTTTACAGGATGACGGCGTCGATGGCGTGCTGGTCATTCTGACGCCGCAAGCGATGACGCAACCGCTGGAAGTTGCCCAGGCGGTCATTGAACTCGCGGCAAAATTCGACAAACCGTTGATCGCGTGCTGGATGGGCGAAGTGCAAGTCGCAGCATGCAGGCAAGCGTTTAATCAGGCAAAGATACCTAATTTCCGCACACCGGAACCAGCGGTTGAAGTGTTTTCCTTCATTTCCGCCTATTACCAAAATCAAAAACTGCTACTGCAGACGCCCGGCCCGATCGCCGATCATTGCATGCCGGACGAAGAGGGCGCGCGCTTGCTGATCGAAGGCGCGTTGGCGGAGCACCGCAAAATTCTATCCGAGATCGAATCGAAAGCGATTCTGGCAGCGTTTCGCATTCCGATTGCCAAAGCCGTGGTGGTGCGTTCTCCGAACGAAGCTTTGCTGATTGCGGAAGAATTCGGTTTTCCGGTGGCGATGAAAATCAACTCGCCGGACATTACGCACAAATCCGACGCCGGCGGAATCCGCCTCAACCTCGGCAATGCGCAAGCCGTGCGCTCGGCGTATCACGACATCATTCAAGCGGTGCAGAAGAAAAATCCCGGCGCAAGGATCGACGGCATCATCGTCGAACCGATGATCGTCAAGCCCAACGGCCGGGAATTGATGGTTGGCGTGACCACCGACGCGGTGTTCGGTCCTGCTATCACATTCGGCGCCGGCGGCGTACTGGTCGAAGTATCGGGTGATCGCGCGGTAGCATTGCCGCCGCTGAACGGTTTTTTGGTGAAAGATATGATTCAGCGGACGCGAGTCGCCAAACTGCTGAGCGCATTCCGCCATATGCCGCCGGTCGACAGAGCCGCACTGGAAAGTATCCTGCTGCGTGTATCGGAAATGGTGTGTGCGCTGCCATGGATCAAGGAAATGGACATCAACCCGCTGATCGTCGACGAGCACGGCGCATGCGCCGTCGACGCACGCATCGTTGTGGATTATCTGCAACCTTCCGCCGATCGCTACGCGCATATGGCGATCCATCCTTATCCGGCGCATTTGATCACGCACTGGCAGTTGCCGGATGGCACCAACCTGACGATCCGGCCGATCCGTCCGGAAGATGCCGAGATCGAACAGGCGTTCGTGCGGGGATTGTCCGTCGAATCGAAATATTTCCGCTTCATGGATGCGCTGCAGGAATTATCGCAAAACATGCTAGTGCGTTTCACGCAAATCGACTACGACCGCGAAATGGCGTTGATCGCGGTGTTGGAACAGGATGGTCGGGAACAAGAACTGGGCGTATGCCGCTATGTGGTGAGCACCGATGGTCAATCCTGTGAGTTTGCTTTAGTGGTTGCCGACGAATGGCAAAACAAAGGCATCGGCAACAAGCTGATGAACTGTCTGTTTGACGCCGCACGCGCCAAGGGTATCAAAGTTATGGAAGGCGAAGTGCTGGCGGCTAACCGGTCGATGCTGGAACTGGTGCGCCGCCTCGGTTTCGCGGTGAACGCCAGCCGGGAGGACGTTGCCGTGAAAAAAATCGTCAAACAACTGTGATGGATTAATCATCAAATGCGATGATGCCCGGGCAACCTATTTATTTAAATCTACAGTTCCAGTTTCCCGAATGATGAACGATTCTTTGCTCCAAATATGCGATGACTTGGACGTGCTGAACTGCACGCAATGCCCGCGCCTGGCCGGTTTTCTGCAAACGGTGAAAGCGCGCTACCCGGATTATCATGCCCGCCCCGTGAGCGCATTCGGCGATGCCAACGCCAAGCTGCTGGTTGTCGGCCTGGCGCCCGGCATGCATGGCGCCAACCGCACCGGTCGGCCGTTTACCGGTGATTATGCCGGGATTCTGTTGTATCAGACTTTGTATAAGTACGGTTTCGCGACTCATCATGAGTCGGTGTCAGCCGACGATGGATTGCGACTGACTGGATGCCGCATTACCAATGCGGTGAAATGCCTGCCGCCGGAAAACAAGCCAGTGCCGCAAGAAATTAAGCAGTGCAATCAATATCTCGCTGTTGAGATGAGCCGGTTCGTGCAAGGCGGCGGCGTCGCCGTGCTGGCGCTGGGCACGGTGGCGCATCAAGCAACGTTGCTGAGCCTGCACTTGAAAGCCAAAGACTATCCGTTTGCGCATGGTGCGGTGCATCAATTACCGACGGGAAATGGTGTGCGGCTTTATGACAGCTATCATTGCAGCCGCTACAATACGCAGACCAAACGCTTGACGGCGGAAATGTTCGAACAGGTGTTTGCCAATATTGCCGCTGAACTTCAACCATAACCATTCATTTAAAAGGAGAAATTTGAAATGCCTTACGTCAATATCCGCGTGGCGGGAACGTTAACGCGCGAACAGAAACAGCAAATTGCCGAAGAACTGACCGATACGCTGGAGCGCATCGCCAAGAAACCCAAGTCTTACACGTACATCTGTTTTGACGAGCTGCCCGACGAAAATTGGGCGGTGGCGGGAAAATTGCTCGGTAGCGAGGATTAAGCAGCTTGCCGAATACCGTTTTTGACGCCAAGGTGTTTTGCCGCAGCCTGCCGCTGCAGCCGGGCGTATATCGCATGCTCAACGCCAAAGGCGAGGTGATTTACGTCGGCAAGGCGGTGAGCCTGAGAAAGCGCGTTTCTTCTTATTTTCAGAAAAGCAATCTGGCGCCCCGGACGCAATTGATGGTGTCGCAAGTGAGCGGGATTGAAACCACGGTCACGCGTTCGGAAGCCGAGGCGCTGCTGCTGGAAAATAATCTGATCAAAAGCCTGAAACCGCGCTACAACATTCTGTTCCGCGACGATAAGTCGTATCCGTATGTGATTCTGAGCGGACATGAATTTCCCCGGCTAGGGTTTTACCGTGGCGTGTTGGATAAAACGCACCAGTACTTCGGGCCGTATCCGAACGCGGGTATCGTGCGCGAAAGTATTCAGTTGCTGCAAAAAATTTTTCGTTTACGTACCTGTGAGGACAGTGTGTTCAGCAACCGCACCCGGCCGTGCTTGTTATTTCAGATCAAGCGCTGCAGTGGTCCATGCATCGGGCAAATCGATCAGCAGGCTTACGAAGCGGACGTGAAAAACGCGGAATTGTTCTTGCAAGGCAAGCAAACGGAAGTGATGGAAGTGATCAACGCCAAGATGCTGCAAGCTTCCGAACGGATGGAATACGAGCAAGCCGCGTTATTGCGCGATCAGATTCAGGCGCTGCGCCGCATTCGCGAGAAGCAGTTTGTCGATAGCGGCAAAGCGCTCGATGCCGATGTCGTGGCTTGCGTGCAGTCGCCGGATGGTTCCGGCAAGGTGTGCGTTACTCTGGCGATGATTCGCGGCGGGCGGCATTTGGGCGATAAAAGCTTTTTTCCGCAAAATGCCGACGATTACAGCGCGGCCAACGTGCTCGAGGCATTTCTGGCGCAGCATTATCTGAACCGCAGCGCGCCGCCGTTGATTATTCTGGGCGAGCAAATCGAGCGTGAAGCGTTGCAGCAGCTACTGACCGAGCAGTGTGGGCATAAAATCACCATTCAGCTTAATCCGATCGGTGAGAAACGTGTGTGGCTCAACATGGCGGCCGAAAATGCGCAGTTG
>CAYQZF010000178.1:0-5625 GCA_964421895.1 uncultured Nitrosomonas sp. | reverse complement strand
GATGGCGCGCACCGCCGATGTTCATTCAGCAACCGCGCAATTTTTCATTAACGTGACCAACAATGGGTTTCTGAATTACAAATCGGCATCACCGCAAGGCTACGGTTATTGCGTATTCGGCAAAGTGATCGAAGGCCAGGATGTAGTAGATAAAATCAAGAAGGTTAAAACGGGAGATTTTGCCGGTCATCAAAACGTACCGCTGGAAGATGTCGTCATTCTGAAGGCCGAGATCATTTAGGAAAGCTCCAAAAAAAACAATCAAATACAGCCATATCGCGTTGGAATCAGGTTCAAAATGCTCACTTATCATACGTAAACTGTGCTTTTTCACCTGATTTTCCCTTGCTTAAAGCTCTCACTACCGCTTCGAGTTTCCTCTGCGCAAGACCTTGATAATCACAACCGTCTCGGCCAGGTTTATGCTAATCCGCGCTGCAAATCGGCTTGCAGATCCTGTACCGACTCTAATCCGACCGCAATTCGCAGCAATCCATCGGAAATTCCGGCAGCATCGCGGGCTTCTTGACTGATGCGGGCATGGGTTGTGGTTGCCGGGTGGGTTAATGTGCTCTTGGTGTCACCAAGATTGGCGGTAATCGAAATCAAGCGCGTCGAATCGATGACGCGCCATGCTGCCTCCTTGCCGCCATTTACTTCAAATGTGACAATTCCACCGCCAGATTTTTGCTGTCGTTTCGCCAATGCATGCTGCGGATGCGATGCCAAGCCGGGATAAAACACGCGTGCGACATTCGGTTGCGATTCAAGCCATTGCGCCATCTGCAATGCATTGGCCGAGTGTGCTTCGATGCGTACTTTGAGCGTTTCCAAACCTTTCAGGATCACCCAGGCATTGAAGGCGCTGAGTGTCGGTCCGGCGGTGCGCAGAAACCCGAAAATCCCGCCATCCATCAACAATTCGCGCTTGCCGAGCACGGCGCCGCCCAATACTCTCCCTTGCCCGTCCAAATATTTGGTCGCGGAATGAATGACGATATCCGCGCCCAATTCAAGGGGTTTCTGCAAAATGGGCGTGCAAAAACAATTATCGACAACCAGCCAAATGCCCGCTTTCTTGGCAATCTTACTGAGTTCCGCAATATCGGAGATTTCCGTTAACGGATTGGACGGCGTTTCCAGAAAAAACAACTTGGTATTGGGTTGTATCGCAGCTTGCCATGATTGCGCATCCGTTGCCGATACAAACGTTGTATCGACATTGAAGCGTTTCAGAATGTTATTGAACAAATTCACCGTGGCACCGAATAAACTGCGTGATGCGACGATATGGTCACCGGCGGATAGCAATCCCATGACGCATGCCAATATCGCCGACATCCCGGAGGAAGTTGCAATGCAGGTTTCCGCACCTTCCAATGCAGTCAGTCGCTCTTCAAATGCCGTTACGGTAGGATTGGTGAACCGAGAGTAGATATTGCCCGGTTCATTGCCGGAAAATCGCGCAGCCGCTTGTGCAGCGCTATCAAAAACGAAACTTGAAGTCAGATACATCGCTTCAGAATGTTCGTTGAACTGACTGCGATGAATTCCAGTATGAAGCGCAAGTGTTTCTGGCTGCAAATGATCAGACATAAAATGGAACCTTAAGCGAAAACGATCGTTTTAGCGATCTGGAAAGTTTATTATGAGTAAGAAATGAATAACACGATTCAAAATGACAGGATACCTGCTTAATTTTAAATACGATGCATTATTCGGAAAAAACCAGACTCAAATCTAATTGTGTGTTGGTCTTGGTCTGCAATACCGAATGACCAGAATTACGTTGCGATTCGATTGCTTGTAAATATTCCGGCGTGATATCGCCGGTTATATAATGACCGTTAAAGCACGAAGTTTCAAAACTGTTGACTGTGGGTGATACTTTCGAAACCGCATGATTCAGTGCATCCAAGTCCTGAAAAAACAAAAAATCCGCACCGATTTCGTTACAAATTTCTTCTATTGTGCGATCAGTCGCGATTAATTCCTGGCGTGTCGGCATATCGATGCCATAGACATTCGGATATCGTACCGGCGGCGCTGCTGAAGCAAAATAAATCTTGTTAGCTCCAGCTTCACGCGCCATCAGAACAATCTCGCGGCTTGTAGTTCCGCGAACTATCGAATCGTCTACTAACATCACATTTTTACCGCGAAATTCTATGCTCATGGCATTTAGTTTTTGTCGTACAGATTTGCGCCGTTGCTGCTGACCCGGCATGATGAAAGTACGTCCGACGTAACGGTTCTTGACAAATCCTTCACGGAAATCCACGCCTAAGCTATTGGCAAGTTGCAGCGCGCTGGGGCGACTGGAATCCGGTATCGGGATGACGACATCAATATCCAGATGCGGCATCGTTTTTCTGATTTTCTCAGCCAGATGTTCCCCCATATTGAGCCGCGTTTCATAAACCGAGATACCGTCGATAACCGAATCGGGACGCGCCAGATAAACATATTCAAAAATACATGGATTCAACGAAGCTTGGGCCGCACACTGCTTATTGTAAAAATTGCCGTCTTCATCGATAAAAATGGCTTCACCAGGTTGTATATCGCGAATCAATTTAAAACCCAGCGTATCCAATGCCACACTTTCCGATGCAATCAAATATTCATCGCCCAGCTCGTGCACGGCGGTGCCAAAAACTAACGGTCGTATGCCGTAAGGATCACGAAAAGCCAACAACCCATACCCTGCGATCATCGCCACAACCGCATAGGCGCCTTTGCAGCGTTTATGCACGCCCGCGACTGCAGCAAAGATCGTATCGGGATCCAATTGGCAATTGCGCGTGCTTTCCTGCAATTCATGCGCAAGCACATTGAGTAAAACTTCCGAATCCGAATTGGTGTTCACATGCCGCAAATCGGTTCTGAACAATTCTTGATTCAGTTCCGTTGCATTGGTTAAATTACCGTTGTGACTCAGCACAATCCCAAATGGCGAGTTCACATAGAAAGGCTGAGCTTCAGCGGGTGAATTGGCGGATCCGGCTGTCGGGTAACGCACATGTCCGATGCCGATATTGCCGGCCAAGGAGCGCATGTTCCGGGTGCGAAATACATCCCGCACTAAGCCGAGGCCCTTGTGCATATGAAAAGTATTTCCCTGTGCAGTAACAATGCCGCTTGCATCTTGCCCGCGATGCTGCAACATGAGTAAACCGTCATAAAGCAATTGATTAACGGGGGATTTTGCAACAATGCCGATAATTCCACACATATAAACGCTCCGTAAACTTTGCTCTAATCAGCTTCAGAGTCCGAGTTTAATTGCTTTCGTTATAAGACGATCAACACAAGGGCGGCTTAAATTATGCGGCTTTTCGATCATCTTAAGAATTTTCTTTTCTTTCAAAGCTAATGCGTTTTGACAAATCGGTTGGCAGCCAAGGCAACACTTGTATCGCAATTACTTCCAATGGACGGCTCAAAACCGCATGTTGCCAGAATACCTGATTAGGAATCGTCGTCAATCCTGCGATCAAGGTCAGTAGTGTTACTATCACCAGCGCTCGCAGAAAACCAAAAATTGAACCGAATAATCGATCGATAAATCCCAACCCAATACCCTTAATCAAGGTAGTCAACAGCATAGTCCCCAATGCAGTCATCAGCAATACCGATAGAAATGTCAGAACGAATGCAATCGAGATTCGCAGTGTTTCACCAGTTATTTCAGTGGGTAAAAACTGTTCGAAGAACGATGCGTATGCGCTAGCCACAATAAAAGCGACTACCCAGCCAGCAATGGACAACGCTTCCCGGACAAACCCCCGGAAAATACTCAAAATTACCGAAACTAGGAAAATGCCGGAAACGACATAATCAAACGCGGTCATTAGTAAAAATTAGTCCAGTTCTAATGGGTTGAGTGACAAAAAATCAAAATTATCTGGTTATTAACTCACTTGGGAGCCACTACGCCGTCCAATCCGATCTTTCTCAATTTTTTCAATTCAGTTTCAGCAGCGCTTCGCGTCAAGAACGGGCCGATCCTTACCCGTGTCACCTCATTTTGATCAATCTTCAGTGTTTCGGTATAAGCTTTAAAGCCGTTCGACAATAGATTTGCTTGTTGTTGCTTGGCTTTTGTCGGATCAGAAAATGCTCCTAACTGCACGATGAAGCTTTTAGTCGCATCTGCTGACGCAGCTGATGGGGTATCCGGCGCTGAGGTTGCCGCGGCTACCGCTGCGGCCGGTGCAGCCACTGCAGTGTGTGCAGCACCTGCGGTTTTTGCCGCTACTGTGTTTTTTGCTTCAGGAGCGACTGCAACTAAACGCCGGTCAATTTTGGGTTTAATACCGGGGATTGGAATGCGCTTTTGCTCGTTAGATAATCCCGTGAATTCATCAACGACCTGCGAACCCATTTTAGATTTACTTGCTAATTCAGATGGTGCGCCTTCTTCACTTGGCAGTTCACGGTTTAGTGGCTCTTCTTTTGGCACTGGATCTATCTTAGTGATTTTACCTGGTGGCAAATTGATGGCGATTTCCTGTTTCTCGCCTCCGCCTTTGGGCTCATCGAATATTGCCGGTAATACGATAATGGCAATCAGAACCAGTACAATCGCGCCAACTAAACGTCGTCTTGCGCGCTTTCTGAGTAATAACTCTTCTTCACTGATATTTTTATTCATTTGAAATAGCCAATCATTACCTACTCTGTTGTACATTCAGATACTGCAACACACCGCTTACTGTATAGAAAGACCCGAATGCGCAAATTCTATCATTTTTACCGGCGTGTTCACAGGCAAAAACATAAGCCGCAACGCAATCGTCAAACTGATAAATGGCACCTTCATTGCCTGTAACACCTGCTTTATGAATTTCGTTGATCAGATAATCAATCGGTGCGGCACGAGCAGAATCAACCGTGCATACCAACCAAAAATCAATGTCATCTTTTAAGGCCTGAACGACGCCTTGAATATCTTTGTCTTGCAGCATGGAGAAAACGGCATATGTACGACCGCTCGGTTTGGTTGCTGCTAGGTTTCGCGATAAAATGGCCGCCGCAGCGGGATTGTGCGCCACATCCAGGATGATCATCGGTTGTGTCGAAACCACTTGAAATCTGCCCGGTATCACTGCTTCACCCAATCCCTGGCGAATCTCATTCATACTGACTGGCAGCAATTCGTTAAGGGTATCCAATGCAGCCAGGCAAGCGCTTGCATTTTGCAGTTGCTTATCACCGCGGAGCGCGGGAAAAGGTAAAGAATGGCGTTTGCCCTCAGGCCCCCAATAATCCCATTGTACTTGCTTATTAAAAAAACCGAATTCCTGATTCAGGCGGAAAAATTTTGCTTCCGTTTTTTCTGCTTGCTGATAAATAGAATGCGGTATATCGGTTTCGGCGCAAATCGCCGGCTTATTTTTCCTGAAAATTGCGGCTTTCTCGAATCCGATTTTCTCCCGCGTATCCCCCAGATAATCCATGTGATCGAGGTCTATGCTGGTTAGAATCGCGCAATCCGCATCAAATAGATTAACCGCATCCAAGCGCCCGCCTAAACCAACTTCCAGAATTGCTACATCAACATGGGTTTGAACAAACACATGCATCGCCGCCAATGTGCCAAATTCAAAAAAAGTCAGCGAG
>CAYQZF010000177.1:0-5650 GCA_964421895.1 uncultured Nitrosomonas sp. | reverse complement strand
TGTCGCCGCATCATAAGGAAAGTGTCGATGCGTTGATGCAGCATGGACTGACTGCATTTGCGATGTAAAAATTGCCGCGTATTTCGCGCGCGCAGAATATGGATGTTTTGTCGTCTCAGGCCAACATTGCAGGCTATAAAGCAGTGATTATGGCGGCTAATGTTTATCAAAAATTCTTTCCCATGCTGATGACCGCGGCGGGAACTGTCAAGGCCGCGCGGGTTTTGGTTCTGGGTGCCGGTGTTGCCGGTTTGCAAGCGATTGCGACAGCGAAAAGGCTGGGAGCCGTGGTGGAAGCTTTCGATGTGCGCCCGGCGGTGAAAGAACAAGTCGAAAGCTTGGGCGCAAAGTTTGTAGAAGTTCCGCTCAGTGACGAAGAAAAAGCCAAAGCGGAAACAGCGGGCGGTTATGCGACCGAAATGTCGGAAGATTACAAACGCCGCCAAGGCGAATTGATGCACGAGCGCGCGATAGCGGCGGATATCATCATCACCACCGCGTTGATCCCCGGACGCCCGGCGCCTGTCCTGATTAAGGAAGAAACCGTTCAAGCGATGAAACCGGGTTCGGTGATCGTCGATATGGCGGTGGAAGCCGGCGGCAATTGCCCGTTATCGGAGTTGAATAAAACCGTCGTCAAACATGGCGTGCATCTGATCGGTATTGCCAATCTGCCCGGTTTGGTGGCAGCGGATGCCAGCACCTTATATGCGCGCAACCTGATGAATTTTCTGAATCTGATGCTTGATCCGGCAAGCGGTGAATTAAAAATAGATCGTACGGATGAGATCATTGCGGGAACAATACTGTGCGGCGGTGGAGAAATCACCGCACAGTCATAATTTAAAGGAGTAATCATGATTGGTGAAGTCGATCCGGTGATTGTCAATTTAACGGTCTTTGTGCTGGCGATTTTTGTCGGCTACCATGTGGTGTGGAATGTCACACCGGCGTTGCATACCCCGCTCATGTCGGTAACCAACGCCATTTCCGGCATTATCTTGGTTGGCGCCATGCTGGCGGCCGGTCCTGCGGAAACCGACTGGGGGGTCTGGCTGGGCGCCGCAGCGGTTACATTGGCTGCAATCAATGTATTCGGCGGGTTTCTGGTGAGTCAACGCATGCTGGAAATGTTCAAGAAAAAAGATAAAAAAGGAAATGCCTAAATGTCAGCCAATATGGTCGCACTTGCATATTTAGTCGCTTCGGTATTCTTCATACTGGCGCTGAAAGGTCTTAGCTCACCCGAATCCGCGCGCCGCGGAAATCTGTTCGGCATGATCGGCATGGCGATTGCCGTTGCCACGACACTGACGCTGACTCAGAACTGGATTCTGATTTTAAGTTGCATCGCCGTAGGGGGGGTGATCGGCGCCATCGTTGCGCAACGCGTGCAGATGACCGCGATGCCGGAGCTGGTTGCATTCATGCACTCCTTGGTGGGTCTGGCGGCGGTTTTTATTGCGATTGCCGCAGTTAACAATCCGGTTTCATTCGGATTGCCCGAGGTATTGCCTGCAGGCAGTAAATTGGAGTTGTTCCTGGGTACGTTCATCGGCGCCATGACATGGTCAGGTTCCGTGATCGCATTCTTGAAGTTGTCGGGCCGTATGAGCGGCACGCCGATTGTATTCGCTGGCCAGCATGCGCTGAATTTAATTTTGGCGCTGGTGATGATCGGTTTCGGGTTATGGTTTTTCTTCAGCGAAGTTACCAACTGGAACGCGTTTATTGCCATGACGGCAATTGCTTTTGTATTGGGATTCCTAATCATTATTCCCATCGGCGGTGCGGATATGCCGGTGGTGATTTCCATGCTGAACTCCTATTCCGGATGGGCGGCTGCCGGTATCGGCTTCTCGTTAGGCAATCCGATGCTGATTATCGCCGGATCGCTGGTCGGCAGTTCCGGCGCGATTCTCTCCTATATCATGTGTAAGGCGATGAACCGCCCGTTCTTGTCCGTCATCTTGGGTGGATTTGGTAGCGACGGCGGTTCTGCCGCAGTGGATAGCGGTGAGCAAAAAACTTACCGCAGCGGTAGCGCCGATGACGCAGCATTCCTCATGGGGAATGCCGATAGTGTAATTATCGTGCCAGGCTACGGCTTGGCGGTTGCCAGAGCGCAGCATGCAGTTAAGGAATTGGCCGAGAAGTTGCACGAAAAAGGAGTGAATGTGCGTTTCGCGATACACCCTGTCGCTGGACGTATGCCAGGTCACATGAATGTATTACTGGCGGAAGCTGAAATTCCTTACGAGCAAGTTCAGGAAATGGAGGAAATCAACAGCGACTTCTCGAATACCGATGTGGTTCTGGTATTGGGTGCGAATGATGTGGTGAACCCGGCGGCCAATGTTCCCGGTAGTCCAATCTACGGCATGCCGATATTGGACGCGCACAAAGCGCGTACAGTAATGGTCGTTAAACGCAGTATGGCTGTGGGATATGCCGGTCTCGATAATGACTTGTTCTATATGGATAAGACTATGATGATTTTTGGCGATGCGAAGAAAGTCGTTGAAAATATGGTTAAGGCCTTGTGATTTAAAGGGTTTAAGATATAAAAAATAAAAAAGGCGCAATTTTTAATTGCGCCTTTTTTATTTATATCGGCGATTAAAGCATTAAGCGGCAGATTCAAGATCGTTGAATGGATGAGGTTTGGCAATACCAAATCCTTGCGCAAAATCCACGCCAATTTCCTGTAGCTTTGTAGTGATGTCATCCGTTTCAACCATCTCAGCAATTGTTTGGATGCCAGTTTCAGTAGCAAACTGCTGAATACTTTTTATTCTGGTTAAATCATCTTCGTCACGCAGTATATTACAAACGATGCTTCCGTCAATTTTTAGATAATCAACTTTTATTTTATCAAGCAGATTGAATGATTCAGGCGCTTCGGTGAAGCTGCACAGTGACACCAAGCATCCTAATTCCCGAATTTTACTGGTAAATGAAGCGGTATCGGCTAAATTGGCTTCTGCATCGGAGATCTCGATCTCAAAACAGAGATTGGTAGCGGGAACTCGTGTTCTTTTTAATAAATCGTGAATAAAACCGGGGAGATCCCGATCACTCAAAGAATCTTTGGCAACATTCAGATAAAAGACTGAATTGGCTTTTGGATGACCGGATAGCCAGTGGACGATATGATTGATTATCCAGCGATCCAGTTTGGGCATCATTTTGAATTGATCGACAAGCGGCAGGAATGATCCTGGTGGCATCAAATTATTTTCTTCTTCGTGCATGCGGATCAAAATTTCGTAGTGAGAAGAGGAAGAAATTGAGGGTTTGACCGGGATTATTTTCTGGCAGTATAAATTGAATTCTCCACTTTCGATTGCCTGAGCGATACGGTTTGCTGTAACGCCCGGTTTAGATGTCTGTGTACCGGGCTGCAAAGTTGCTTCGTTTTTATTTTCTATTGCGGTGGATTTCTTCGTTTCTGTTTTTGGTGCGCTATCCACTTTGATATTTTTTGCAGAGACGCGGTTTTTTTCCTGTGCCCGAGGCGTGTGCAACGTATAGAAACCAATAGCTTTCCCCTTGTTATCTAAATGCGGCAGGTATTGTTCCGTGAAGATATAAGGAAAGCCTTTGGTTGATTTAAGAACACGCTCGTTATGAATGGTTTTTCCAGACAAAATTTCTTCACTTCGGTTTTGAATTTCGGAGAAAAATTCTTCATTGGAAAATTCTTTTAGAAAATGGCCATCAATTTGATCCGGCTTTAATCCAAACCAGCGGCGAAATATCCGGTTGTGATAGCGGCAGCGCAGATCAGTATTGAAATAAGCCAACATGACTGGAATATTTTCATCGATAAACTGCGATTTTATTTTATTCTCAGAAGCGGTTTTTTCAGCCCATAAGCGATGTTTGATCTCATTTCCGAGCCTTTCTTTGCTGATAGTGAGTTGGTCGGAAAGATTCCGGACGATTTTCTCAGCGCGTGCTATCTGAATGATTGAGATCAGAATTGTGAAAATCAGCGAGAACCCTAATGCTGCTCGCCAATGTGGTGCAATTTCGCCCATAAAATAAGCATCAGCTATCAGGACTGCAGCGAGAGTCAACGCGATACAGATTGCTGAATAGGACTTAACGCTATCAAATAAAGAAGTTTTTTGCATGATAATTCCTTATTTCGGAGAGCTGAGGTTCATGTTGGTAATTTAAGTGTATGGGTAAAGTTAGCGCCGCTGCGATGTTCAATCTGATCTAGGTTAGTGCTTTTCGCTGTATATGGAAAGAGGTTTGGTGATAAGCCAGAATTTCCATAAGTTTGAACGCGTAAGTGTAAAATTCCGCGTGGAAGTTTCATCGAGCGCTGTGATCGTCAATTGATTGATTTTTCCTTGCCTAAGCGCTGCATGTAACGGTGAAAACCAATCTTTTTCCATCGCTGTAAGTATTTCGCGCCAGCCGTAAGCATTCCGATATTTGGCTTTTTCCCGAAGTGAATCCAATACTAACAGGTGGTTACCTTGCGGCTGAGTCATCAGCCATTCATCAGCGTTAGCCGGTAGCTTTGAATATTTTGTATTGCTAATTAATGCTAATGCGTGGGCAAAATCATCATCACTCCATACTTGTGCATAAGGTGATTGAATCGATTGTGGTAATTTTCCGCCTCCCCACAACCAAACACTGTTAATGATTAATTCACCGCGTGCGTCACGTGCCAAATTGACGGGATGTTCGTGTAGCAGCATCTGAATTTCATTGAAAATTTTATGCCATACAGTGCTATCAAGTCCGAATGGCAGGAAATTATTGATATTTCTGCATGTGACCTGCCCCAGCGTATATGTCCGTAAATCCGGTATTTTTGATAACCGCAAATACCACCGGTCAGGCCGTAACGGCAAAAGTGAGTAATCGTAATCAGCGAGGTTATTGTTGAGATCTTGTGCCAATTCCTTGGCTTCTTCTTCAGTGATCTGGAAAGCTTGGCTATCAGCTAACATGATGTGATTCTGTTCAATGCGGAGATGGACAGGATCGGCACGTATCCAGAAATCTTTACTGGCTTTTGCTAAGTCAGGAGCATCCATGGTTAACATGATCGCTGCAGTCGGCCAATCGTTTTGCTGCTGCGCAATATTGAACTGCCGGCACAGCCAAATTTCCATTTCTTGCCCTGGAGCTGTTGTCGAGACACTTTTTGACAACAGCGCTTCCAGGTGGCGAACCGGTAATTCATGATAAATATTGTTCTGCGCGACATCAGGCCAAAACAGATTGGGTACGAGGATATTTAAATTCATTGTAGAAGAAGTGCTGATGTGTAAGAACACACAATGTTTTTTGCAGAGAGCGTGTTGATTGAAATAAGCGTTGAGTATTTCATAAGGGATGGCATTATTCAAACTGCAAGAATTTCTAGCGTTGTTTGTATTCGGAGACATACATAAACACACCGGATTAGCTCAGTGAGGTAAGCACCGCTTTGCCAGGGGACTCGCGATGGTTTGACCTATACGGAGGTCATTGAGAATCTTCTATCTCGACCAAGAGAAGGAGATTCAAGATGAAAGAGTATCAGAGTTTGACTCTCACTTCCAGAATCCCCAGCGCCCATGCCGGGTCACGATGGCGTTGAGCGCATCAATCACTTCGGCATCTCGCTCAGATGCCAGTG
>CAYQZF010000176.1:3827-5712 GCA_964421895.1 uncultured Nitrosomonas sp. | reverse complement strand
TTGGCCACTCAGCCCGGATGATCGAGTACGGTGACGCCGATGTCATGGTGTGCGGTGGGGCAGAATCCTGCGTAACACCGCTTGCTATCGGCGGATTTGCCGCTGCTAAAGCTTTGTCAGTAAACAACGACAGTCCGGAATCTGCAAGCCGTCCTTGGGATGTGGGCCGGGATGGCTTTGTTCTGGGTGAAGGCGCCGGTGTTTTGGTGCTGGAAGAGTTGGAGCATGCCAAGCGCCGCGGCGCAAAAATTTATGCGGAATTAGCCGGTTTCGGCATGAGCGCGGATGCCTTCCATATGACTGCACCGTGCGACGACGGCGAGGGCGCTGCTCGCTGTATGAGCAATGCGCTCAAGAATGCCGGCATCAACACAACGGAAGTCGATTATGTCAATGCACACGGCACTTCCACCCCATTGGGTGACATTGCCGAAACCATTGCGGTAAAACGTTGCTTCGGCGATCACGCCACTAAACTTGCGGTCAGCTCAACAAAATCGATGACCGGACACTTGCTGGGCGCCGCGGGCGGTGTCGAAGCGGTTTTTTCCGTGCTGGCAATTCATCATCACGTTGCACCGCCGACCATCAATTTAGTCGATCAAGATCCGCAATGCGATCTGGATTTCATTCCCAATACCGCAAGAGATATGGACATCAAAGTTGCGCTGTCCAATTCCTTCGGGTTTGGAGGAACTAACGGAACACTCGTTTTCCGTAGCGCATAAATCATCACTGGTGGCGCATGCGCACGCTGAAACGCCTCTTGTTTTATGCTTTTTTCTTGGCCATCCTGATCATCGGGTGGTTCTATCTACATGTTCATTCCAGTATCACGCTACCAGCCAAGCCGTATGAATTTTCCATCCGGCACGGCAGCAACCTGAAACAAGTCGCGCAGCAACTGGCCGATGCCGGTGTGATTCACAGCAGATGGTCATTGATCATACTGGCGCGTTATCTGAATCAGGAGTCCGCCGTCAAGGCGGGAGATTATCTGCTAACCGAGAACATCACCCAGATTGCGTTGCTGAATTATCTGACCAAGGGAGATGCCAAGCAAAACGAAATCAGAATTATTGAAGGCTCAACCTTTGCGCAACTGCGAAAAATGCTCGCTGAACACCCGGCCCTGCAAAATCAAACCGCCGGATTGAGCGATCAGGAAATTCTGCGCTTAATCGGCGCAACGGAAACCGCTGCCGAAGGATTGTTTTTCCCCGATACTTATTTTTTTGTCAGAAACAGCAGCGACATCGAAATCTTGCAGCGCGCCTATCGCACCCTGCACAATCATTTGCAAACGAACTGGGAGTCGCGCACGGAATCCTTGCCACTGACTTCGCCTTACGAAGCGCTGATTCTGGCTTCCATTATTGAGAAAGAAACCGGCGTGGAAAGCGATCGCGCTGAAATAGCCGGGGTATTCATTAACCGGTTACGCAAAGGAATGCGTCTGCAAACGGATCCCACCATCATTTACGGCTTGGGCGAGCAGTTTGACGGCAATCTGCGCAAGCAGGATTTACTTGCCGACCAGGAATACAACACTTATACTCGCGCAGGTTTGCCGCCCACCCCGATCGCACTGCCCAGTTTGGCATCCATACGCGCGGCGTTGAATCCTGCTGAAACGGATGCGTTGTATTTTGTAGCAAAAGGTAATGGCGAATCGCAGTTTTCCACGAATCTGACAGATCATAATAAAGCGGTTAATAAATACCAGAAGCAGCAAAAATAAAATCATGCCGCAAACCACCCCCTTCTTACCACTGATGCGTGCAACTACATGACCCAATTTTCCATTGTAGTTCCCACATTGAATGAAGCCGGAAATATTGATTCACTGTTAACTCGTTTACTTGCCGTTGACTTCGGCGCGGAT
>CAYQZF010000176.1:0-3727 GCA_964421895.1 uncultured Nitrosomonas sp. | reverse complement strand
GCGATTTTTCCCGCCATCGTGGTCACCGCCGCGGTGAATTATCTTGGCTCAGCCTTTTATGTATTCCCCAGCGAAAAGGATCTGCCTTCACTGGAAATACGCTGGCGCACCGCGGCAATCGGCATTGTGCTCTTTGCCATCATGTTGCGCCTGGTATATTCCGGCCTGGCGCAACTCATACCGGATGAGGCGTATTACTGGCAGTATGCGCAGCACATGGATCTCAGCTTCTACGATCATCCGCCCATGGTTGCATGGCTGATTTGGCTCGGTACTGCCATCGTGGGCCATAATGAATTTGGCGTACGCATCGGCGCATTGCTCTGCGGCTCGATCACCTTGGGTTATCTGTATGCATTGGCGCAGAATTTGTACGACAAATCCACCGCAATGCGTACGCTGTTATTGCTGGCCATTCTGCCGTTGGGATTCGGCTCCGGCTTGCTCATGACACCTGACGCACCGTTAGTCGCCGCTTGGGCTGCTGCGTTGTACTACATGGAACGCGCATTGATTGCCGGCCGGAGCTCGGCATGGCTCGGCATGGGAATCGCTTTCGGCGCCGGATTACTGTCCGAATACGCCATCGGGCTGCTAGTTATCGCAGCACTTGTTTTTATCATTTCAGATCCGGTAGCACGGCGCTGGATGAAGCGCCCGCACCCCTATCTGGCTGCGCTATTGGCGCTGGCGCTTTTTTCACCGGTGCTTATCTGGAACTATGAAAATAATTGGGCATCGTTTATTTTTCAGTTCGATCGGCTGGTGAATGTTAGTCATCACTTCGCCGTTCATCACTTGATTTTTCACATCCTGGTATTACTGACTCCAATCGGCTTTGCGGCGGCAGTGCTTGCGCTGTTTCCAGCCAAACGATCCGGTAACCGGCAATTTGAACACAGACGCCAGTTATTTATACAGATTTTCACTCTTATTCCATTTTTCTTTTTTCTCAGCGTCAGCGTTTTTGACGCACCGCACTTTCATTGGACGATTCCACTCTGGCTCGCGGTTCTGCCGGCTATCGCCTGGATGATCGGACAAACCGGTCATATCAGCACGTTCGTCAGACGCATCCAAGCCAGCTGGCGATTAACCATCATTGCTTGCATCTTTGCTTACGCTTTTGTGCTGCATTATGTCGTGTTGGGAATACCGGGCATCCCTTATCATTTATTCACAGAACACTATTTCTGGCGGGAAACGGCCGATGAAATCAAGCAAATCGCCGCGGAAGTGAAACAACAAACCGATCAAGACCCTATCATTGTCGGCATGAGCAAATGGGCTGTCGCCAGCGCACTCTATTTTTATACCCATGGCAATCAATTGGATATCCGCTCACGCAATATGTTTGGCGATAGCGGCGCCATGTACGAATACTGGCTGCCGTCGAAGGAACCTTCCGATCGCCCTGTCATCCAGGTCGGCATGAAGCGCCGTCATTTAGAAAAAATCCGCTCAAGAACCACCGACGTCAGCCCCATGCTCGACAACCCCGGTTCCATCGAATACCGCGTGATCGAGCGCTACGGCACGCCGGTGCGGCGCGTCTACTACCGCATTTCGCAGGGATTCAAGGGCGCCGGTTGAGTTTCAGCGGCGCGGGAATCCGGTGTTTCACTTGATTTCGTAAGCGGCGATCTGCCATGCGTCATCTTGCGCTTTCGTCAGCGTAATCGTCTCCAGCGCCAGGCCTTTTTCCGCAAAAGTGGTATAAAACTGCAACACGACGTATTCTCCGTCGGGCAGCCCCGATAGCGATTTGGCCGAACCGGCCGTAGCGATATAGCGCGCGTTCACCGCGCCGCGCGGTGCCCTGATGGCGGTAATCGATTTGACCCATACGCCTTCGGCTGTTTTTTCCTTAAATAGCGGCGAGGCATTTTCCCAGCTCTCCTTATAATTTCCGCTATCGATCAATCCAAGCCAGGAACGCGCGCTGCTCTCCACTTTCTCGAGAATATTGCTCTCTTGCGCATGCACAGCGCCAACGCAAAAAAGCAGCAGTAACAGCACCATCAATCGTTTCATCGTTACATACCTCGTCAGTTAAGTTTCCGGAGCTGCCGTCAATCGTGCGGAAAAAAATTTCCCATGATCCAAATCGAAGCGATCCCCAGTAAAATCAATGCCACCTGCTGAACCGTCGCATGAATCTCCGGACGCTTATGCAACCCCGGAATCAGATCCGACATCGCCACATAAATCATGCTGGCCGAAGCAATCGCCAGCAGCGGCTGCACCAGGAAATTCATGCTATGCAACATGAAATAAGCCAATACCCCGCCAACCAGCGTGGCAAAGCTGGACAGCAGGTTCAGCAGAAACGCCATGCGGCGGGTATAGCCCGAGTTCAGCAGAATAATAAAATCGCCCGCTTCCTGCGGGATTTCGTGCGCGATAATCGCGATCGAGGTCACGATACCCAACTGCACATCCACCATGAAAGCAGCCGCGATCAAGATGCCGTCGACAAAATTATGAAAGGTATCGCCTACAATGATCATGATCCCGCTGCGGCCGTGATCGTGCGCGTGGTGGCCGCCGGTGGCAAGCTTGGCAGCGGCCGGGGCGTCATGCGCATGCGCCAGATCGTGCGCTTCGCAATCTTCCAAATGACAATGCCGCCACAGGACCAGTTTTTCCAGAATAAAAAAGACCAGAATACCGAGCAACACGATACCGGTGATTTGCGCCGGATTGTCCGCAAGTTCAAGCGCTTCCGGCAACGTATTCAGGAAAGCGGCGCCGAGCAATGCGCCGATGGCGTACGACACCAGCATGGCAAGCCACGACACCCGGGCATTGAATGCCAGTATTGCAGCACAGAATAAACTCAATACCCCGCCCAGCAAGCTGGCGGCGATGATCCAGGTAAGCGTCGACATAAAACCGATGACAATAGAAAGGGCGGATTATACGCTGTTACATCGTAATAAATTAACTCGCCAGCGATTTTTTACTCCAGCCAGATCAAAGCGGCCATCCGTCCGGTCTCGCCATCGCGGCGGTACGAAAAGAAGCGCGCCGGATCGCTATAAGTGCAAATCCCGCCGCCGTAAATTTCCGCCACACCCGCGTTGTTCAGCCGCTGGCGCGCCAGCAGAAAAATATCCGCCAGCCATTTTCTTTCGCGCCCGCCCCCCCTTGGTGTAAAAGCCTGCGCGGTTTGCGCGTCATGCCGCACAAATGCATCGTACACATCGCTGCCGACTTCGAAGTGGTCCGGCCCGATGGCCGGTCCGAGCCATGCCATCAACGATTCGCGATCGCCTTGCAGCGCGGCGACCGATTGTTCAATGATCCCTCCGGCCAGCCCGCGCCATCCGGCATGCACGATCCCCACCGCGGCGCCTGTCTTATCGCACAGAAACACCGGCAGACAATCGGCCACCATGACGGCGCACACCGTGCCGCGCGAGCGGCTCAGCACCGCATCGCCTTGCGGTGTTGCCGCTTCTGTCTCGTCGATCCAAATGGGCAAGGTGCCGTGCACTTGTTTCAACCATTTCGGCTCGTTCGGCAAATGGCGGCGCAACAACGCGCGATTATGCGTCACGTGCGCCGGATCGTCGTTGACATGCGCGCCCAGATTCAGTGAAGCGTAAGCACCGTTCGCCCCGCTGCTGACGCCGCCGCTGCGGGTTGTAAACAACGCTTTAACATTGGCTGGCGCCGGCCAGCCGGGAATTATCCAATCCTGCATAGGAATCGATCCGTCATT
>CAYQZF010000175.1:0-5719 GCA_964421895.1 uncultured Nitrosomonas sp. | reverse complement strand
TCCGGTCCCAGCGGAAGCGGATATTTCCGCCTTCGTTACGTCCGCGCATTTGACCGAGCGGATTTGCCGATAGGTTGAGGGCATTCTTATCGAGCATGCTGCCGTCAAAGTTGGAAAAATAATCGCCTTGCAGTGTAAATTGATCGATTCCACGGTTATGATCGAAACGAAAGCCACCTCTAGCCGAATGCCACTGATCATTTACATTCTCCCCGGATAACGATTGCGTTTGTCCACGGGTAAATCCTTTGGCATACACGCGGAAAGGTGTTTCTTCATTGAGCTTGCCACCGTAACGCGCACCTACGAAGCCGCGTTCGAAGCTGCCGCCGCCCGCGGATAACAGCGCCCCCTGCGTATCCGCTGCTTTCTTGGTGATAATGTTGATAACGCCGTTAACGGCGTTGGCGCCCCACACGGAAGCAGCCGGGCCGCGAATGACTTCGATCCGCTCGATGTCTTCCATCATTGTGTCTTGCTGTTCCCACAAAACACCGGAGAAAAATGGCATATAAACGCTGCGTCCGTCCATCAGCACTTGCAGCTTGTTGGAATAGAGCCCATCGAATCCGCGCACGCTGACGGCCCATTTATCCGTGCCGACGCGCTCAACCTGCATGCCGGGTGCCATGCGTAAAGCATCGGGAATACTGGTGGCGCCGGAGCGTCGGATGTCATCCTGAGTAATGACAAAAACGGCGGATGCGACTTGGTTAAGTTTCTGCGGATTTCTCGAAACGGTAGTTACTTTGACGTTCATTAATTCTTCAATACTCAGGCCTAGAAGCTCGCTATCGGCATGCTTGTCTTGTGCAACGGCCGGATTTGCGGAATATCCCGTCAGCAGGATCGAAGCCGAAAACTTCAGAGCTAAAAGTTGCAGCACACTCCATTTCCAAACGGAACGCAGAAAATGCACCTGGGAAATCCGGAAATTTATCTGCACGGTTTTTTTACATTAAAAGCGCCATTCCACTCCGGCATAGACACCGCGTGGCAGGGCTGCCGGTAATGACGGAATGAAGTCGGAGACAAATTCTCTGTGGTTTTGGCTAAACAGGTTTTGGCCGGCGACGAACAGCTCGACATTTTTTGTCGGTCTATGCACCACCTTGGCGTCCATCGTAACATAGCCCGGAATACGGTAAAAATCCACGCTACTGGTATAGCGTAGCCAGAGGTTGATCTGTAGTTTTTCCGAGAAGTCGTAGTGGGAGCGAACCGAAACTTGATGGCGCGGACTGACTTTATCTGCGCTGCCGGTTGTCGGATCGACTTGTCTCAGTGGCGAATCGGAGTGAATGTTCATATTCAGATAGCTGTAATTGCCTTGCAAACGCCACTTCTCGGTAGGTTTCCACTCGACCGATGTTTCCACCCCGTAAGTCTGACCGGAGGCTTTGTTGGTCAATCCAACGGGGATTATCAGATAAGGCGGGGAGCTCGCATGGAATAACGGAAATCCAGCGGAGAGATCGCGAAGTTGGCTGTAGTCATTATAGAACACTGAAATGTCGGTGGACGCTTGCGGCGAGAAATGATGCCGGTACCCCATTTCGTAAGCGATTAATTTTTCCGAATTGAAATTCGACGAGCCGATTAATTGCGCCAAAACGGGAAATGAGGATAACGCAGAGAAGCCTGGAATGCTGTTGATTGTCCGGGTATTGAGCTGAATGTCGTTTTCCGCTCGAGATGGGATGCGTACCGCGCGCGAAACCGCCAGCCAGATCGAATTTTGGTTATCCGGTGTCCACATCAAGCGCGCGTTAGGTTGAATCTCCATACCGGTGAAATCGTTGTGATCAAAACGTGAGCCCAGGTTAAGCCGCAACCGTTCGGGCAGCAATGTGATTTCGTCGCGAATGAACGCGCTGGCCATGTGATTGACTTGCGCGCGCGGACTGAGTGAGATCAGTTGAGTATCCGATACGTTATTATGATAAAGCCGGTAATTCGCTCCCCATGTCACATCATGTTTGTCAAAGAGAGGAAAGCGGTGCTGGAAATCAATGTCAAAGCTTTCAGCGCGGTATACCGAGCCTGTTAATGCCTTGTAATCGACGCGATCGTAATAGGTTTGTAGCATGATGGCCGATTTTTCCGAATAGGTTCGGTCCCATCGCAGGCGTATATTTCCGCCGGTATCATGTGCCCTGGCAGCTTCGATTTGAATGATAGGCGCGCTGAGTGCGGATTTATCGAGCCGGTCGCCGTACGAATTGTAGAAAATATCGCCCTGCACGGTAAACTGATCAATGCCGCGGTGATGATCCAAGCGGAATCCGCCGCGGGCGGAATGCCATTGATCGTTAATATTCTCTCCGGTTAAGGATTTGGTATGACTGCGGGTAAAACCTTTGGCATAGATGCGGAAAGGAGTTTCTTCATTGATTTTCGCACCGTAACGCACCCCGGCAAAGCCATGCTCAAAACTGCCGCCGCCGCCTGAGATTAGCGCGCCCTGCGTATCGGCTGCTTTTTTGGTAATGATGTTGATTACTCCGTTGACAGCGTTGGCGCCCCAGACTGCCGCGTTGGGGCCGCGGATGACTTCGATGCGCTCGACGTCTTCCATCAGTGTGTCCTGCTGTTCCCATTGCACACCGGCGAACAGCGGGTTGTAGACACTACGGCCGTCCATCATGACTTGCAACTTGTTGGCAAAGCGGCCGTTGAAGCCGCGTATGCCGATGGCCCATTTGTCCGTGCCGATACGGGCGACCTCGACACCGGGCGCCATGCGTAATGCTTCCGGTATGCTGGTTGCGCCCGAGCGGCGGATGTCGTCCTGGGTAATGACGAAAATAGCGGAGGGAACTTCCGATAGTTTCTGTGAGTGCCTCGAAGCTGAGGTAACTTCGATGTTCATCAGTTCCTCAATGCTCAGATCCAAGAATTGATTATCAACCGGTTTTTTCCCCATCATTGTTTTATTTTCTGCGATGACAATCTCCGTCAGACAGCAGAAAATAATGAGAATGGCTAACTTTAGATGGAGTATTCTTTCTGGTTTACGCATCAAAGTCACAAGTTATTAGTTTCCAATGAACGCTGTTCCGCGGGGTTTGCCGCTATTTAACAAATGTTATTTTTGTCAGAAACCGGCATGATACCTTGTCAGGTAATTCTTCAAAGCGTTAATTGCGGCAGATTCCGGTTTGTTTTCCAAGGATTAAAAAAGCAGTCCAGAGAGACTCTAAAAATGGCGGCGGACGACGGCTAAACAAGGCGAACACCGGTAAAAAGCAGACTGGACAATAAGCATAGCGTCTGATTTCAGCGCCGTATGGCCAGCGCAGCCGTATATCCAAGCTTCCTCAAGTTTTAACCGGCGGTTTGTCAATAATGGACGATGCAGCCAAAAGCCGGTTTTTAAATGTCAAGAAAACTTGGTTTCTTCCGGCATTTTTGGCAGCATAAAGTGCTTTATCGGCTGCATTGACCAAATGATCTTCGCTTTTCATGCAAGGTTCTTTTAATGCGACACCGATGCTGATGGTGATTTGGGTATGGATTTCACCGATATTGATTTGTTGTTGGCTGATTTGCTGCCGCAACCTTTCGGCAAATAGGATGATCGATTTGGCATCCGAATTCCCAAGCTGGCAAACAACCAGAAATTCTTCTCCCCCCATGCGGCAAAAAGTGTCGCCTTTGCGGGCCGTTTTCCGGATGATCGCGGATAATTCTTTGAGCACTTTATCGCCCACCGCATGACCGTGAGTGTCGTTGATTGCCTTGAAATGATCGATGTCGAGCAGCATGACAGCCATCAACTGGTTCGAACGATTGGCGATACTCCAGGTTTCCGCCAACGTTTCCATACCGGAACGCCGGTTTGGTAGTTCAGTCAGCATATCGGTCAATGCATAGTACTCCAGCTTGCGATTGGTGACCGCCAGTTCCGCGGCAAAGCGCTTGAGTTGCTCACGGTCTCGCTCCCAGGATTCTTGCAATTGCCGGTAATGCCAGGCTGCTCGCAGGCGAGCGCGGAAGGCGCGTAAATTGATCGGCTTGGTGACGTAATCGTCGACGCCTGCGTCGAACGCTTTGATGACTTCTTCTTCATCTTCTATGCTGGTCAACATGATGACATATAAATTTTTCCCCCAGTCGGTCGCGCGCAGGGACTCGGTTAGCTCAAGCCCGTTCATGACCGGCATCATCCAATCGGTGATGACGATATGTGGTAAAACTTCCATCGCCAGCGCCAGGGCTTGTTGACCGTTGCTGGTGGTGAAAACGGTGTGGCCGAGTGCGTTAGCGAGTAATTCCTTAATAAGAATCTGGCTTGACAGATCATCTTCCACCAACAAAATGCGCAACGAAGCGGCATTGGATGATTTTTCCGGGCGTGGCGCAGAAGCATTCATCATCTTGTGAAATGGTTGAGGAAAATCCGTGACTGGGATCTTGAGTATTTTTCCCCACGTATGCCATTCTTGTATAAGAAGATCGATGAAGGCACCAAATGTTTCCGTATCCAATCCAATTTTTCCGCCCAGCAAAATTAACCGGGAGATGTGATGATTGCGCTCGCATTCATTGGTTAAGGCAAAATCGGCGATTTGTTTGGCCAGATACAAAAGGTGCACGATTTGATACGGCCGCGAGCCTTCCGAGAAACCAGATTCATCCGGAGTCTCATGATAGTAAATGGATTCAACGAAGATCGTCGGGAAACCGAAATTGATCAACATGGCTGCTGTCAATTCATTGTGATCCGTTTGCAGATATTGTTGTTCCAATTGACTGAGTGTGGTGCTTGGCGATTGCTTTTGTAATAATTCAGAGTATTTATCCGGATAAATTGTGGCCAATGCCAAGCAACCGATACGCATCATTAACCCGCAAGCAAATAACTCATCGGGGGCGCTAACCCGCGTTACTTTACCCAACTCCTGCATGGCAATCGCCATCAATAGCGAGTGCGACCAGAACTGCTGGTAGTCGAATCCTTTGCCGGAGTTTTGCTGATACTGATCGATCAATGAAAATCCCATGGCCAGCTGCTTGACAGCGGTTAGACCGACACGGGATACGGCATCGGAAATCGATGAGACAGGGCGGGTGGTTTGATTGGTGGCATTGGCGCGTTGAATCAAGCGGCCTGAAAGCGCCGGATCGGTCTGGATCAGTTTGGAAATTTCAGCGATGGTGACATCTTCCTGCCGGCAGGCTTCCAGCAGCGCAAGCGCGACGCCTTTAGGGCTGGGCAAGGAGGTGCTGATATTTAACTGATTGATGTCAGCTACTTTCATGATTGACTCCCTGCGGCTTGAGAGCTTGAATGGACCACTGCTTGTCGGTGAGTGCAAGCATCTCTTGTATCGTGATTGGTTGGCTGAAATAGTAACCTTGCAAGGTTTCGCAGCCGAAATATTTCAGAATCTGAGCCTGATTCAATAATTCTATACCTTCGGCAGTAACGGAAAAACCAAGGTTTTTCGATAAGGAAATAATAGCGCGGACAATCGCGAGATTCTCTTTATTATCTTGCAAGCCGCGCACGAAGCTCTGATCCACCTTAATGTGATTGATGGGTAATCGTTTTAGATAATTCATCGACGAATAACCAGTGCCGAAATCATCCAGAGCGATTTGAATATGATGATCGCGCAGCGCCAGCAGCGTGGCTAACGTATTTTCGCTATGCTCCATCAAAGCACCTTCAGTAATTTCCAGCACCAGCTTATCGGGCGGAAAACCGGTTTCA
>CAYQZF010000174.1:0-5722 GCA_964421895.1 uncultured Nitrosomonas sp. | reverse complement strand
GCGTTGGATCAGAAACATATTCAATCCATCGCCAGAATACAACTGCACAATCTGGAAGCCCGGTTAGCCAAACTGGACATGCACCTTACCGTCAGCGATGCGGCGTTGTCCGTTATTTCTCAAGCGGGCTTCGATCCGGTGTTCGGCGCACGTCCGCTGAAACGGGCAATCCAAGCGCAAATTGAGAATCCGTTAGCCAAAGAGATTCTGGAAGGAAAATTTGTTGCCAAAGATACCATTACCGTCGATTACCACGACGGCCAGGTCAGCTTCACACGGACGAGCGAGTAGCACTCTGGTGAACCCGATCGGGATAGGTAATTGAAATCGGCGGCAGGCGTTAAAATATTCCGGGAAGCGTGGTGAATATGCTTAAACGTCATGAGATTCGGGTAAAATGTATTCTTTTTACCGGATAGATTGTTATGTTTAAAGGTAGCTTGGTTGCTATCGTTACACCCATGGATGATGAGGGCAGATTGGATCTGGACCGCTTCCGCGCTCTTCTTGATTTTCACATTGACCAAGGAACCGATGGTGTCGTAGTAGTCGGCACCACCGGTGAGTCCCCAACCGTGGATTTTGATGAGCATCATCTGCTGATGCGCACTGCGGTCGATCACGTAGCGGGACGCATACCGGTTATTGCGGGCACGGGCGCGAACTCAACACGCGAAGCCATTGACTTATCGATTTATGCCAAGAACGCAGGCGTTGATGCTTGCCTTTCAGTTGCTCCCTATTACAACAAACCGACTCAGGAAGGGCTGTACCAGCATTTCAAAGCGATTGCCGAAGCCGTTGATATCCCGCATATCTTGTATAACGTCCCGGGAAGAACCGTGGCCGATATCCATAACAACACCGCCCTGCGTCTAGCGCAAATCCCGAATATTATCGGTATCAAGGATGCCACGGGCGATATCGGGCGCGGTTCCGATTTGTTACAGCGCGCACCGTCCGGTTTCTCCATTTATAGCGGCGATGATGTCAGTGGGTTGGCCTTTCTGCTGTTAGGCGGGCATGGCGTAATCTCAGTCACCGCCAACGTAGCCCCGCGCATGATGCATGACATGTGCACAGCCGCATTCGCCGGCGATCTTAATACCGCGCGAGCGCTCAATAGCAAGCTCCTGCGTTTGCACATCGATCTGTTTGTCGAAGCCAACCCTATTCCAGTGAAATGGGCTGTTGCAGAAATGGGTTTAATCGGCCCTGGAATCCGCCTGCCGCTTACGCCTTTATCCAGTCAGTATCACCAGCTGCTGCGCGAAGCGATGCAATCGGCCAATATCCAAATTAAGAGGTAAGATGTCAAAAATGCAATGGCGGAAAGTAGCCATACCGTCTCTGGTATTGACGCTTTCATTGACAAACACAGGTTGCAAAATGATCGACCTGTTTCCGGATACCAAAACCATTGATTACAAGTCGGCCGGAAAGCTGCCGCCTCTAGAAATACCACCCGATCTCATCCAGCCTGCGATCGATGAGCGTTACGCAATACCGGATAGCTCGTCCGGCAGTACAACTTTTTCTAGTTATAGTAGTGAACGCGGCGGGCAACAAAAAAGTGCCACGGCTTCCTTAGTACCAGCATCGATTCAAAATGTGCACATCGAACGCTCCGGAACGCAACGCTGGCTGGTAATACCTCAGCCGCCTGAAGTTGTGTGGCCGGTGATTAAGGAATTTTGGCAAGAACTCGGGTTTCTGATCAAAGTAGAGATTCCTGAAGCAGGTATCATGGAAACCGATTGGGCGGAGAACCGGGCTAAAATACCGCAAGATATCATCCGTACTTTTCTTTCCACTTTCCTCGATAGCATTTATTCAACCGCTGAACGGGATAAATTCCGCACCCGGCTGGAACGCAATGAAACCGGAAGCACTGAAGTCTATATCAGCCATCGCGGTATGACCGAAGTTCTGGAAGGCGGTAACCTTAACCGTACCATCTGGCAACCGCGCCCGGCAGATCCCAATTTGGAAGCCGAAATGTTATCACGCTTAATGATGCGCTTTGGCGTTGAGGAACAAAAAGCCAAACTGGAGTTAACCACGGGCAGAAGTTCCACCCAGGAACGCGCACTTATCAACAAAGAAGGCACTTCGCTGGTAGTAAATGAAGCGTTTGACCGCTCATGGCGGCGAGTCGGTTTAGCACTCGATCGAATCGGCTTCACCGTTGAAGATCGCAATCGGGAACAGGGAATTTATTTTGTACGCTACGTCAATCCTGATTCAGACAGGAAGAAAAAAGGAGACGACGAAGGTATTCTTTCCAATATCATGTTCTGGCGCAGCGGGGATAAAGATGGTGCAAAAGCAGAAAAATACCGTATCCAAGTACATAATACTGGTACAAACTCCAGTTCAGTCAGTTTACTGAATGATGATGGAACCGACGTAAGCGTATCAACGGCCAGCCGCATCCTGAAGCTATTACATGAGCAGCTTAAATAGCTTAAATAAAAGAAGCCTAGAAATAAAAAACCGCCTCTAAAGGCGGTTTTTTATTTCTCCAAACAGAAAAATTATTTCTTTTTAACGTCTGGTTCTCCGCCACTCATGACTTTATCATAGTTTGCTTTTTCGGTTTCAGGCAGTGCTTGGCTAGGTTTGCCACACGCAGATAACGTTAAAGCGAGTAAAAGTGCAACCAGAAGAGTATATTTCATGTGATTTTCCCTATAAAAAGTTCTTAAAATAATAAAGCGCGCAGTATATAACGAATTTGATTAGCCTTTCAAGCACGCTTTCTCGCTAAAAGTCAATCGATATCCATAACTGCAATTCAGGTTTTAATCATCCAGACAAAAAATAATATCTAAATGATCCCCTGTTTTCTGAAAATCCATCTTCATGGTATTTAAGTATTCCGATAAGAAAATGGAAACCAGAGATTTGATTGATGGACAAAAAAATAATTTACTAACAACATTCGGTAAATCTTCTTTTGATTATCAACCAGAACCCACAAATTCCCTTTCTTCGAGAATTTGTGGCTTAAGAAGTGTTATTTCTGAAATTTTGCTACTTGCTTATTCCGTTTATTATTTTAATTCTTGAGGTTCAGAATCTCTTGGTGCATAAGCAGAAGGAGGCGGTTTATCCATAGGATAACCATCAAGACTTTTCTTACCTTCACAGGCACTCAGTGTCAAAATAGCAAAAGCCAATACTACAAGTAAAAATCTAAACATCTAATCTCCCATGTTCTTCGTTTTGATTTGCGCGTAATAGCATAATCGAACTGACAATTTTATACAAATCTGATTAAAACTTTGAAATACCACAAGATAGCTTGCCAAGTTAAATTCTTACAAATCATCTATCTAAAAAAACAGCGTTGATTCCCGGTACCGCTAGCTTCTGAGCGGCGGTAATGGTTCCGCCCGCGGCACAAATTTTAGCGCTAATCCGTTGTTGCACCAGCGTTCACCCCCCGGTAGCGGGCCGTCTTTAAAGACATGACCTTGATGCCCGCCACAACGCGCACAATGGTACTCCGTGCGCAAAAAAATGAGTTGATAGTCAGGCTTGGTACCAATATGCCCAGAAATAGGCTGAGTAAAACTGGGCCATCCGCTTCCGCTCTCATATTTATATTGACTTTCAAACAGCGGCCAATGGCATGCCGCACAAATATAGATTCCTTCGCGCGTTTCAGAATTTAACTCGCTGCTTCCGGGTTCCTCGGTATCTTCTTCAAATAAAACCCGGTAGGCCTCCGGCGTTACCAATCCGCGCCAAGTTTCTTTCGGCTTATTGAGCGGCACGATTGCTATCGGATTGGCGCCGCTGGCATCGAGTTGCACCGGGAAAACAAATAGGGTGGCGGGAAATGCTACGAACGCACTTACTCGCTGCAGAAAAATGCGCCTATTCATAAAATATTTCCACCTCTATATTTTTTAGCAGTCGACAGTTTTATTACCTGAAAAAAACCTTCCGATTGATGCGAAATAAACCATCCGCTTGATTCACTGAGCCGTGCCGGTTGGGCTGTAAATCCTGTATCATTTCATCTTTCGGATTATAGCTTAACCCACATGAAAATCACTTTTCTGGAATTTGAGCAAAATATTGCAGAATTTGAATCAAAAATAGAGGAACTGCGTTTTGCGCAGGATGATTCGGCCTTGGATATTTCTGCTGAAATTGCCCGCCTGCAAGCAAAAAGCCAATCTCTGACAAAAAATGTATACGCCAAACTAACGCCATGGCAAATCTCGCAAGTCGCCCGTCACCCCCAGCGCCCCTATACACTGGATTACATTGAACATTTATTTACCGATTTCGAAGAACTGCATGGCGACCGGAATTTCTCGGACGATCACGCCATAGTGGGCGGTTTGGCGCGCTTCAACGGTCAAACTGTGATGGTGATCGGCCATCAAAAAGGCCGCGATACCCGGGAAAAAATTCACCGCAATTTCGGCATGCCGAAACCTGAAGGCTACCGCAAAGCATTGCGCTTGATGCGCCTGGCGGAAAAATTTTCGATTCCGCTGATTACTTTTATCGATACACCCGGCGCATATCCCGGGATTGACGCGGAAGAACGCGGGCAATCGGAAGCCATCGGCAGAAATCTCTACGTTTTGGCGGAGTTAAGAATCCCGGTGATTTGCGTCATCATCGGCGAAGGCGGTTCGGGCGGTGCTTTGGCGGTCGCCGTCGGCGACATGATTCATATGTTGCAATACGCGACCTATTCCGTCATATCGCCGGAAGGATGCGCCTCTATTTTATGGAAAAGCGCCGACAAAGCGCCGGAAGCTGCCGAAATTATGGGCATTACGGCGGATCGCTTGAAAGCCATGAATCTGATCGACAGCATCATTGCTGAACCCATCGGCGGCGCTCACCGCGATTATCCGGCCATCATGCAATCGGTAAAAACGGTGCTGAAAGAATCGCTGCGCAAACTTCAGGATCGTTCCGTCGAAGCACTTCTAGAAAAACGGCTGGACCGGCTGATGGCCTATGGCTCATTCAAGGAAGTCAAAATCGAATAACCTGATCGATAACGCCCAAGAAGTTTTACTTGCTCACATCAAACCGGGCAATCATCTAACGATTGCTCTGAGCGGCGGAATCGATTCAGTCGTGTTACTGGACATCCTCATGGTGCTGTCCAAGCAAATACCGTTTTCGCTTTCCGCTGTGCATGTCAATCATGGCATCAGCAGTAACGCAACCCGCTGGAGCAGGTTCTGCTGCGATCTCTGCCATGCTTATGGCATTTCCATTCACATCGCCTATCTGAAAATAAAAAAAGAAACCGGGGTCAGTCTCGAAGCAATTGCGCGTGAAGAACGATATCTCGTTTTCAGCCGCGTGCCGGCTGATTTCATCGTCGTAGCGCAGCATTTGGATGATCAGGCCGAGACATTGTTATTGCAATTATTCCGGGGGGCTGGAATACGCGGACTGAGCGCAATGCCGTTTGTCAGAAAACAATCCGCAATCGCGCCGCAAATACTGCGGCCGTTGCTGGAAGCTTCCCGCCACAGCATTGAAGATTATGCGCGGCAAAATGAATTACGTTGGATTAACGACGAAAGCAATGGCGACACCGCCTTCAATCGGAATTTTCTGCGCCATGATATTCTGCCATTACTAAAAAAACGCTACCCCAATTATCCCCAAACACTGTTTCGCACCAGCCGCCACTTCGCAGAGGCATCGCAACTGCTGGATGAATTGGCGGCAA
>CAYQZF010000173.1:0-5817 GCA_964421895.1 uncultured Nitrosomonas sp. | reverse complement strand
TGGAATTATCAGTTTGCAAATTCATTTGCCGCGCTAAATAGATACCATCGCAATTGTTTAACTCCATGTCTGTCAGAATTAAATCAGGCTTGTCTTTTTTTACTCTGGTGAGAGCTTCCTGACTTGAAGTACAAATGCCAATAATCGCATATTGCCAGTCATTGAGTATATTTTTCAATGTTTCGCCAGAGACATATTCATCGACAACAACCAGCACTCGGGTATCATCAATTCTTCCGCGCGAAACTCTTGCAAGTATATGTTCTGTTTTGTTGGTCATTTGGCTTTATGTTATTGACATTATCACTTCTTGATCTATTCTAAAGCACCCCATTCACCGGATCGTCATACAACTAACTTAAGGTCTGTTGACATTTTACATGGATAATTACAGATATCCGCATGCCCATGGTTACCATACTTTCTTTCAAAATTTCCTTTCAGTTTATCGTATCGTACCGTTACTACCCGACACTGCTTTAGCCGGGCAAAAGTATTTTCTACCCCATGCCCGTATCTATACAAACCCCAATCCATATTTGCGTTACCCTTTAACGAGCCGCGCTTTTCCGGTATCACAGCGCGAGCCCCTTTCTTCGTTATCTGTTCTCGCATACATTTGCTGTCATAGCCCTTGTCCGCAATAATCGCTTTCGTGCCAAGCAGTTTGGCAATCAAATCGGCGCTATAGAGCAATCATTGATTTCTCCACCGGTGATTTCAAACCCGATAACTATCCACAACCAGATAAAGCTTGGTGGTAGTGCCTGCGCGGCTTTTACCGATCGCCTGCGGTTTCTTTTGTCCGTTACGCCTGCACTATGCTGGTGCGCTTTAACATAACTGCCATCAATAAATTCCCATTCACAGTCTGGATCACAATCGGCAGCGTTCTGAAGATCCTTAACCATTTGCTGCTTAATGACCACGCAGGGAGTCTTTTATAGATGTAGCTCCAGCTTCCAAATGCCTCAGACAAGTCTCGCCCCGGACAGCCAATCCCCATTTGATACAACATATCTTCTACTGTCATGCGCAGATTGCGCTTGTTATCAATCGCTTCTTGAAGGAGAATCTCCTCCAGCTTCGGCCAGAACTCATCACTGAGCATTAATCGGGGCATCACAAACTCGTTTTGTTGATGGTATAGGAATACCAATGTTACGAGTTTGTTATTATCTACTGTATGCTTATATCAAGACGTCAACAGAACCTAGAACAATGTTAAAAATAAATGCGATTTTTTCATTTCTATTTCTATTAATTAATAACTCACCCTGGTTATTTATTGCATAGCTTACGGCATTCTCATGCTTAATATTTAGCCAGCAATTTAATCTTTACTTACAGCAGACATGTCAATCTGTTTTTATTTCGGATTTGGCATTAAAAACTTTAAATATTTTTGGGCTGCAATAGGTGTTTAATCCCATAGTATACTGAAATAATATACGAACAGCTGCGGAGGAAGGAATTATAGGACAAATACTACATGGAAGCGCCCGCACGACAGAGGCAGCCCGTCGAGCGAAACAACATAGTCAGGAGAGCTTAAAGGTTCTTGCAAAACGCCACGGGGTCAATGCAAAGACAGTGGCAAAGTGGAAATGAACCTTTGTTCACGATGCGCCGATGGTGCCGAAGGAACCGGCTTCGACTGTTTTAACAAAGGAAGAAGGTGTCTGTGCATGGTTTTTTGTCAGCATACGCTCCTGCCTCTGGATGATTGCTTGTAAGCCCTGCAACCCGCGATTCCGCATCAGTCACGGTCAACCCTGCATCGCTATTGATTAGCGCCATGGCATCAGCCGATTGTCGGATATAGAAGGCGATAAACCGGCGAAGAAGAAATTTAGGCAATACCCGATTAGCTACTTCCATCTCGATATTGTCGAGGGTAAGGACTGAAGAAGGTAAGCTGTATCTGCTCGCCGCCATCGGTCGCACAAGCAAGTTCGCTGATGTGGAGCGCCCCGATAAATCCAACAGGAACGTATCAACGGCATTCCTGCGTAACCTGATCAAAATGACTGATGATTGATGCAAGTCATTGCAAGGTTCATCCTCACGCTACCGAAGCCAGAGGCGGAAATCAGGACATAAGCCAACAAAAAGGGACTCAACACCAAGATACATCTGTTCGTGAATACGCATGGTAGCCGGTCAGAGTTTCTATTACACCAGGCACCACGGCGGATTGCACTCAGACTGGCTGCCTGACCGAAGGATTTGACACGGATTATTTACTGGCTGATCGCGGTTATGGCAGCAATGCGCTTATTGAACAAGCCAGAAAACAGGGCACGGAAGCTATAATCCCTCCAAAGAAAAGCCACACTGCGCAAAGGTCTTACGATAATGCATTGTATGAATGCGGCATCTTGTCAAAAATGCTTTTCTGAATCTCACGAGATAGCGCGGCATCGCCACAAGATACACCAGAAACTCCGCCTCTTTCCTCGCTGCTGTACAAATCAGATACATCGCTCTCTGGGCAAATATCTCGTAATACACTATCTAATAATTCTGCAATTGATCTTTTTGCAGTAGAAAAACAAACCCATCGCCCGCGCTGGTTTCCAGCCAAGTGAACGGTAATTGCGGAAATGCTTGCTCCAGTGTGTCGCGGTTGTGGCCGATTTCGACCACCAAAATACCATCATCGCTCAAATACCGTCCGGCTCGCCGCAGGATTTGCCGGGTTGCATCTAGACCATCTTCACCGCTCGCCAGCGCATTTTCCGGTTCATGGCGATACTCCTGCGGTAAGCATTCCATCGATTCGGCATTGACGTACGGCGGATTACTGATGATCAAATTGTAGCGTTTATCTGACAATGCCGAGAATAGATCGGATTCGATCAGGCTGATGCGTTCTTGCAAACCGTAATCCTGCACATTCTTTTGGGCAACGGCGAGCGCCTGCAGGGAAATATCGGCGGCATCGATGTCTGCGTTCTCAAAAGCGTGGGCCATCAGGATAGCCAGACAACCGGAACCGGTGCAGAGATCGAGCGCAGTTGTGATGTGATCGGGATCGATGATCCACGGTGACAGTTGCGTTTGCAATAATTCGGCGATAAACGAGCGCGGAACGATGACGCGTTCGTCGATATAAAAGCTGAAATCGCCGAGCCATGCTTCGTGCGTCAGGTAGGCCGCGGGTATGCGATCTTTGACGCGGCGCTCAATGATTTCCAGCACCTGTTTGCATTCGATCTCGGTCACTCGCGCATCCAGAAAAGGATCGAGTTGATCCAGTGGTAAATAGAGCGTTTTCAGAATAAGATACGCCGCTTCATCATAAGCCGTGGCGGAACCGTGACCGAAATGCAGGCCGGCTTTGTTAAACTGGCTGACGGTGAAACGGAGCAGATCACGAATGGTATGAAGTTGCGATTGCGCTTGAGCGATCATAAATGCAAGAAAAATGAAAAAGTAGTAGTGTTGATGGAAAACAACCGGAAAACAATCCGACCTATCAAAATGAACGCGCAATGTAGCATAAAAACCGTCATCAGAATGAATCACAAAATACCGATTTTGCAGCGCGAATCCGTAATGTCAGCGGCAACGGAACGCGACCAATATTTCATGCGAGCCGCGCTGGAATTAGCGCAACAGGCTCAAGAACAAGGCGAAGTACCGGTCGGCGCTGTAGTAGTGCGCAACGATAGTATCATCGGGCACGGCTACAACCGACCGATTTCTGCTGCTGATCCGACAGCGCATGCCGAAATCATGGCAATGCGTGCTGCCGGGGTGCACTTAGCCAATTATCGTTTGCTGGATTGCACTTTGTATGTGACGTTGGAACCGTGCACGATGTGCATCGGCGCGATTTTTCACGCGCGCATTCAACGCTTGGTATTTGCCGCCACCGACCCAAAAACCGGCGCGTGCGGCAGTGTCATCGATTTGCCTGCGGAAGTGCGATTAAATCATCACTTGCAGGTTGATCCGGGCATTCTGGCCCCAGAAGCCAGCGCGCTGTTAAAACAATTTTTCGCGCAAAAACGTAAAGCAACCGAGCGAAACCGCTATGAAAATTAATATTACCATCGCAACTCAACAACTGGATTTGTTGGATGAACACGGACAAATCGTCCGGCAATACCGGATTTCATCAGCCAAAAACGGCACCGGCCAGGAAAATGGCAGTTTTTGCACACCGCTCGGCAAGCATGTTATCCGCGCCAAGATCGGTACCGATCAGCCGGTCAATACGGTTTTTATCAAGCGTCGGCCCACCGGCGAGATATATACACCGCAACTGGCGCAGCAATTTCCTAAGCGGGATTGGATTCTGACGCGCATTTTGTGGTTGTGCGGCTGCGAGCCGGGATTCAACCGTTTCGGTTCGGTCGATACCATGCGCCGCTATATTTACATTCACGGCACGCCGGATAGCGTGGAAATGGGCAAACCCGGATCGATCGGATGTATCCGTATGCGCAACAGCGATTTATTGGAATTGTTTGACAAGATCAGCACGGGAATCCATGTGGATATTCATAGATAACTGTTCAGTTTCGAGCGGCGTTGCAGCAGCCATCAGCAATTTCCGTTGGCGAAAAGTAAGTATTGCTACCAACCTTTACCTGCTTTACTTCGATCTTTGGAAATTTCTATATCAACAGGGTGCTGTTGTTTCGAGCGCGCATCGCGGGTAAGCCACCATTCCCTACAGACCTCAATCCGGGAAATTCTTTTTCATGAATTTCCTGCAATGCATAGATCTCACGGAGCACTTCCATCGGGAATCCTTGCCTGCCTTTGTCTCTTTCGACAACCAGCAGTTTATTGATATATTGATAAAACTCCTTGTAGCCCCAATGCAATTGGATCATCTCCGCAATTCGTTTGTAATTCGTATCCAGCAACGATTCTTTATCGCCTAAATAAGCTTTAAATCCCTTAATTGAATTTTTTAATGACATTTCACTACTCCTTTCGCTCTTCCAATATAAATTTTTCATTGACAGCAGGAAAATTTGACTAATCCCAGCTTGATATCGTGGGATTACGGAATTTTCCTTAAAAAATATAGTAAATCTCACAGTTCAAATTTTTATATATAACGGTAAACTGCAGGAATTATCTGAGTCATTCTCTAAATAATTTCTTTGCACTATACTTACTTCGATCATCTGTGAAGTTTCACCTGAATGAGAAAACCGCTGCATCGTGAGGTCTCAGGCTAGCTTGCTTCTGTGCCCGTTTTTCATACTCCAGGAACCTGAGCCAATCCCGGCGCTAGTTGCTCCGGTTTAAGCAAGTACCATGATTATTTTCGGCAGGAAGTTTGCGTCAGTGCAGTGAGTCTTACCGGCCATGTAGTTGGATTCACTCGCCGGGTTTTAAAATTGGATTGCGGGCCAATATCGTCCAAGCAGATTATTCGTCCACTTGATGCAATATTCTCTTAAAAATTAACCAGCTATCTCCATCCCCTGCTTATATATTTTTGATGAATCGATTAAATCAAACTTGATAAGCACTGGTTCTTCGTAAAGTATTTTCAATCTTTAAATCTCCTAACGAAGTCGCTAACTTAGAATAATCACTTCTTTATTTCTGAGTATTTATTCTGACAAAGCAAAAAGGTTCAATGTGGACAAAAATTCTTTGCTACGTTGATCAAAGCCTTTTGATAGGTGCGCAACACAAAATTTAACATCTAAATTATGGTAGATTGACGGAAACCTGGGTGTGAAACTGGCTTCAACAGAAACTACCAATTAAATCTGGAAGCGGCAAATAATGAATGACCCCGCCCCAAGGGGCGAGGTATCAGAGCTGTGATATGTGGGAAGT
>CAYQZF010000172.1:0-5839 GCA_964421895.1 uncultured Nitrosomonas sp. | reverse complement strand
TAAAATCTTCAAAGGTATTGATACCGACCCGGCTTCTACTCAGCGCGCTGACAATTCCCATGGTGACGCTTTGTCCGACACCGAAAGGGTTGCCGACTGCCAGCACGACATCGCCGACTTTGACTTGCTGCGACTGCCCGAACGTGATCACCGGCAAATCCGTCAGATTGATTTTCAACACGGCCAAATCGGTTTCCGGATCGGAACCGATCAGCTTCGCTTTTGCCTTGCGGCCGTCGACCAGCGCAACTTCGACCTCATCGGATGCTTCGATCACATGGTGATTAGTCAGTATATAGCCATTGGCGCTGACGATCACACCGGAGCCCAAGCTTGATGCGCGTCGCGGTCTGGATTCGAATTGCTCGCCGAAGAAGCGGCGGAACGCCGGATCGTCCATGAACGGATGAGTCGGTTCTCTAGCTTCCTTGCTGGTAAAGATATTCACCACCGGCGGCATGGCAATTTCCGCTGCTTTAGAATAACTATCCGGCCTATCCGCTTCAACTTCCGGCGCGGTTTCCAGGATAGTGACGATTTCCGCGCGCGGCTTCCACGGCAACAATTCCGGCCGCAGTGTGGAAATTACAAAAAAAATAGCCAGCAATACTGTCGCGGTTTGTGCAAAAATCAACCAGAGTCTATACATCAAAATAAGTTACTCCAAAATAAAAAACCGCAGCAATGAAATCGTTGCGGAGTAGTATACGCGCCAAGGAGCAAACCAATGCATCGCGATGAACTAGAAAATCATCTGAATCAATTACTGGACATATCCCGTTTTCATGATTATTGCCCAAATGGCTTGCAAGTGGAAGGGCGCGACCGCATTCAAACCCTGATCAGCGGCGTTACCGCTTCACTTGATTTGCTACAAGCCGCCGTCGCAGCGAAGGCGGACGCCATTCTGGTGCATCACGGTTATTTCTGGCGCGGCGAGGATATGCGCATCACCGGTATGAAAAGCCGCCGCATTGCGCTGCTGATACAGCATCAGATCAACTTATTCGCCTACCATCTGCCGCTGGATGTGCATCATCATCTCGGCAACAATGCATTGTTGGGTAAGAAATTGGGATTGATCGAAACCGGCCGTTTCGGCGAGCAAGATATCGCAGCATGCGGAGAATTGAACCAAGCGACCACGTTGAGCGCCTTCGCGGAGAAAATATCACGCACGCTGCTGCGCAAGCCAACCGTCATCGGCGACCCCGGCAAACCCATCCGGCAAATCGCGTGGTGTACCGGCGCGGCGCAGGGCTATTTTGAAACCGCCATTCAACAAGGTGTAGATGCTTACATCACCGGGGAAATTTCGGAACAGAATGTACATGCCGCGCGTGAATCCGGTGTTGCGTTCATTGCCGCGGGGCACCATGCGACAGAACGTTATGGCGTGCAGGCCGTGGGCGATCACATCGCGCAGAAATTCGATATCCAGCACCAGTTCATCGATATTGAAAATCCGGTTTAACAGGATAACCAGGCAGTATTTATATCAAACAGTGAATGACTAACCGGACGGACGCTATCTATTTATCCTTGTTTTCATCGTCTTTCTTTTTCTTGTTTGAAAACATGGTCCACCAGATGATAAACAAAAATAAACCTAACGCCACAGCGGCTTCGACTGCAAGTAACCACATAATTTAAGATACGATCCAATTAAAAGTAGGCTGTTACTTTAACCAAAATCCGATGAAAAACCAATTCAGTTTTATTGTTGCCGTTTCGTACTTGCTCCTCACTGCTTGTGCTACCGGGCCTATTAGCCCCACGCTGCCACCCGCTGAGCCGACTGAAGCCGTCAAACCGCCGCCGCCCGAAAAACCGCTGACTAAGTCTGTTCACAAACCCGTTCAATGGTCTGCACTAACCGGCTGGAAACAGGACGATCTGCAGCCGGCGTGGCAGGCATTCCTGAAAAGCTGCACGGCTCTGAACAAACAACCCGCCTGGAAGGAAACTTGCCGGTTGGCGGTAGCGCAGAAGAAAAACGATAACACCACGTTAAGAAATTTTTTTGAAACCTACTTCACGCCCTATCAAATCGTCAACACTGATAATACCGAGGAAGGTCTGATCACTGGTTACTACGAGCCCCTGCTCAAAGGCAGCCGCAAACCCTCCAACCGCTATCGCTACCCGGTATATGCCGCCCCGGATGATTTGCTGACCATCGAACTGGGCGCCGCCTACCCTGAACTGAAGGATTTGCGCCTGCGCGGCCGCCTGAACGGACGCAAGGTTGTGCCCTATCACAGCCGGGCGGATATCATGAACAATCCGAAGCTGCTCAATGGTTACGAACTACTTTGGGTGGAAGACGAAGTCGAGCTGTTTTTCCTGCATGTCCAGGGTTCCGGGCGGATCGTTCTGGACAACGGAAAAACCATGAAAATCGGCTTTGCCGACCAGAACGGCTACCCGTACAATTCAATCGGCAAGCTCCTGGTCGAGCGCGGTGAATTGCCGCTGGAAAAAGCTTCCATGCAAGGCATCAAACAATGGGGACAGCAAAACCCCAAAAAATTGCCCTGGCTATTGCAGCAAAATGCCCGCTATGTATTTTTCCGCGAACTGCCGGCGGATTTATCCGGCCCGATCGGCGCTTTGGGCGTACCGTTGACCGCAGAACGCAGCATCGCGATCGATCCGCTATCGATCCCGCAAGGCGCACCGGTATTTCTGGCGACGACTTGGCCTAACAGCAACAAACCGCTGAACCGATTGATGGTGGCGCAGGATGTCGGCAGCGCCATCAAAGGCGGAATCCGCGCAGATTTCTTCTGGGGATTCGGTCATGAAGCGGGAAACCAGGCGGGAAAAATGAAACAGCGCGGGAAGATGTGGGTTTTGATGCCGCGCGACGCTAAGCCATCCACACTCTCGCAGCAATAAAAAAGCTTGCTGGAGAATTCAGCAAGCTTTTTTAAACTTAAACCGTTCGACGGATTTATTTGCTTCTGCTCGCGCTCTCCAGTTTTTCTTCAATGGTTGCAGCAGGAATCATGCCGCCGACAATCGAACCATCAGCGAAAACCAACGTCGGCGTACCCGATACTTTATTTTCATGACCCGATTTCAGCAATGCATCCAACGGTGTATCGCAATCCTTACCCGTCGGTGCGATTCCTTTCAGCATAAATTCATCCCATGCTTTAATTTGATCCTTAGCACACCAGATTTTTTTCGATAACTCCATCGAGCCTTTCAACACCGGGTACAGCAAGGTATAAATCGTAACATTGTTGATGTTCAACAATTCTTTCTCCAGTTGCTTGCAATATGGGCAATTGGGGTCGGTATAAACAGCCAGCTTGCGCGAACCGTCGCCTTTCACCACTTTGATGGCATGTTGCAACGGCAGGGAATCCAATGGCACGCGGCGCGCCGCCTTGATTTCCTGGATACGTTCATTGGTCAGGCTGGTGCGGCTCTTAGCGTCGATCATGTGACCGAAGAAAAAATAATTGGCCTTATCATCGGTATAAAACACTTCGTCGCCCACCACCACTTCGTACAACCCCAAAAGCGGCGTTTTTTTCAGGCTATCGATGGTGTGTCCTTGAAAATGCGGTTGTATGGCTTTTCTCAAAGCTTCTTCATCGGCCCACACGGAACCGGAGAAAAAACTCATTAACAGGATTGAGACGAACAGCTTTAAGCGCATGGCCATAGTGACTCCAATGTTAAAAAATGAAATTTAATTCAACGCGTGCTGCATCAGACGATTCTTGATCAGCGGTAAACGGTTGGTGATTTCCAGTCCGAGATTACGCAAACGCGCCAAGGTCGGGTTGGAATTATTGAACAGTTTCTGCAAACCGTCGGTAACCAGCTCCAACGCCAGAATATCTTCCTTGCGTGCCAGCTCGTAGCGCCGCAGCAGCATAAAATCGCCGCAATCGGTTTGCGGTTCGCGCTGCTTGAGAATAGCCGCAAGTTCGCGGGTATCGCGTAATCCCAGATTCACCCCTTGCCCGGCCAGCGGATGAATGCCGTGCGCGGCATCGCCGATGAGCGCCAAACGAGGCTTGATCAACTGATCCACGTGCACAAAATTCAGCGGAAAACCAATCGGCGGAGTAATCAACTGCAATTTTCCCAGCGTATGCGAGGAAGCCTCCTCCACACGAGCGCACAATTCACCAGCCGGTAAATTGCGCAAGAAATCGGCATGATCCTCCGTGGTCGACCACACCATCGACACCCGCTTATCCGGTAGCGGCAACAACGCCAACACACCGTCCCGTCTGAACCATTGATGGGCGATCTGGCGATGCGATCGCTCCGTGCTGAAATTAGCCACTACCCCGACTTGATGATACGCATGCCGCGACACCTCGATTTCCGCCTGCTTGCGCACCCAGGAATTCACGCCGTCCGCACCCACTACCAAGGCAGCTTCAAGCTGGCTGCCGTCTGCCAGTTGCACCTCGGCATGCGTGTCATGCCAAACAATTGCTGTGCATTTTGCCGGGCATAAGATGTGCAGATTTTCATCCGCAGATTTGAGTACTTCCCAAACGGCCGATTGCAGTTGACGGTTCTCGGCAATAAAAGCCAACTCCGGCACGCCGATCTCATATGCGCTGAAGTTGATGCGCGCGATATTGTCGTCGCCAAACACCGCCATCTCATAAACCGGCGCAACGCGCTCGGCTGCCATCAACCGCCACACCCCCAGTTCCTGCAGAAAGGCCGCGCTACCGGGACTGATCGCATACACCCGGCTATCCCAGCTGTCATCCTGCGGTAACGGCAGCGTTTCATGCGGCTCTATCAGCGCGATTTTCAAGCCCCTCCCCTTCAGCGCAGCCACCAGGCTTGCCCCTACGAGTCCGCCACCGATCACTATCATATCGAATTTCATGGAATTGATTATACAGTCGCTTTGTTGCGGATAGGTAATACAAACTACATCTTCATTGAAAGCGGAAGCTGATTGACTATCCGGTCTACCCGGCAGCTACGCATTCTCAATGCAACGCGGCTGATGGCCGGTTCACGGTAAATAATTGGAAAACAACACCGAATCCCCTAAAAACACGCATAAACCCTTGTCAAGTCACATTTTTGATCTTGACAAGCCACCCCCTCGAAGGCACAATGCTGCCCTTGTGTTTTAGCAGATGGCGAATTAGCTCAGTGGTTAGAGCAGCGGAATCATAATCCGTTGGTCCGGGGTTCAAATCCCTGATTCGCCACCAATAAAACAAGGTGTTAGATTAATCCCTAACTGCTTTTTCTTTCTGATGTGACAAAATTGTGTCATCAAGGACAAGAAAATTTGAAACCAACTCAGCATGTTGCATGAGCTGCGGTTTTGATAAGTGCGCATATCTACTTACCATCTCTTCCGACTCCCAACCGCCGAGCTCCTGCAGAACATTCATAAGCGTACCTTGTTGAGCCAACCAGCTTGCCCAAGTATGGCGTAGGTCGTGCCATCTAAAGTTCTTTATCCCCGCTCGTTTTAATGCTTTTCTCCATGCACGAGTATTAGCCCATGCAATCGGGTTTCCGCGAAATGTGAAAACTCTGCTTTGATGCTTACTGACTTGCCGAAGTAACACCATTATCGCCACTGAATTAAGCGGAACATGAATGGCTTTTCTGGCCTTGGCTTGATCGGAATGAATCCATGCAGCCTTACGCTCAGGATCAAGCTGGCTCCATTTTCGAGTAGAAACTTACATGCCGCTTCGTCTCATGGGCATTCCGGCTTTTACCCCAATTACTGAATGCGCCAGGATTCAGCTTTTAGCTTGTCATGGTACCCTTGCGCTTGGGTTTTGTCGGCTGTGCCAGCAGAACATCTAACACGCTCTCCTGC
>CAYQZF010000171.1:0-5855 GCA_964421895.1 uncultured Nitrosomonas sp. | reverse complement strand
CGCATTTCTTCGGCATTTTTACCGACACCGGAAAAAACAATCTTGCCCGGATCGCCACCCGCCTTGATGACGCGCTGCAATTCGCCGCCCGATACGATATCGAAGCCGCTGCCAAGGCGCGCGAAGAGGTTGAGTATGGCGATATTCGAGTTGGCTTTTACCGCATAACAGATCAGGTGATCCCGCTTGGCAAAAGCGAAGTCAAATGTTTGATAAGCCTGAGTCAGAGCGGCCCGGGAATAAACATAACAGGGTGTGCCGAATTCACTGGCGATTTGTTTCAAAGAAACCGATTCAACAAACAGTTCGTTGTTACGGTAATCAAATTCAGGAAAACCGCTCATTTTTTCGGTGCTTCTGCGGATGATGCCGAAGCTCCCTCGACTTTGGGAAGATAAAGCGGTCCTTTAAGGCCGCAGGCGCTCAGCAGATAAGCTGATAGCAGTACGATTAGAAATAAACGCATGAAAATCCCCTGGAACAATAATGACCGGATACTAACATAAGCGCATGCCGAATTAACCAAACTTGGAATTAATTTGGCTGCGTAGCTAGGCTAGTTGGGGGGTAATGCCGCGGATAACCAATCGACCAACTCATCCAATAATTGATTATTCGCTGCGCTTAGAGCGGAAACCGCACCCGAAGCATCCGCAGAAGGCGTTAGTTTTGTGATGCTGAAATCTTTTTGTGCCAGCACTTTGCGCGTATTGCGCTCCACCAGACTGGCGCGTAGACCGATCACAATGCGGCTATCCGAAACGGTATCAAATAATTGGGAAAATTCTTGCAATTCCGTATGCAACACATGATCGGCGGCTGCCATGCTGGTGTCTTTTATGACACGCTCTTGTGTTGTGGCGGCGATGCGATTGCGCAGCTGTTGTGTCAATAAGGCGGCGGGCGTGGCAATCCAGCGGCTATTGGCATAAACATACGATTGTGTGGGGTTATGGTACAGCAGCCGGTAATGGATGGCTGTATTATCGAGCCAGGCGGGTGCGGCCGTTTCAGCTACTAACAAGCTTTTTCTTCGTAATTGAGCCGGTTGCACTGATTGCTGGATATGAGCCGCTGACTGCATTCCCAAGTCATAAACAGCTGCTGGTTGTGACTTGTGCAAAAAAGCGCAACCCGGAAGCAGGCAGATAATCAGCAACGTTAAGGATATTTTGCTCATTGGATTTTCCCGTCAGGTGGAACAAACCCCGTTTCTCCTGGCCCCGGTAAGGCGGGAGAGCGGCCAAATAAAACGCTTTGCGGGTTCTCTTCCCATTGATGCAGCACTTTATCGAGGTTATTTGAATTGCGCACAATACTGTCGCTGACTTTGCGCAACTCGGGAATCGTTGCTGCCAATTCTTGCGTGCTTTGCGACAAGCTGTCAAAAATACCATTTTTTTGATTAATTTTTCCCACGCTAATGTTGATTTCATTTAAAAGGTGATCGAGACGCTTTACCAAAGTGGCGGATTCGGTAGTCAATCCGGTAAAAGACTCCATAACCGGTTGCAGGTGATTAACGATACCGTCAAAGTTGCGTGTGGCTTTTTGAATGTTATGCAGGATCTGCGAAACTTGGGTTTGATTCTCATCGTTCAGTAAGTGATGCATTTTTATGACCAGTTGATTGACGTTGCTGAGCAGATCCTGCCCCGATCCGGCAACTTCGTCGAGCAACGAGCGGCGCATCGGTATGCGTGCATCGCTTGCTAGTTCTTCAGTGCCGGCGCCATCGTCACTCAATTGCACGTATGCCAATCCGGTAACGCCTTGATAGCCTAATTGCGCATAAACACTGTTTCTCAGTTTCACGTTCTCGTTTACTGAGATATGTATGAGAATTTGTTGCGGATCGTCAGGATCGAATTCGATATTTTCAACTTTACCAATATTAACGCCGAGATAATGAACCGCCGATTGCGGATTGAGTCCGCTGACGGATTCCTTGGTGACAACAAGGTATGGAGTGCGCTGAATGTTATGACCGCTAAACCATGTCGCGATTAAAGCAACCGCGATGCTGAGAAGAATGACAAAGATACCTGCTACGAGAGCATGGGCGCGGTTTTCCATGTTGGCTCCGGGTTATTTTTTTGCTCAATTTTATGTCGTATGCTTTTAAAGAAACTAGTAATGAAAGGATGCGGATAACGGTAAATTTCATCCAGTGTGCCGATGGTTACAACTTGCTGATCCGCCAGCACGGCAATCCGGTCCGATAATGCTACGAGCGTATCCAGATCGTGCGTTACCATGACTATCGTCAGGTCCATTTCGTTGCGCAACGCCAGCACCAATTCCACAAAACTTTCACTCAGTTCGGGATCCAATCCGGCCGTGGGTTCATCCAGAAACAGCACTTCAGGGTCCAATGCCAGTGCGCGCGCCAGAGCCACGCGCTTGATCATACCGCCGGATAAGGCGGCGGGCATTTTGTTCGCATGCTCCGGCCCGATAGCGACCATATCGAGTTTAATCATGACGAGGTCACGAATCATAGCTTCGCTTAAGGTATGCAATTCGCGCAAGGGCAGTGCCACATTGTCGAATACCGACAATGCGCTAAATAATGCACCTTGTTGAAAAAGCACGCCCGAGCGGCCGTGAGCGCATTTATTTTGCTCATTGAAGCTAGAATCTACGCGGTCGTTGCCAAAAATTTTGACACTACCTTGCGCCGGCTCTTCCAATCCGAGCATTTGGCGCAGTAGGGTTGTTTTTCCGCTGCCCGAACCACCAATCAAAGTCAGAATTTCACCGCGGTAAACACACAAATTGATATCGCGATGAACGGTGTGATTGCCGAAACGCGTATACAGCGATTCAATCTCGATAATACATTCCGCTTTGCTCATGATCAGGTGAGTCCTACATCGGAAAATAATACAGCAAAGATCGCATCGATAATGATGACCATCGTGATCGCCGTTACGACCGACGATGTAGTGCCTTCACCGAGGCTCTCCGTGTTGGGTCTGATTCTTAAACCAAAATGGCAAGCGATCAGCGCGATCACCATACCGCACACAACACCTTTACCTAGACCGAGCCACAGGTTGGCGATGGGCACCGTATCGGGCAGTACAGTCAAAAAATATTGATGGCTTAAACCTAACTGCCATTCGGCTGCGACCATTCCGCCCAGTAATGCGATGGCACTGGTCCACATGACCAGCAGTGGCATGGCGATACCGAGCCCCAGTACCTTGGGTAGTATCAGCCGCTGGCTATGCGAAATGCCCATGACCGTCAAAGCATCCAATTCCTGAGTTACGCGCATGACCCCGAGTTGCGCCGTCATGGATGAACCGGAGCGGCCGGCAACCAGAATCGATGCTAGCATCGGGCCTAATTCGCGAATAATGCTAATTCCCAAGATATTAATTATAAAAATATCGGCGCCGAATAGCTGTAATTGTTTCGATGACAGATAGCTTAAAACAATACCGATCAGGAATCCCACCAGTGCGGTAATGCCAAGCGCCTGCGCACCCGTGCGGTACAAATTCGCAGAAATTTCGCGCCAGGGAATATAAACAGGGTTGCGCGATAAATAAATCACATCAAGCAGTAACCGGCCGATCAACATCACCAATCCCACGGCATGCTGCCACAAAAGCAGGACTAATCTTCCTAATGTGATCAGAGGCCAGAGTAAATCGTGGTGTTTCGCTTCCGCTTTTGCGATGGGTAAATGTTCCAAGCGCGCAAACATTCTTTCCTGTTCGGGACGTAATTGCAGGTGTCGCGGCCGCTGCGATTGCCATATGCGCCATAGCATAGCGGTACCGGCTGTATCCATTTGTCCGATGCCGGTCAGATCCCAATACAAATCCTGATTTTTCGCCTGATTGCTGAGTTCATCGGTCAATGGTTTTAAGACCGGCTTTAAAGCCGTCAGGGTATAGTTGCCCGTTAAAATAATAGATGCACAGCCTTCCTTTGAGTAAAGCTGATACCACTGCTGCATTGCGTGATGAGAATGGTTGGTGCGCATCAATTCTGGTTTGGGTTCATTCATAGGGATGCCAAGGTACCGGTAAAGCCAACCTTTAAGCAATCGAGATTATGTTTACTGTTCAATAATCAAGCACCCTTGATTCAGAGTACTCTGCGCTACCAGATTTATACGAACTTATTGTAACGCGTTATAGTAAAGCTGTTTGGCCGATTAATGAAAACGTTGGAAGAAAGTCGCCGAACGGCCAGATTATTTAGCTTGAGCCACTGCCGAACGCGCCAATGCCGGATTGTCGGCAAAGTATTTTTTGATGCCTAAATACATCGCATCCGCCATTTTGTCCTGATAGCCTTTACTACGCAATTTTTCTTCTTCCTTAGGATTACTGAGGAAAGCCGTTTCCACCAGGATGGATGGAATATCGGGTGATTTCAGCACGGCAAAACCGGCTTGCTCAACATTCCTTTTGTGTAAATGATTAATGCTGCCCAGTTGTTTTAGAACATATTCCGCCAATTTGGCGCTGTCATTGATGGTGGCATTGAGCGACAGATCCAGCAACAGTTCTTTGATATCTTTTGATTTCGATGTGATATCGATGCCGCCCATCAAATCATTGTCAACACTGTTTTCCTTGTTGGCAAGCCAGCTCGCGGTGGTCGAAGTCGCACCGTGCTCGGATAATGTGAATACCGAAGAGCCGTGGGCGTGCGCCTTGGGATTGGCATCTGCATGGATCGACACGAATAAGTCGGCGTTGGCGCGGCGCGCATTAATGCGCCGTTGAGGCAAGGAAATATAATAATCGCCATCGCGAGTCAGAATCGCGCGCATGTTTGCCTCCTTGTCGATACGCTCTTTCAGTTTTTTCGCGATTGCCAAAGTAACATCTTTCTCATGAGTGCCCTGATTTCCTACCGCGCCGGGATCTTTGCCGCCATGACCGGGATCGATCGCAATAATAAGAATCCGGGGAGCCAGACTTTTTTGCGGCGCTTTACCAGGTTTCCGGCTGGGGGTCGCGGAAGAATTGCTGATTTGTTTGGTTTGACTCGCTGGACTCAGTTGCGGTTTAGGTGAATGCGGCCAGATGAGTTTCGCTTGTTCAGTTTTTGGTTTGGTGCTGCTTTGCACTAATGTAGCAACGAGATTATCCAATACATCCGCTTCAAAATCCGTGCTGGCTGCTGCGCCTGCACGAGCATTCAATTCCGTTTTTCCGGCTTTATCCGGGTGATAAATATCCAGAATCAAGCGATGCGCGAAATTTTCCTTAGGTTCGACAACCGATGTGCGCGGCACGACGTTAGTTTTCAGGTCGAGCACTAACCGGATGACGTGGGGTTTATATTGACCGACGCGGATTTTTTGTACAAAGGGATCGATGGCATCGATCTTCTGCGGCAATGCCGAAAGCGCCTGCGAAATTTGGGTGTTGTTTAAATCTACGACTACCCGGTGCGGGTTTTCCAGCATGCTTAATTCATAATCGAGCGGTTGATTGGATTCCAAGGTGATTCGCGTATAATCCGGCGTTAATCCAACGCGCACTGATTTCACCGTGGTACCGGCAGCCCAAGCGGTTTGATTTACACCGATGCAACTGAAAAAAATCAGGATGAGACACGACAGAAAGAAATTACCGACAACGGTAATGGTTTTGTCATTTACAGACACAGTTAGTCTTTTTGATTCTCCCACTGTTTCAAGCATTGTTTTCCCGCCTTTGTGCAAGCCTGAAGTTCGATTTTACGTCCGGTGTCGAGAATGCTGAGAACAAGCCGCAGATCAGGTTTCGGTAATAAATCGCCTGCTTTTTCAGGCCACTCCACCACACAGATGGATTCTGAATTAAAATAGTCGCGAAAACCGGCTTCTTCCCATTCAAGAT
>CAYQZF010000170.1:4564-5917 GCA_964421895.1 uncultured Nitrosomonas sp. | reverse complement strand
ATGAATATCTGCAACTGCCCGCGTATTTTTTCCTGGCCGACATATTCTTCCAGCTGCTTGGGGCGTAACGCACGCTCCAGAATTTCTTCCTGCGCGGATGAAGTGATTGCGGCAACCAACCGATCCGTTTCGATCATTCAATCCCCCTCATTCAGTTACCTTTCTTTCGACAATAACTGCAACGCTTGACGTATGCCATCCGATATGGTTGCAACCGCAGAGATCTGCTTGATCGCCCACCCCGCTTCACGGTCATTATAACCCAATGATAACAATGCATTGACTATGTCACTATCCTGCGTAGGCGCGGAAGAAGAATGATCCGGATTGATTGCTACGGAACCCAATTTATCCCGCAATTCCAATAACAAACGCTCGGCTGTTTTTTTACCAATACCGGGCACTTTGATGAGCCGCGTGCTATCCTGCGCACTGACTGCGCTATGTAAGTCGGATACACTCAAACCGGATAACAGCGCTAACGCAGTTCTGGCGCCGATACCCGAAATTTTGATCAACTGGCGAAAAGTCTGACGCTCCGATTCCGTTGCAAAGCCGAATAACAGATGCAAATCTTCCCTTATTACCAAATGGGTATGCAAGGTTAACTTTGCACCAAGCGCCGGAAGCTCATAAAAAGTGCTCATCGGCACGTCGATCTCGTAGCCGACACCCTGCACATCCAGCAACACCTGCGGCGGATGTTTCTCCAGCAACGTCCCGGTCAGTCGTCCGATCACACCAAACGTCCCCGCTTCATACGGTAACCTGCCATTGCAATGCGCCCCAAACCAAGCCCGCCATGCGCATGACATATCGCGCAAGCCAAAGCATCCGCAGCATCGGCACTGGGATTTCCGGTCAACCTGAGTAAGCGCACTACCATTTCTTGCACTTGATTTTTCTTGGCATGACCATTACCAACCACAGCTTGTTTTATTTGCAGCGCGGTATACTCGGCCACCGGCAGATTACTCATGACGGCAGCACAGATCGCCGCACCCCGCGCCTGACCGAGTAACAGAGTAGTTTTAGGATTGATATTCACGAAAACTTGCTCGACGGCAACATGCTCGGGTTGATACAGTGCGATGACTTCGCTCAGATTATTCAGAATCAACTGCAAACGGGAAGGCAACTCACCTGCAACGGTCTTCACACTGCCACTGCTAATATACGTTAGATCGCGCCCGCATTTATCAATGACACCAAAACCCGTAATGCGCAAACCCGGATCTATCCCCAGAATACGGATCTTTTCACCTACTGATTGTGGAATTTTTATTCAACAAGGACAGCTGTGGTGTATACATCTTGTACATCATCAAGGTTCTCCAGCGCATCCAGCAGTTT
>CAYQZF010000170.1:0-4464 GCA_964421895.1 uncultured Nitrosomonas sp. | reverse complement strand
AACACTTTACCGCGCTTGGCATCCTGCGCAGCTTTTTTGTGCTTGATATTAGCCCACTTACTATGACCTGCCATTGCTATGCACCTTTTTGTTTAATTACTTTCATATTATCACCCCGCATGCTATGGATAAAGTATCCAACCTTTTTAGTAATAAAAGAAGAAAGTGCGGTTCAGTATTGCCATACTGCCTCATAGAACTCGACCCGGTGTGCGCAGTGACAATTTTTATTCAACTGTCACTGCTTTTGCCAGATTTCTTGGTTTATCGACATCCGTGCCACGCACCAAAGCTACGTGATAAGCCAATAACTGCAGCGGAATAGTATGCAAAATCGGACTCAGCAGTCCGGCATGTTCCGATAGGCGGATGACATGCACATTTTCACTCTGCGTAATCTGTGAATCCGCATCTGCAAAAACATATAACTCGCCACCCCGCGCATGCACTTCCTGCAAATTCGATTTGAGCTTACCTAACAACTGATCGTTAGGTGCTATAGCCACAACAGGCATCTCATCATCCACCAGCGCCAGCGGGCCATGTTTCAGTTCTCCTGCTGCGTAGGCTTCGGCATGAATATACGAAATTTCTTTTAGTTTTAACGCACCTTCCATCGCGATGGGATAGTGAACACCGCGACCGAGAAATAATGCATGGCGTTTTTGTGCAAAACTTTTCGCCCAGATCTGTACTTGCGATTCCACTTGCAACGCATGTTGCAGAGCCATCGGCAAATGACGCAACGTCATGATCATTTGTTGCTCTTCTTGCGCTGATAATCTTTGGCGCATTTTCGCCAACGTGATCGTCAGTAGCAATAGCGAGGCCAATTGCGTGGTAAATGCTTTGGTCGATGCGACGCCGATCTCGGGTCCGGCACGTGTAAGAAAACGTAGATCGGTTTGACGTATCAATGCGCTTTCCGGCACATTGCAAATCGCGAGACTATATTGATGACCGAGTTTCTTAGCGTAGTTAAGCGCCGCCAAGGTATCTGCAGTCTCACCCGATTGCGAAATTCCAACCACTAAAGTATTGGATTCCGCTATCGGATCACGATAACGGTATTCACTGGCTATTTCAATGTTGCATGGAAGACCAGCAACGGTTTCCAGCCAGTATCGCGCAACCAGTCCAGCATGATAACTGGTTCCGCAAGCCAGGATAAGAATGCTCTTGGTTTGTGAGAATATTTTCTCGGCTTCGCTACCAAACAAATTGGGGTAAATAGATTGCGCGTTAAAAACCATCTCCAACGTATTGGCCACAGCACTGGGCTGCTCGAAAATTTCTTTCTGCATGTAATGCGCATACGGTCCCAGCTCAATTGCATCACTGGAAAGATTGCTTTCGTGCACAACCCGTTTAACTTCCTTGATTGAACCGCTATTCAGACAATTGACAATGCGGTACCCATCGCACGTCAGCTCAGCAACATCCCCCTCCTCCAGATAAATCATATTCCGGGTCGCTTTTAACAAGGCCGAAGCATCGGAAGCCGCATAATTGCCGCTTTCCCCCAATCCCAACAGCAATGGCGCTCCGTTGCGTGCAACTACAATTCTTTCCGAGTGTGCCTCCTCCATTACCGCGATCGCATAAGCGCCCTGTAGTTCAGCTATAGAGGCACAAACAGCCGCTAACAAATTAGCGGTATATTTGAGATTGAATGCGATGAGATGCGCGATCACTTCGGTATCAGTATCAGAAACAAATTCATAGCCTTCAGCTTGCAGGCGCTTACGCATGACTTCGTGATTTTCAATGATGCCATTATGTACAACAGCGATCCGAATAGAGGATTCCGGCATTCCGGAAAAATGCGGGTGCGCGTTACGCTCGGATGGTGCTCCATGCGTTGCCCAGCGGGTATGCGCAATGCCGGCCAAACCATGGGCATTTTTCTCAATGACAAGTTTCTGCAACTCGGTCACACGGCCCGTTGTACGCAATCTGCGCAAACCGTTACACGTTACCACCAGACCGGCTGAATCATAGCCGCGGTATTCCAAATGCAATAATCCATCCAACAATACTGGAACAACATTATTATTAGCTACTGCACCCACTATTCCACACATAGCGCACCTCCCCCCCCTTACAACACACTACAACACTAGCTAAAAGAACGACACTGATCAGATATAACTATGTTTTTGATTTTTTTGGACGATTCCATCCCGCAACGGTGATTTGTTTCGATCTGGATAGCGTCAGTTGATTCTCCGGTGTTTCTTTCGTAATCGTAGAGCCGGCACCGATAGTCGATCCTTTTGCAATCTTGACTGGCGCAATCAGTTGTGTGTCGGATCCGATAAATACATCATCTTCAATAATGGTTCGATACTTATTGGCGCCATCGTAATTACATGTAATGGTTCCCGCACCGATATTGACATTCTCCCCTACCGTCGAATCACCAATATAACTGAGATGATTAGCTTTGCTGGCAGCGGCAATCTGACTATTCTTCACCTCGACAAAATTACCGATATGCACTTTCTTAGCCAGCCGAGTTCCTGGCCGTATGCGCGCATAGGGACCGATTTTGCAATTCTCTCCGATTTCGCTATCTTCAATCAGACTAAAGGGATGAATAATACTCCCAGCAGCCACTGTGACATTTTTTAGTATGCAATGCGCGCCTATCCGAACGGAATCTCCCAATCTAACGGCCCCCTCAAAAATGCAATTGATGTCGATTTCAACATCGAAACCGCACACAAGCTCGCCTCGTATATCTATCCGATTCGGGTCACGTAAGCTGACTCCTTTGTCCAACAGTATAGCTGCATAGTTCTTTTGATAAATCCGTTCAAGCTCAGCCAATTGATGCTTATTATTGACACCCATTACTTCCCAGAAATTTACTGCTTGTGATGATGCTACCTGCAAATCATCCTTAACAGCCATTGCAATGATGTCAGTCAAGTAATATTCATTTTGTGAATTCTGTTTTTCAAGTTTTGGCAGCCATCGCTGCAAATGTTGATTAGGTATGAACATTATTCCGGTATTAATCTCACCGATTTTCTGCTGTTCATCGGTAGCATCTTTTTGCTCGACGATTGCCACAACTTCGTTGGTTTTTAAGTCACGTAAGATTCTGCCATAGCCAAACGGATTATCGACAATCGCAGTCAATAATGCACAGCCCTTTTCTCCTAATACGCTTATTAACTGCTGCAAGGTTTCAATCCGAACCAGTGGTACATCACCATACAAAACCAATGTGAATCCATCGATACTTAACTGCGGCAATGCCTGCATGAGTGCATGCCCGGTGCCCAGTTGTTGTTCTTGCGATACCCAGATTAAGTCATTGCCATTGATCAGCTGTTTTACTTTGTCACTGCCATGGCCCACAACGACACAGATTCTATCGGGCGATAGCATCCGTGCCACATTAATGACATGCTCCAGCAATGATATCCCTGCCAAAGTGTGCAGTACCTTAGGGAGCGCTGATTGCATGCGCTTTCCAGCTCCAGCCGCGAGTATTACTACATTAAGCTTCGACACGACAATTTACTTTTCAAATAAAGTTTGATAGAAATTTTCATTAAACAACTATGCTGAAGCATCAGTCTCATCATTGTAACTAGGTAGATACTTGAAGAATAGATACAAAAAAGGCGACATTAGTCGCCTTTTTTGTCATTAGAACTTATGACCACAATCAATGTCCGCGTTTTCTTAGCTTATCAATCGCGGCTAATTGCGCCATGGCTTCTATCAGCTCAGCTTGTGCTTTAGCATAATCCAATTCGGATTCACGATTCTTCATCGCTTCTTCAGCAGCACGCTTCGCTTCGAGGGCCTTGACCTCGTCAAGATCATGACTACGTACCGCAGTATCAGCTAATATCGTCACAACATCTGGCTGAACTTCCAGCATACCGCCAGATACGTAAACTAACTCTTCTTCTTTCAACTGCGCTTTGATTCGCACCATACCCGATTTGATTCTTGTCAACATCGGTGTATGACGTGGATAAATACCTACTTCCCCCATTTGTGCTGGTGCCACCAGAAACTCAACGGGGCCGGAATAAATAGATTCTTCTGCACTAACGATATCAAGATGAAATATGGTACCCATCACTATTTTCTCTTGGTTTATTGAAGTGTTTTAGCTTTCTCTACGGCTTCTTCGATACTGCCAACCATATAGAATGCTTGTTCTGGCAATTCATCGTACTCGCCTTCAACAATTCCCTTAAAGCCTTTAATAGTATCTTTCAGAGAAACATATTTTCCTGGTGAACCCGTAAATACTTCAGCAACGTTAAACGGTTGCGACAAGAATCGCTGAATCTTGCGTGCCCGACTAACTGCTAGCTTATCTTCCGGTGACAGTTCGTCCATGCCTAAAATTGCGATAATATCTCTCAACTCTTTATACCGTTGCAACGTTTGCTGAACTGCTCGAGCTGTACTGTAATGTTCCTCTCCAACAAC
>CAYQZF010000169.1:0-5922 GCA_964421895.1 uncultured Nitrosomonas sp. | reverse complement strand
TCCTTGAAAACAGTTTAATTTATCAAAACTGTCTACCGAAGTCGTAATATTCATATCTAATCACATCAGCTGCAGGCTCCAATCGCGAACCGAAGGGGCTATCGGCCACGCACGGTAAATCTAGCGACAGCTCGATCGCTTGGCACCAGCACCATCTTGGAATTGCTCCCGTTTTACTAATTGCACGATTTACCTTGATCGGCCTAGACGCGCTTTGAAGCAATCAAAGAACTGAGCAAGAAGAATCAGTGAAAAGAATTTCACTACTGATTATGCTGGGCTATTGCTATTTTTTCCTTCAGTAGCTGAATCAATGCTGCAAAGCCGTCTCGCTGCATGACAGCACGATATTCGCCGCGTTTTATGGCAAGATCGCTCACACCATCAAATAGGATATTGACAATCTTCCAGTCTCCATCCGTTTGATGCAGCACATAATCAAAATTGACTGTACCGCCATCGGACTTCGTCAATTGACTCCGTACCAGCGTTTGCTCTCGCGGCAATGAACGCTGTTCTACAATTTTGAATTGCTCCCCTTCATATTGAGTAAACCGGCCGGCATATGTGGCAATACTCAACTGACGAAAAGTATCAACAATCAAGTCTTGCTGCGCTTGATCCAGTTGCGACCAGTATGTTGCGCCGAGTATGGTTTTAATGATCAAATCGATGTCATGCGATTGATTGATAACAGGTTCGAGAAATTTGTAACGCCCTTCGTAACCCAACTTCTCACCTTCCTGCATGACTTGCAATAACGAAGACTGTAAGTGACCGATCACTTGTTCAGGGGTATCGGATCCTCGATCGGGTGCACTGAATCCCGGTGAAACAGGCAATAGCAGCAGCAAAATCAGGCAGTATAAGATCAGTTTAATAGTTTGCTTTACTTTCATAGTGGCGATCTTTCCAACGAGCGCGTTCCCCGCCCCAATAGCGCAATGCTGATGTCCATGTCATGGCAAGATACAGCGTGCCGATAATGGGCAGCGCCAGACTCCAGAGCGGCGAGCGGTGATAATAAATTAAGGTTGGCACATAAGCAAAAAACATAGCCAGCCACGCTATTACGCTGATCATATAGGCTTCATGGGCCGATGACAGCAAAAACACAAGCGGTGCCGTCCAAAACATGGCTGTCATGATTAAAGTGCAAGCGGCCAGTAAAACTACCGAGTATTTTAATTGCGTAAATGCGGTTCGCGCCACCATTTCCCAAATCGGCTGTAGTGCATGATAGCCCCGATGACTCCTTGCTGCGTGACTGAGTCCGATATAAGTACGCAAACCAGCCCTTTTGACATGGGCAGCCAAGGTGCAATCATCGATCAACGCATTGTGCAAATTGGCAAAAGCTCCGGTAGTGCGCAGTGCCTGTGTCTCCACCAGAATGCACCCGCCCGCTGCTGCTGCCATGCGGGATTCCGGTTTATTTGCCAAACCGAAAGGATACAGCAGCTTAAAGAAAAATATAAACGCCGGCATCAGTAAACGTTCTATGAAGTTCTCCATAGGCGGCTCGGCCATCAACGATACCAGCGCCAGATTCTCATCACGTGCTTTACGTTGGAGTTCGAAGATAATCCCCGGAGCCAATTCGATATCGGCATCCAGCAACAAGGTGTAGGGTGTTTTAACTTCCCGCAGTCCCTGCTCCAGCGCCCATAATTTTCCACTCCACCCTGGGGGCGGCGCGGTACCGGATAATACCCGTGCGCCGCAGTGTCTTGCTTGCTGGGCGGTATCATCGTTTGACTGATCGTCGATCACGATGATACAAACATTGCCGCCTTGCCCCTTGATGTGGTTAAGTGTATGGCCGACATAAGGACCTTCATTGCGCGCCGGGATCAGTACGGTAATATCATTCAGATCAACACCAGATTCGAAAAACACTGGTGCCTCTATGTTTTCACGCGTACTCCAAGGGCGCCAAGGAAGCAACACCAATAATACCCAGCATATAACACCGAAAATCGATGCGTACAATACAAATTCCAGCATTATCTCAAGTAGATTATTTAACTTGTATCAATACTCCAGACTTCATATTCGCTTATTTGTTAATCAGCGTCACTGTAATATCGGAAAGCTTTTTCGGTGTTTTGTTTTCCTCGGCAGCCCATTTTGGCGCAGGTTCAGTCACCATAGGACCTGTTGTCTTGGGACCTCGCAGCGAAGTCACCATTGCTTTCCATGGATGCTGCAGCGTATCTTCCACTGCAGTTGCTTCATATCCGCAATGCGCCATACATTGCGCACATTTTGGATTGTTTGCTGTGCCGTATTTTTCCCACGGTGTATCTTCGAGAAGCTCTTTAAAGGTTTTTGCATAACCCTCATCAGAAAGTAAGTAGCAAGGTTTCTGCCAGCCGAATACATTGCGTGTCGGATTTCCCCACGGGGTACATTTATAGTTCTGATTTCCAGCCAAGTAATCCAAATATAGCGCGGAATGATTCAATCTCCATTTTCGTTTTAATTTCTTACCTAATTCAAAAATCCCGCGAAATAATATTTTGGTATCTTGACTCTTGATAAATACATCTTGCTTCGGTGCTTTCTCATAACTAAAGCCTGGTGCAATTGTTGCCGCTTCGACCCCGAGCTCCATGACATAATCGAGAAATTCGGCAACATCCTCTGGCGTTTCTCCCTGAAATAGCGTGCAATTCACTGTCACTCTGAAACCTTTGTTCAGTGCCAGTTTTATCGCCTCAACCGCACGATCGAACACACCATCTTGACAAACCGATGCATCATGACGCTCCTTCATACCATCCAGATGGATTGAGAAAGTCAAATAGGGAGACGGCGTATAATCATCAATCCGCTTCTTCAACAACAACGCGTTTGTGCACAGATAAACATATTTCTTACGCTTTATGATACCCGCGACAATCTGCGGCATTTCCTTATGCAGTAGTGGCTCACCGCCAGGTATTGACACCATCGGCGCACCGCATTCATCGACTGCTTCCATGCACTCATCATACGAAAGACGTTGATCAAGCACATCTTCCGGGTGAGCAATCTTTCCACACCCAGCACACGCCAGATTACAGCGAAATAAAGGCTCCAGCATCAGCACCAAAGGATATTTCTTCACCCCTTTTAACTTTTGTTTGATTAGATAAGTGCCAACCGCAATCTGTTGACGTAAAGGAACTCCCATGAGCAAAACCTCCAAAAATACTTCACAAGCAAATTAATAACCAATGCGACTCAGCGAATTTAACAAAGCCGATCGCATTATCAACTCAAATCTTATCCGGACAATACTGCTAAGTATAAAATCGATTTGTTTTATATAAAGAAATCCGTATTAATATACTGAAAACTTAAGCACCAGAATGAATTTCCGCAACTAACAACTATGAATAGTATCCCTATCACAATATCGATAATTGCCTGAAAAATCTATGAAACCGGATTTCATATTTAACTATAGAACATGGCTCCTCCTATAGCAAATATTTTTAATCAACCAAGGAAATTAAGCTGCAGAATTAATATTACAGAGAAAATAAACAACTCAAAATTGGAAATCTACAAAGCAAATATGCACCAAAAATTAATAGTAATTCTTGGTGCATCAAAAAATTACAAAACACAATAACTATTAGAAATCCACACCCAATGCGCGTAGCGTTCTTTTAGTCACTTTGCCGGTTGGGATATTGTTTTGTTTCTGGAAACTTTCGATGGCTGCTACTGTTTTAGCGCCACTAACGCCATCAACCGCCCCGGGCTTAAATCCTGCATCCACAAGCGCTTGTTGCACTTTGCGCATGATCGCTGGCGTCATTTTTACTACGTCATCGCCATCATCAGGCTGTGCTGCTGCGGCTGGCTGCGCATTTTGAGTAGAAGCTGCTGACTCAATACTTTGAATGCTTTGAACGTCTTCAACTTTGGCTGCCGGCTCAGCTGGGGCTGGGGCTGGGGCTGGGGCTGCTGGAGCGGGAGCTGAGGCTGGCGCTGCTGCCGGTGCAGGTGCTGCCGGAGCCGCCGCTGCATCCTTGTTTTCTTTAGGAAGCGGTTTCTTTTCAAAAATAGGCTTACAGCCAATTAACAATCCGACTGATAACAAAAGAATAGTATAAGCCACTAATTTGCTGATCTTACTAAATTTCATTGCTACCCTCCATAGTGAATAATATATAACTTAAAAAGTCACCAAATCTGCGCCAAGCACGCATTCCAATGACAATCTTATCTAACTTCATTGCCTTACCTAATTAGTCCTCGAAGCTACAGCAACATATTTGATTTTATTTGTGGTTATATGGACTAACTTATAATGTTGCGATGTGAACTATCACACTTTTCCGGCTATAACGCAATCTGAATAAGTTAATTAGGAAACAGCGATTGCGATGCCGCGATAAATTGTCAGCAAGCATAGCTATATTTCGGTGGGAATTTCACTAGATAATATTTACAAAAGCGATCCAATACTCTTGCCAGCGCTCAAAAATCGCCGTCGATTTTCAATTCCGGGATTTATCCACCAAATCAATTCACTGCTGAAGAAAATCATTTTTCCAATTGGTATTCGATAACGGAAAGCGGAATCAGAATCCTTGGCTTATCTCGCGCTTCCTTGTTAAACGACGGCAAAACCGTTTCAAGAAAAGGCGCTATTGAGTTTGTCGAGCCGTTGGTTTGTGTGAATCCCCGGTTACGAAATAGCTTAGTTAAGCTAAACGAGGAGGATGTTGCGGAATTAAACTTGAAAACCAGTGTATTGGTGAAAGTAAAGATGAGGCTTGTGCTGAATACCGAAAGTGGATATCTCCTTGCACTCAAGTCGGTATACATTGAACTAACGACAATGATCAGCTCCTGACCGTTAAAATAAGCCGTCGCATCGATCGAATCCAATGGTTGCGGTAAGCCATCAATGTCCGGAATTCCGGAGTACCCGATTGCCGTGGCCTTATCTATGCAAACGTTACGATTGTTACTGCCGAAACGGGGAATGCCGCCGGTTAAGCGCAATCGGTACACTCCGCCGCCGGAATCTTCTATGACTTCAAATTTACTTTGTACTAATGCTGCACGATCCGGAGTCGGATCTTCCGTATCGATAGCACTCTGGCACTCAAATCCTTCATATGTAATGCTTAGCCCAAAAACATCGCTTTGCAATAAGAAATTTAAAAGTGCAAAGACCAGCAGCTGCGCTACTTTCATAGAAGTATCCTGAATATGAGTCAAACCTAAGTTTAGCTACTCGCTAGAAACCCGATGCGCTTAGAAATTTTCTTGATCGATGATCGCGAATCGACAGATACCCGATCAAGATTCTGGAAACTTATGAATGCGAGCTGATTACGCTGTATAGCTTGGCAAAAGTATCGCCTACATAGCGGATCTGATCTTCGGTATGAGCGGCGTTCACACTGCATCGCACCAATGATTTACCCTCTGGCGCCGCAGGCGGCAAAATCAAATTCACATAAATATTGTGTTCGAGTAACTGTTGCCACAACAAAAGCGCTTGTTGCGGCGTATCCACAACAGCGGCGATGACCGGCCCAGGATCCGGGCCAAGAACATAACCGGCTTCCTTGAGCGCCGAATACAATTGCGCACAGTTATTCCATAATTGTTTGCGCAAGTGATTACCCTTGCGTAACAATTCCAATGCTGCACGAGTCGATGCAATTGTTGCGGGAGAGGGTGACGCAGTGAATATATACGGATGACTGATGTAGCGCAGCTGCTCAAGCTGCGGGTGGTTACTCACACAAAATCCGCCAATACTACATAAACTCTTGCTGAACGTACCGGTAATGAAATCCACTTCTTGCAACAAGCCGGTCTTTTCAACAAGCCCTTGACCGGTTTCGCCCAGCACACCCAGCGAGTGCGCCTCATCCAATAACAGGATACAACCATAGGCATTCTTTA
>CAYQZF010000168.1:0-5932 GCA_964421895.1 uncultured Nitrosomonas sp. | reverse complement strand
CTTTCCCAAATCCATTTACCGAGCGGGATTACCATATCCACATGGAAATTCCCGAATTTACTTGTTTATGCCCGAAAACAGGGCAACCGGATTTCGCCACTTTGGTACTGGATTATGTACCGGACAAGAAATGCATTGAACTGAAAAGCTTGAAACTTTATATCTGGTCGTACCGCGATGAGGGAGTGTTTCATGAGGCGGTAACCAACCAAATTCTCGACGACCTCGTCGCCGTCTTGAAGCCCAGATACCTTCGGATAATCGCCCGTTTTTATGTGCGTGGCGGCATTTTTACCAACGTAATCGTTGATCACCAAAAGAAAGGATGGCAGCCAAAGCCGATAGTTTTGCTTCAAGAATTCACCGCGCAATCGAATATTCGAGGATAATTTTTCATAATTTTCTTTAAATAATTTTTTTAGTGTATTAATAATAAACAATTTTTATAAAAATTGAATGCGCTTTTATGTAAAAAATTGTTTGCAAATGTTGAAAATTTATATATCCTGTTAGCCGATATGGATATAAAAAAATATATGTAAATGATTATAAAAAGAAATGGCCTTTTTATTTTACTAATATCATTATTTTTCGGGACTGGTTCATTAATATCGCTAAATGCATTTGCGGACAAATTAGTTCAAGATAGATTGCAGTATCATGCAAACTTGTGGAGCCGCTTACAAAGTGGCTTTTCCCTAGCGCTGCCGCCCGATAGTAAAATAATTCGCAAAATAGGAACATCGTATACGCACAACCCTCAGTTGTTTGAGCGCATTATCGCAAACAGTGAGCGGTATCTATATCATATTGTGGAAGAAGTCGAGCGCCGTGGTATGCCAATGGAAATCGCATTGATCCCCGTTATTGAAAGCGCATACAATCCGCTGATTAAATCCAACAGCCAAACCGCAGGGCTATGGCAATTCCAACCGGAAACAGCCAAGACATTGGGGTTGGCGCAAAATGTATGGCACGATGATCGGCGCGATATTATCGCTTCTACTCAGGCTGCATTGGATTACCTGCAATATCTGCATCAGAAGTTTAATAATTGGAAGCTGGCAATTGCAGCCTATAATTTAGGTGAAGGCGCTGTCAGCAAAGTGTTATCCAGAAACATACATAAAGGCAGATCCGGTGATTTTTACGATCTGAATCTTCCTAGTGACGTTAAGCACTATGTTTATAAGTTATTGGCAGTCAAAGATATCATTGTTAATACTAAAAAATATGGCATCCAAATCCGACCGATAGCGAACCGACCGTATTTTGATACGATCAAGATACATGAGCACATCGATATTCCTCTTGTTACCCGCCTAGCCAATATTTCCGAAACCGAATTCACTGCATTAAATCCCGCTTATAATCGTTATGTGATAAAAGTACTTGATGAGCCGCGTACTTTACTATTGCCGAAAAAAAATAAAGATATCTTCCTGAAAAATCTGGAAACCTACCAGGATCCTAGAATCTCATGGCAAATTTATCACGTGAAAAAAGGGGAGAATATAAATGAAATTGCAGCACGTCATCACACTACGGTAAAACAACTGCAAACCATTAACGGCATTGGCCGTAATAAAAATCTTACCCTCGGGCAGAAGATATTGGTTCCGCACATCGTAGTCGAGCAACAGGAAGATAGTGTTGCACTCAAGAAAAGACAGCTGCAGAACTACCATTCGAATGTTCATGTCGTAAAAAAAGGGGATACCCTGTACGAAATTGCAAAACGATATGGTACGACTGTGAATCAAATCAAGCTTTGGAATAATAACGACGAGAATTTATCCGTAGGTCAAAAGTTGGTTATTATGAAGAGCTGAGGAAGTTTTGAAAAAAGCGGCGTGAATGGCAAAGTAAGGCGCAGTCAAAAGTGCAATGCTGGGCATAGACGCGGTTTGAATAAGGCAGCTTCTTCTTTGGGTAATGTATTAAATTTTCTTCAGAAACTCAATAGCCCAACCGATTCCGAATCCTGTGATCTCGCTATCCACGGCACCCAAGCCATCCTTGTGACTGCTAGCAGATAAATCCATGTGTAGCCATGGTGTATTATTCACGAAACGCTGCAGAAAGAGGGCTGCTAGTATATGATCGAATTCTCCGCCTAGTTCACATTGTTTGATGTCAGCAATTGAGCTTTCGAGGCTTTCCTCATAATCAGAATCCATCGGAAAAGCGCAGACGCGTTCACCACTTTCTTTTCCTGCTAAAATGGACTTTTGCAGTAGCTCATCGCGATTACTGAATATTCCACTATAGCGCGACCCGAGAGCAGTTTTCATACTGCCTGTTAAGGTGGCGAAATCGATAATCAGATCGGGTTTCGATTTATTTGCCAAGGTCAGCGTGTCGGCTAAAACCATCCGTCCTTCAGCATCGGTATGAACAATCTCAATGGATAAACCGCTCAGTGCTGTAATGATGTCATTTTGTTTATAGGCGCGCGGACTAATATGGTTTTGTGCGATTGCAAGCCAGCAATCAATTGTAATTGGAATCTCGGCGCGCGTTGCCGCGAGGAGAATACCCAATGCAACGGCGGATCCGTTCATATCCTCATGCATTCCCTGCATATAGCGAGCGGGCTTTAAATTATGACCACCAGTATCGAAGCAAATGCCTTTTCCGACAATCGCGATGGTTTTTTTGTTTGAGTTTTGCTTGCACTGATACTGCAAATGGACGATGGCAGCATCTTCCGTGTCACTGCCTTGAGCAACTGCCACAAAAGCACCCGCACCAATCTCTCTCAGCTTACTCAAATCATATTCCTGATACTTCCAGCCTTCGCTATCGGCCAATTTTTTTATTTGCTGCCGGTAGGTTGTGGGAGTCAGTTCGTTGGCCGGTAATGCCGTCAAGCCGCGAGCGAGTAAATTACCTTCTGCGCATGCGCGTTGCAAGGTGAAGTTACCGGCATCTTTGTAGCCATATAGAAAAATTTTTGCTAATGGTTTTCTAACCGGTTTATTTTTGCGGACCGGCAGTACTGCGCCATTAATCCAACCGACATAAACCGCTAGTTCGGAAAAACTTTTTCTTTGCTGCGTCGAGCCATACACGGCGATATGTAATTCAACCGGTCCTTCTGCAAGAAGTAGTTTGATAGCTTTGCGCAGAACGGTTTGCTGCTCGAATACCGTGCGGTCCATGTCGATCATCACCCAGGCGCACAATTTTCCATCCGGCAGGTTAGCATTGACTGGCGTGGTGGTGAGATCAGTCAATGCCATCTCACGCCGCATAAGCAACTTATTCAGCGATTCTTCACCGTGAATATCAAATTTTTTTGGGAGTTTTTCTAACTTCGGGAGAACTACAAGAATGTGTGATGCTTTAACGGATTGATCGATAGATGATGTGTTTTGCAAAAGGGATGCCAGCATTGAAAGCTTTCCTGTTGAATAGTATTGCTTGAATGACAATATGGTGTGTCATTGCATACAGAATGATTATTGTAATATTGTTATTATATACGTCTTATATGTTTTATGGCTGGTAAAGCCTTTCAATGAACGGATTTATTCTGATTTTACCGGAGAGTTTTAAATAGGAATGCGCCAATATCTCGAATTAATGCAGCATGTCATTGAGCATGGTCACCGCAAATCGGACCGGACGGGTACTGGCACACTATCGGTTTTTGGCTGTCAAATGCGTTTTAATCTAGCGGAAGGTTTTCCTCTAGTGACAACGAAAAAATGCCATTTAAAATCGATCATTCATGAACTGTTATGGTTTCTGCGCGGCGACACCAATATCGATTATTTACATCAGCAGGGTGTAACGATCTGGGATGAATGGGCGGATGCACAGGGTGATCTTGGCCCGATATACGGTCATCAGTGGCGTTCCTGGGCGACCGCGGATGGCAAACACATAGATCAGCTGCAACAAGTGATCGAACAAATAAAAATCACACCCGATTCGCGGCGCATGATTGTTTCTTCTTGGAATGTAGGTGATTTGCATAAAATGCGATTGCCCCCGTGCCATGCTTTCTTTCAGTTTTATGTGGCGGATAACCGGTTGTCCTGCCAACTTTATCAGCGCAGTGCGGATATTTTTCTTGGCGTACCATTCAACATTGCATCGTATGCGCTGCTCACTTTGATGATTGCGCAAGTCTGCAATCTGGAAGCGGGGGATTTTGTGCATACCTTGGGTGACGCGCATCTCTATCTGAATCACTTGGAGCAAGCCCGGGAACAACTGTCGCGTATTCCCCGGTCGCTGCCGGTGATGAAATTAAATCCCGATATCCTGGAAATCCTGGATTTTAAATATGAAGATTTTATTTTGGAAAATTATGATCCTTATCCTGCAATTAAGGCACCGGTAGCCATATGACCCCGTTACATCTATCCATTCTCGTGGCGATGGCGAAGAATCGGGTGATCGGCCGGAATAACCGGTTACCTTGGCATTTGCCGGCTGATTTGAAGCATTTCAAATTCCTGACGATGGGGCAAACCATTGTGATGGGGAGAAAAACTTATGAATCCATCGGCAAGCCTTTGCCCGGGAGAGCCAATGTCATTATTACCCGGCAAATGGATTACGAAGTGCCTGGAGCGATGGTCGTCAATTCGCTTGAGGATGCGTTGCTGATATGCGAGGAAACCAGCACCGGTCATAGCGAGAATTTCATTATCGGTGGCGAAAAATTGTACCAGCAGGCGCTCAAAATCTGTCAGCGCATGTATATTACCGAGATTCAGCGGGATTTTGATGGTGATGTTTTTTTCCCGGAATTTGATCGCAACGAATGGGAAGAAACGCAACGCGATAAGCATATTGCGGAAGACGCAGATAACTTGGAATATCACTTTGTCGTACTGGAGCGTAAATCAAGTACGGTATAACGATAATCTTGGAAATTGGGGGAGTGCTAAAAACAGAAATGGTGAAGTAGTTGTAACTACTTCACCATTTTTTGCGGTAATTATTCAACGCATGCCCATGCAGGGAGCTTAAATCACTTTCACATCCGGTAACGGGAAACCGTTGAAATTGCTGGCGTAAGCCGTCGTATAGGCACCGGCGTTCGGTATGTAAATGAAATCACCTTCTTGTATATCGTTAGGCAGCATCAAATCGTGCGTTAGAATGTCGACCGAATCACAGGTTGGGCCGGCAACCGACCAAGGGATGCTACTGCCTTTGCGGTCAGTGAGAATTTCATAGCGCAATCCTTCGGTCATTTCGATGACACCACCAAACATACCGGCATCCCAGTACATCCACCGTTTGCCATTGCGGGTTGCAGTACCCACGACGCGGCAAACAAAATAAGCTGAGTCGGATACCAGATAACGGCCGGGCTCCGCCATGATGCGGATATTATCCGGCAAATCGGCAATAGCTTCGTTGATTACTTCCGCAATAACTTCGATGGAAGGAATCGGTTTGACGTGACGAACCGGATAACCGCCGCCAATATTCAGTAAACGGGGATTTAAACCAGCTAGCTGCATTTCAGCGAAGACTTTTTTGGCCCGCTCAATGCCTACACGCCAATTTTGCGGATTACGGCATTGCGATCCAACGTGGAAAGTGACACCGGCCAAATCGGCTTTGAGTTTTGTGGCTTCTTGGATAATGTCATTGATGTCGGCAAGGTGGGTGCCAAATTTTCCGGCTAACGGCCAGTCGCTGCCGATATTCGGGGTGTCGATGCGCAGATACATCTTGGCATCCGGCTTCACGCTGAAGATTTTTTGCATTTCTTCAATGCTATCGATTACATACCATTCAACGCCTTTGGCGGCGGCGTATTCAAGATAGGCTCTGGATTTCATTGGATTGCTGTAGAAGATTTCAGCGGCGGGTACGCCTAACTCACGCAATACATCAAGTTCGGCGATCGAAGCAATTTCAAAACCAGCACCTTCTTCGATCAGGGTTTGCAATACACGTT
>CAYQZF010000167.1:0-5959 GCA_964421895.1 uncultured Nitrosomonas sp. | reverse complement strand
ATGCCTTCCATCGCTTTCGGCGTGGTGGCGAAGAGTTGGTATTGCGTCATGGTTTGCGGTCAGTGCGGAATAACCGCGTAGGATACTCGAATGTGCAGCGAACGCGCTGGCTTTTTTGCAACCGGCAATCGGTGGCCGGTTTTCAAGGCGTGTTTCGTTGTGATGGGTTATTTTTAGAAGCGAGGATCAGTGCTTGCGGGTCGACTGTGTTCCGCTGCTGTTGCGCGGCGGCTGCCCACCAGGTGAGCTGCGCGAAGGATCGGGCGAAATAGTTCGTCCATCTTCCCGCGTCGACGGATGTGAGAAAATTTCCATCCTCGGTGAGCACTTCATGTGCCTTCGGGACATGAATCATCGCCGAAACCGGCAAACAACCCAGTTCCGACAGAAAAGACCGCATCCCCACCGCCGCTCTGACACCGCCCCATTGACCCGCCGAATAAGTGACAATCGCACTGGGCTTGTACGAAAACAGCGAACTGCCGAAGTGATTGAGCAAATGCGCCAAAGCCGGACTCAGCGAATGATTGTATTCCGGGCTCACCATGACATAACCATCCGCGGCCACGATCTTGTCCGCTAGGTCTTGGAGCTGAACGGGCGCTTTGCCTTGCGCGTAAGCAAAGTGTGGTTTGAATACCGAACCCAGATCAAAATCCAACGGATCGATCAATTCCACTGAAATGTCGCCTTGGTGAAGTTGGGCTACGCAAGCTCTTGCAACCCTCAGACCCAATCGAGGAGGGTTGGGGGGTGAGCTGTCGCGAACTGTGCCAAGGAAGATTAGGAATTTCATAACATAGATATTCTATCGAAAGATAGTATAACACTGAGCTAAGGAGAGCGACGAAGGCGCAGTCCTAATTGACTGCTTGGTTGATCATAAGTACTGCATGTGGGGCTTGAAAAATAGAAATAGCCTACATATTGAGGTTTTGGTAACTTTGCCCTTAACTAGGAGTTTAGTATGGTGCACCAGCATGTTGTACAAAGAGACAATGGAACTTGGGCTGTAAGAGGTGAAGGTAACGAGCGTGATACTTCGCATCATGACACACAAAAGCAAGCACAGGAACGTGCTAAGGAAATTGCAATAAATCAAGGTGGCGATGTTATTACGCATGGTCGTGACGGAAAAAATCGAGCGCGAGATAGCTATGGTAATGACCCTTTCCTGCCACGTGGATAGAGTAATGTAGCTTCCTTATAAAGCCGCATCAATAAAATGCGGCTTTATTATGCTGGACATAATGTATACGACATGATTTGTCCATAAGTACTTAATTGGTGTCGTGTCATCATGGTTAAAAATCGATATCTTGTTGTTAGAACGCATTAAAGTTTATAGCAATCAGACAAATGATGTCAGCCAATAGCTATCGTTTTTTACAACAAAAAAATTGTCGCCAATCCCAAAAAAATAAAGAATCCGCCGCTGTCGGTCACGGCGGTGATCATCACGCTGGAGCCGATGGCCGGGTCGCGGCCGAATTTGCGCAGGGTCAGCGGGATCAGGACGCCGAGCAGCGCGGCCAGCAGCAGGTTGAGCACCAGCGCCAAGGTCATGACCAGACCGAGTTCGGCGTTCTGGTAAATGGCGAAGGTGAACAAGCCGACGATGGCTCCCCACAGCAGGCCGTTGACGATACTGACGCCGACTTCCTTGGTGATCAATTTCCAGGCGCTGCTGGTGTTGATTTGATCCAGCGCCAGCGCGCGCACGATCATGGTGATGGTTTGATTGCCCGAGTTGCCGCCAATGCCGGCGATGATCGGCATCAGCGCGGCGAGCGCGACCAGTTTTTCGATGGAATCTTCAAACAGGCCGATGACGCGGGAGGCGATGAATGCGGTGACCAGGTTGACGGCCAGCCACACCCAGCGGTTTTGCACGCTTTTTAACACTGGCGCAAAGAGATCTTCCTCTTCACTCAAACCGGCCAGATGTAGCGCTTCGTTTTCGGCTTTGTCGCGGATGAAATCGATCACGGTGTTGACGGTGACGCGGCCCAGCAGTTTGTCGTTGTCATCCACCACGGAGGCGGAAACCAGATCGTAACGCTCGAACGCATTGGCGGCTTGCTGTGCGACATCGTCCGGGTGCAGTGTGACCATTTCTCCAGTCATGATGTCGGCCACCAGCGCGTCCGGATCGCTGACCAGCAGGCGGTTGATCAGCAGAACGCCTTTTAAATGCTCATCGCGGTCGACGACGAAGAGCTGGTCGGTATGATCCGGCATTTCTTCCAACCGGCGCAGATAGCGCAGCACCACTTCCACCCGAACATCCTCGCGGATCGTGATGACATCGAAATCCATCAAGGCGCCGACAGAGTCTTCCGCATACGACATGGCGGCGCGCAGTTGTTCGCGTTCTTCCACGGGCAGCGAGCGGAAAACGTCGTCCATGACTTCTTGCGGCAAATCGGGCGCGAGATCAGCGATCTCGTCGGCATCGAGATATTCCGCCGCGGCGACCAATTCCTGGTTGCCCATGTCGGTGATCAGGGTGGCGCGGACGGCGTCGGAAGTTTCCAGCAGAACATCACCGTCGCGGTCGGTTTTGACCATGCTCCAGATCAACAGCCGGTCTTCCATCGGTAGCGCTTCCAGAATCAACGCAATATCGGCGGGATGAAGTTGATCCAGGAAATGCTGCAACTCGGACAGGTTTTGTTTTTGCACCACGGAATGAGCCAGCGATTCGTCCGGCGCATCTTGCAGATTCACCAACCCTTCGACCAGTTTGTATTTGCGCAGCAGAAACGTCGCTTGTTGCAACGGGGTTGGTGCGTCTTCTTGATCGTTGTTGTGATTGGTTTCGGTCATAACGGGCTTGTGCCGGCAAGGCGGTTTTATCGTTGGGAATAATTCAGCCTATGCTTATACGCTGAATGGTTTGCAATTTGATGACTGAAAGTATAACCGCCCGTGCTGTGCCGGTACTAATAAAATATTGGATCGGCGGTGTTTTATATCCAGCTTCTTGCTGAATTACTTTTTTCGCGCATTTTGTTTTGCGGTGCTGACGGCTCTTGTCGTTAGTTGACAAGAACCGTCATTTCTCAATTGGTTCATTCTCGATTATCTATAAATTAGATCACATTTAATTTGGTTGTAAATTGTATTTACTTTAATTGTCGACCAAAAATCTTGAATTGGCACAATTCGTGCTTGCATTATTATTGCAATATGAAAAAGGCAAACTCTGCGAAAGCGGAGGACGCAAAGTCACTGATCTAACGGGAAAATACCCCACGATGGCAGGACTGCCAGATAGCGCAAGTCGTTGTTTTAGTCATATATGTGAATTGATAAAAAAACAACTTCGATGTGCATCCACGCAGTTCCGTCCTTTTAAATTTAAGGAGGGATCTAAAATGAATACTAATCATCAATTACAATCCATTGTCGACTTGCCGGTACTTACCGGCAAAGTGATAACAAGGAAACAAACCGGCGCTAGTCTTATAACCAAACTTGGTATCAGCATGCTGTTCTCTATGATGATGCTGGCGATTATGCCCGTGACGCATGCGGCTAATCTGCTCTTTAAATCTAATTTTGGAGCGGGTGTTGTACTCAATGCGCCCACTGCTTTTTCAACCAATTCAGCTTGGCAGCCGCTCACTGGAACCGATCAAGAAACTGGCTATAGCTGGCCTGTTGAGGCGCTGGGTTCGGACTTATCGGCTATTCAGCTCATTGCGGTCGATCCCATTACGCCTTCGACCATCGGAAATTACATATCCAATCAAATTAGAACTGTTACCGGGCCTAAAGGAACAGCCGTTAATGAGCTTTTTCAGAATGTAAAAATAAAAGCGCCAGTAGGAATGGGGGGATCACAAGCTCCGCTAATGATCAAAAGGCCATCGGCATTAGGTGATGTGAAGGATCTTTACATTACCTATTGGTTTAAGTATCCGGCAGATTTTCTAAATAAACTTGATAGCACAGTTCCTGCGGGAGACTGGCGTGCTCAGTTTGAATTTAAAACGGGTGGGTATAATGGTAATAACTCTGAAGGCGATTACCGGATTGTTATAAACATAGTCAAAGGAAGTGATGGCAAACTCTTTTGGAATACAAATGGCGATAATATAGCAAATGGTCCTTTGAATCCGGTTGAATATTGGTCTATAGAAAATCATGTGGCCCCTGTTCCCGTGGACAAGTGGTTTAAATTTGAAGTTTACTGGCACCGGTCGAGCGGTAGTGATGGGCGTTTCTGGGCAGCGGTTGATGGTCAACAGATTATCGACCATTATGGTCCGAATATGGGGGATTACAATCTTCCCATAACCCGGATTATGGTTAATAACGCCTATAGCGGAGGCTATGCAACGGTAGAGTCGCATTCCACAGGTTTGGAAATTTGGGATGGTTTTCCATGTGGAGATGGTGTGTCTTGTTTTGATGCCGATTCCGTGGCTCCGGATGCACCTGCAGCACTTATGGCAACATTAAAATCAACTAAAACCACTGTGAGAAGAAGAAGTACAGCTGCGTTAGTTACGTTATCTTGGAATGCCTCCTCGGATAATGTGGCCGTTGCGGGGTATAACATTTACCGGAACGGGAAAAAAATCGCAGTAAGCACTTCCACCGGTTATACCGACTCATTAGGAACTGCAACAGGGGCTGTTTATAGCTACACGGTGAAGGCTTTTGATGCGGCAGGCAATATATCGACTGCCAGTAATGTTGCATCGATTGTCCATTAGGATAAGAGTCTTAGGAAGTTAAACACTTATTAAAGTGTGTTAACTTCCTTATATGAATGTTAAAAGCAGATACTATTTTCGTTCTCGAATTGGAGAAGCTAAATTCAGGCAACTTATTCGCTGTTTTGCTCTGGATTTTACTGCGGTAAGAACCGCGCAATTGACCGGTATTTCTGTACGGTCTCTAATGCGCAGCTTCACGATGGTTTACAACTTCGCTCGACGCCACAAAACATTGAAAGGTCTCACGCCTTACGAATATATCTGCAAAATATGGATAAATGAGCCAGAACGCTTTAATGTTAATACGTTCCAGTATATCGTGGGACTAAACAGTTAAGCACATAATCACCATACTTGTTTGAATATTAAGACCCCGTCTGCTGCTGAACTGAATCAAATCGATGATTTCAACTGTGCAATGACGGGTTTCGTTTGAGGTCTGATGCTGCGCCATAGAAAGAAAGATTCCGCCGCTTGCTCGACCAGCATGCCAATACCGTCAGCGATATAACGCGCGCCATTTCTTTGCGCGAATTGAAGAAACCGTGTGGGTTCATGACTATACATCATGTCATAGGCGAGAGCGGTGTGTGCAAAAATACCGGCGGGTAATTCGGGTAGCGCATCGTGCAGACTCGCGGATGTGGCGTTGATGATGAGGTCGAAATTCTCGCCGGAGAAATGCATAAAACTACCGGTTGCAATGTGACCATATGCACTAAATTGTTGCTGCAATGCTTGCACTTTTTGCGCGGTGCGGTTGGCAATGGCCAGCAGCGTAGGTTTTTGTTGCAGCAACGGCAGGATGACGCCGCGCGCGGCGCCTCCGGCTCCCATCAGCAGTACGCGTTTGTCTGCGATGGAAATTCCCAGGTTGCACTCAATATCCCGGACTAACCCGGCGCCATCGGTGTTATCGCCGAGAATTTCATCGTTTTCGAATTTAAGCGTATTGACGGCTTGTGCGATGTTTGCCCGTTCGGTTAACCGGGTTGCCAGTTGATAGGCTTCCAGCTTAAATGGCACGGTAACATTCAGGCCTTTGCCGCCTTGCTGACGAAAGATTTCCACGGTTTCCCGGAAACCATCCAATGGCGCCAGAATAGCGCCGTAGTGTAAGGCTTGATTGGTTTGTTGCGCAAACGCGATGTGAATGAGCGGCGATTTGCTATGAGCGATGGGATTGCCGATTACGGCATAGGAATCAAGCATGGCCGGTATCTCTGATT
>CAYQZF010000166.1:0-5997 GCA_964421895.1 uncultured Nitrosomonas sp. | reverse complement strand
CCGCAGAAGGTCTCCAGCCGGTTGCCGCTGGGGTCGAAGAAGTAGATCGTCGTGCCCTGGGTGATGCCGTGGCGCGTGGGGCCGATGTCGATGGAGGTGCGGCTGACGCTCATGATGTCGGCCGCGCGCAGCACGCTCTCCCAGCTGGGCATCTGGAACGAGACATGGTGCAGCTTGCCGTTTTCGGCGTGGCGCACGAAGGCGATGTCGTGCGCCTTGGCGCTGCAGGTGAGCCATACGGCCAGGTCGGTCTTGCCGTCTTCGAGCTTGACGCGCTCGACCAGCGTGAAACCCAGCACTTCGGTGAAGAGCCTGGTGTTGCCGTCGATGTCGCCACCGTACAGCAGGCAGTGATCCATGCGGATGGGGCGGATGCCCGGGCCGTCAAGCACATCCACATCGGGGTCAAAGTACCCCATGCCGTTGCCCACGTCGGTCTTATCGGCGTACAGCTCGATCATGTGGCCCGTGGGAATCTGGAAGCGCACGCGCTCGCCCGTCTCCAGCAACTCCCCGGCGGGAATGCGCTCGGTCTTGACACCGTAGGCCTGCAGCTTGCGGTCGAAGTCTTCCAGGGTCGCCTTGTCCAGCACCTTGAAAGAGAAGAAGTCGATACCCGCCTGGTCGGCCTGGCGCAGGATGACGCTGTTGTGGTCGCGCTCGGCGCGGGTCTTGAAATAGGCCCGGCCCTGGGCGTCGCGGCCCATGGGCTTGAGGCCCATCACGTCCGTGTACCACTTGATCGATTCTTCCAGATCCAGCACGCGGATCTGCGCGTGTCCTGGACGCAAAACACCTGTCATTGCCATGGTTCGTCTCCTTTAAATTGCCTGGTTCATGGGTTGGGGGAAAAGAGTTGCCGCCGCCGGGCGGCAAACGTTTTTCTTCATCGCGCCAATGACCTGCAGGCGCAGGTCGCTGGCGGGGTAAATGCGGCAGGACAGCACGCAGCCCGCGGCCTCCTCCTCGACGCTGACATGGGCGCGGCTCATCACGCGGCGCGTGTACTGGCCTTCAAGCACCTGCACCTTGCACACCCCGCAGCCGCCCTGGCGGCAGCCCACGGGAATGCCCTTCTTGCCCAGCGCCTCCATGCCTTCGAGCACGGAACGCGTGTCGAGCGCGGTGTAGCGCTCACCGGTTTCTTCGATATGAACAACGAATTTCTGCATGGCCTTGTCTCCTTCGCGGTGCGCTCTTGTGTGTCGGCACACCTGCTGCTCAGGGGTTCACGATAAAAACAGAAGTCATTACCGTCCAATACTGTTTCTTCCGGGTTTCAATACCGCTTTCGCATGGACCAATCGAATGCCTGGCCAGTGCGTCAGGCCTTGGCATGCAGCCAGGGGTGCAGCCAGCGCGTCAGGCGCGGCGCCACCACCCAGGTCATGATCACGACCACCAGCAAGGTGATCACCAGCACGCGCGGCACCAGATGCCAGTCGGCCAGCAGCGGCGCCACGGTCAGGAACAGCAGCAGCACAGTAGGAAAAATGCCCAGCCAGGTCACGAGCGCCACCTTCCAGCGCGGGGGCGCGGCCCGGGTGGTGCTGTTAGGCGCGGCAAACCAGTAGTCCAGCCCCGTCACGCGCTGCAATTGCTGATTGCCCACGGTGTGCGGCAGTACCTGCTGCAGCCAGTGCGCGCGCTCGGGCGAGGACTGCCAGGCGGCCAGATGCTCCTCGTTGTCGAAGGCAAAGACCACGTGGAACAGCAGGGGCTCTTCACTGTCGCCCACCTCGTCCGGAGGTACCACCTGGCCGCCCAGGTGGCCCGCAAAACCCTGCGCCGCGGCCAGCATGCCCTGCATGGCGGCCTCGAAACCGGCCACGGCGGCGGGCAGGACGCGGCGCGCAATCAGTACCGTGACCGCGCGCTGCGCGCTGGTTGCCGGGGCTTGGCTGTCGATTCGGGGAGGGGTGTCCATCTGGTTGGCTGTCCGTGAAAAACACCGCTACGCGGCGGCTGAGACTGAGCGCAACGATAGGCAGCGCGCTTGATACCGTCCAATACCGTTTATCCTCAATCTCGATACCATTGCCGCATGTAAATCCCTTGCCGGAGACCCCTCATGGATCTGCGTGACATGCGCCTGTTTCTCGCCGTGGCCGAGGAGGGTCACATCGGCCGCGCCGCCGCGCGCCTGCACCTGTCGCAGCCGCCGCTGACGCGCCATATCCAGGCGCTGGAGGAAAAGCTGGGCGTGCCGCTGTTCATCCGCACCCCCAAGGGCATGCAGCTCACCGAGGCCGGACACACGCTGCTGCAGGAGGTGCCCAACCTGCTGGCGCTGGCGCAGCAGGCGGCCGAGCGCACGCGCCTGGCCGGCCAGGGGCTGATCGGGCGGCTGGACGTGGGGCTGTTCGGCTCGGGCGTGCTGGACGTGATCCCGCGCATACTGGCGCGCTTTCACCAGGTGCGGCCCGAGGTCAAGATCGTGCTGCACAACCTGACCAAGGACGCGCAGATCCAGGCGCTGCGCGAGCGGCGCATCACCGTGGGCTTCAACCGCCTGGTGCCGCAGGAGGCGGACATCTGCACCGAGACGGTGCTGCGCGAGCCCCTGATGGTGGCCATTGCCGACGCCCACCCCCTGGCGGTGCTGCCCTCGCTGCGCCTGCAGGATCTGGGCGGCGTGCCGCTGATCCTCTACCCCAATGTGCCCATGCGCGGCCTGGCGCAGGAAATCGCCGAGGCCTTCCACGCCGAAGGCGTGCCGCTGCGGGTGGAGCAGGAGGTGGAGGACGTGCTGACCGCCGTGGCCCTGGTGTCGGCCGGCTTTGGCGCGGCCATCACCACGCAGTCGGCCTCCAACCTGCGCCTGCCGGGCGTGGCCTTCCGCCCCCTGCACAGCAGCCGGCTCAAGGATCTGGAGCTCAGCTGCCTGTACCGCAGGGGCGACCGCTCGCCCGCGCTGGGCGCCTTTCTGGAGGTGGTGCAGGCCTTTGCTGCCACCTCCCGCAGGCGCGCGGGCGACACGGCTTGAGCACCGGTATGGGGGCCGTCGTCCGCGCATCGTTCAAATCTTCTTGAACAGCGGGCTGCGCACCTGCTGCGCGTCGGCGGCCGAGATGAATTTCTCGGTGTAGATGTCGCGCTCGAACAGCCGGCCCTGCATCAGCGTGGTGATGCAGGCCTCGATCATCATCGGCGGGCCGCACAGGTAGGCCTTGTGGCCGCGGAAGTCGTTGTTGAAATGCGCCTTGGCAGCCTCGTGCACGAAGCCGCGCGCGCCCTGCCAGCCGCCGCCCTCGGGCTCGTCGGACAGGGCGGCCACATAGGTGAAATGCGGGTGCTGCTCGGCAAGCTGCACGAATTCGTCGTGGTGATACAGCTCGGCGCGGCTGCGCGCGCCGTTGACCAGGGTGATGGGTCTGCCCTCGCCCGCGGCCAGCAGGTCCAGCACCATGGAGCGCGGGCTGGACAGCCCCGAGCCCCCGGCCAGGAACAGGTAGCCCAGATCCTCTTTGGCATGCGCGCTGCTGCGGATAAAGAAGCGCCCGTAGGGGCCGGTCACCTTGACCGCATCGCCGGCCTGGAGCTTGTCATGCACCCAGCCCGTGCCCATGCCGCCGGGCACGCGGCGGATGTTCAGCTCGATCTCGCGGCTCTCGCCCGGCGCGCTGGCGATGGAGAAGGCGCGCGTGCCCTCGCCCGGAATGTGCAGGTTGATGTACTGCCCGGCCTGGAAGGTGATGGGCGCGTCCAGTTCTATCCACACGCCCTTGATGGTGGGTGTGAGGTCTGCCATGCGCGAGATGCGGCCGCTGTAGTCCTGCACCAGCAGGTTCTGCGCATCGGGCTCTTCGTCGATCTCGGCCTCGATCACCACGTCGGATTCCAGCGTGGCGCAGCAGGCCAGGCACTGGCCTTCTTCGCGCTCGTAGTCCATCAGGGCAAAGCTGCTGGCTTCGCCATGTTCGATCTCGCCGTCCGACACCTGAACCTTGCAGGTGCCGCACAGGCCGTGGCCGCAGGCGTGCGGCAGGTAGATGCCGGCGCGCAGCGCGGCGTCCAGGATGGTCTGGCCTTCTTCGACGTCTATGGTCTGGCCCAGCGGTTCGATCGTCAGCTGATGGCTCATGGCTGTCTCACTAACTATAAAAATAAGAGCTGTTGGCGCTTTACAGACAAGGCGCACGCGGCTGGTTCACTCCTTCCCCCTCTGGGGGAAGGCGGGGATGGGGGCCGGCGCGCCAGCATCTTGTCAGCACGAATGCGCGAGCGCCGCTGGCCCCCACCCCTGCCCTCCCCCAGAGGGAGAGGGAGCAAAGACAAGCAAAAGACTCAGAAGCAAGACCCCTGCAAGCCCGTCAGCCCCGGCGTGCGAAAGCGGATCACGCTCTTGTGGCCTATGCCGTGCTCGGCTAGGGTCTTGTCCATGTCGGGCGTGAAGGGCTTGCCGGACATGAACCACTCGGCCTTGTCCCAGTCGATCCGGGCGAAGTCGGGGTGTGCGCTGTACATGCCGGGCAGCGCGCCCTGCACCAGCTCGCCAAACCTGGTGGTCGGCGGCATGGGCACGCAGAACGGGTTGCACAGCATCTTGTGGTCCTCCCAGCCGATGTACAGCAGCGGGGCGGGGAACTTGTCCACTGTGTCCTTTGCGGCGAACTTGTAGGGGGCGACGGATTTGACGGCCATGTGAATGTCTCCTGTGGGGTCTGTGGTTGGCCCGGGCCTCAGTTGCCCGTGGCCTGTGCGCGCCAGGTCTCGAAGTTCTGCTTGTCCTGCGAGTCGGCGTAGTCCAGGTTGTCGCGTCCCCATTCGATGTTGTACCAACGCACGACCTCGGCCAGCGGGTTGAAGTCGGGGCTGGTCGGGTCCGCGTCTGCGGGGAAGCAGTTGCCCTGGTAGATCTGGTGCACCGGCAGCCAGCTCTGCACGTATTTCTCGGGCTCGTTGTCGAAGATGTGCTTGCAGCCGTCGGAGCAGCAGTGGTACTTCACGCCCTCGTACTCGCTCTCGCGGTAGGCGATTTTTGTGGGGTCGTCCGGCTCGGTATAGAACATCGGCACCTGGCAGACTTGGCACAGCATGGGCAGCGTGCCGCTGTAGAAGCGCTTGCCCTGGGCCTGCTGCTCGTTGTAGTGCGTCCACAGCGGGCGGTAGTACTTGTCGAAGGTGTCGGGGTACTTGGCCGACAGCCATTCCATGTCCTTCTCGCTGGGCGACCAGGTGTGGAAGGGGGCAGCGGCGCCGTAGTTGTAGAACACGTTCCAGGCCATGTGCGAGAGGTGGTCCTTCTCCTTACAGGCCTGCTCCCAGCCCAGCGGCGGGCGGATGCCGTAGCGCGCCAGGTCGTTGAACAGCGCGGTGCCGTTCTGCTCGGCGTAGATCTCCCAGGCCTCCTTCCAGCTCATCACGCGCTTGGGCAGCATGTAGTCCATCATCATGGCCACCAGCGTCAGCACGCGGTAGCCGCGCCAGAACCACTTGTCCAGCCAGGCCTGGACGATGGGCAGGTTGTCCGGGTCCTGCTCCAGGATGAACTTGATGATCTCCAGGCCCAGCGTCATGTGGCGCGACTCGTCGGACTGGGCCGAGAAGCCAAACGCCATGGCGCCCATGTCGCCGTTGTAGGCCGCGCCCGAGATGAAGGGCACGAACAGCAGGTTGGTCAGCACGTATTCAAACGCGAAGCCGATGGCGATCATGAACTCGAAGGGGCCGGCCGTCAGCGCGTCGTCGAAGAACGATTTGGGCACCGACAGGAACCACACGCGGTCGTGCTGGTGGTGCCAGTTCTGGAAGCCGTTGTAGTGCTTGTTGTAGTTGGACAGGCTGTGGATCTGCGTCTGCGCGTGGCGGATCTCGTCCAGGCTCTGCATCAGGCAGGCCACGCGCGGGCCGGCGCCGGGGAACTCGCGGCCCATGCGGGCAAAGCCGCGGTGCGCCATGTACTCGTTGGGGCTGATGCCGGTGAGGAACAGCTTGAGCGTGTTGATGTAGCGCGCATCGGTCACGCCCAGGTGGCCGTTGTTCTGCGTGAAGGCG
>CAYQZF010000165.1:0-6062 GCA_964421895.1 uncultured Nitrosomonas sp. | reverse complement strand
GATCATGCTGCACAACCAAATGTGTCTTGTCCGTCAGCATATGTTTCAGAACGATACTGTACATCCCCCAGAAACTGCTGTTGCGTGTAGAAGTTGTACTACCAGTGCCACTGACGTTGAAAGAAGTTTTGCGATCGTCACTGGTCCAGGTTACGCCACCGATGCCGCCCCAATTCTCCATCTGCTTGTCGAAGTTACCATCCCAACCACCTGTTCCGCTGCCGCCGATTGCACCCGCCATGACAGTAAAGTTTTTGTTGATAGTATAGTTGCTCAGCACACCCGTATGCGTAAAAGGCTCACCGTATTGCATGGTATACGCATGCGTATAAAAGAAGTTGTTGGGTGCCGGTACCGTTTCGTATCCAATAGGCGTGTAAAAATGCCCCACTTTGATATTCAATCCATTACCAACAGGTGCATAGACTTCCGCATAGGCTTGAGGAATTGCAATGCCGTAAGTACGCAAGGAACTGCAGCATATTCCCAGATCCCAGTTACCCCGGTCGGCTAATGGTCGGCCATTGTTTACATCGAATGCAGGATTGCCATAGGCTTGAGTAAAAATCGCGTCCGTTCCAAACATAAAATCAGCGCGAAAACCGATATCCCAATCTCTTCCTTCCGTTCTGACCGGGCGCTCCAGAAAGAAATTTAATTGATTCATTTGCACTCTGTTTGCTTGATCGGCAAATGTCACTGGGCCATTAAAACCGTCTGTTTGGTATGGATTGAATGTCGCTCCGCCATGAATCCAGCCGCCAAATCTGATACCGCTATTTGTTATGGCGTTGATAAAAGCATTACTGCTGCTCCCGATATTGCCCATAACATTATTTGTATTCGCTTCAACACCAAATGAACTCATGCCGAGCAGCAAACCACCCGCTACGGCATGAGTCATTTGGTTTTTGTAGATCGTTTTATATATCATCCTCCCCCCTAAAAGACTAAAAAAATACAAATAACAGACACAAAAACCCTAATCTGCATAGGGATTGAACTCTAACATTGAATCGCTCGAAGGGTCAACGCAAACTCGGGATATTTGACTTATCAGAAAAAATAAACTTTGAGAAATTGCGTAATTTCATCATCGGCGTTTTATTTGATATTAAAAAATTCGTGTAAACATGCGCCTATGCTTAAGTTTCTCTCTGCAATTTATAGAAAAATTTCATGTTTTCTTACATATCTTGATCACGTAATACACTTGCCGCAGTTAAAGTTTTGAAATAGCCACTCCGTTAAAGGCAATTCCAACAATAACAATTAACAACCGGTTAGCATTTTTTACAGCTCATTATCATTATTAATTTTAAGTATAAGATCATGGAATTGATACCCATACAAACAACAGACTTAGTTGTCGGTCAACCATTACCGTGGGATTTATTCGATCAAGGCCGTCAGCCCATACAAAAGCGCGGTTATATCTTTAAAAGTGAGGATGAGTTAAAACAACTGGAAGATTCGCTGATTTTCCGCATGCAAAAACAGGATCCGGAACAAACCGAATCCACGACGGATTCACCCGGAAAAATCAGTTTTGAGGATATGCATCTAAAAGTAGGTCATAAAATGCACCTTACTTTAGCCACCTATTCAAGAAATTCGGGTGAAAGCAATTCGCACGCAACTTCTATGATTGGCTATGTGCAAGACAGCACTTTGATTGTCTCCATGCCGGCATCCGATCAGTTGATCGGCGAGCCTTTTATTGAAGGCGATCAAATTCACGTACGGTTGATCACAGGGCAATATGCTTATAAATTCACCGTTTTTGTCGAAAAAATCATTAGAGTGCCGTTTAAATACTTGCATTTGTCTTTCCCCAAGGAAATACAAAGCCAAAGTATCCGCAAGTCACGAAGGATTAAATGCAGTTTCCAAGCGACAGTGGCCGAGAAAGTGATTCCGATTACGATCAGCGATCTTAGTATCTGCGGCGCCGGAATCACTTCCTATCTCCCTTTGGGCACACTAGGTTCAGCAGTCACTATATCCTTTGTCATCGCCGTGCATGACCGGGAGATACCGTTATCCATCAAGGCTATCATCCGGTCTGCCAAGCAGGGCGCAAAGAAAGATCAAAAAACAATCTGTTCCGGCGTTGAATTTACCGATATCAAGCCGGATCAGGTTTTCGCGCTACGCCACCTGATTTACCAGGAAATCGTCGAACACCCCGAAAACGTCATTTGAAAAAACCGCTGAGAAGAAGTTTTCAGCGGTTCTTTCATCTACCAGAGATTCCAGTTACCCGTAACTACAATCCAGACACCCAGTATCGCGTTGGTAATCGCATGCGCCAAAATCGGCAGCCACAGGGTTTTGCTGCGTATGTATAGCAGACCGTAAACCATGCCGGCAAACAACCCCGCCAGCCATAAGCTGTGCGCAAGCGCAAACAGAGCCGCACTGATGCCAAGCGCTTTAATTCCCACCTGCGCTGGATTAACCGTCAGAAAACTCGGATGCTCAATCCAGCGCATCAGAAACGACCGCCAAAACAATTCTTCCATCACCGGCACCACCAACGCTGCACCGGCAATTCGCACACTCACCAGAAACCAGTCGATTTCACCGTTTTCGCGCGGATCGAACCCCACGGACTCGCCCATCACCATCCAGTCCGCTGTCAAATTAATCCACGCAATAAACACCACGATACCGGCAACCAGCGCGGCAAACCAGACGCGCAAGCCCGCACCGCCCGGCCAGCGCAATTCACTGTAAGCACTTCGCATCGCCCATAGAAGACCGGCGACAACCGCTATTTTTACCGCGTAGAGCATGCGTAGCTCACTTGGCTCCCAGCCGAACTTCAATAACATATCTTCCAGTATCATGAAAAAAACATACGCGCCGAAAGGCGCTATCCGGTACAAATTCGTGCGATCAACCATTGATCAACTCCTTATTAAAATTTTTGTGATGATGCGATTGATGATCAAAGCAACTAACTCGATCCATTGGTGCTATTTTGCAGTGTATAAGAGCGGACAAGAATCAAAATGGAAAATAAAGCCGTTGACTAATCTTTTATCCCATCTGAATGTAAGCGGTATGGTGATGGTATTACAGCACCAGCGGCAATTCCTGTTGACGCGAAGCTTCGGCTGCTGGCGCCGCAGTTGCGGCACAAAGCCCGCTGACCTTCACACCCAGTAAGCGGATCTTCTTTTGTAACGGCACCCGGCGTAAACACTCTCTTGCGGCGCGGCGTATCAAAACCGGGTCAGCCGTGTACGCGGAAAGCGAAAAATCGCGCGTGACTGTATGAAAATCTTCGAAGCGCAATTTGATGCTGATGGTCCGACCGGCATAGCCCTTGCGCTTCAAATCACCGGCAACCTGTACGCACAACGCGGTAAATGACTCGGATAAATCGGAGCGATCCTGGCGTGGATGCAGATCGTGCTCAAACGTGGTTTCCCGGCTGATCGATTTGGGTTCCGCATGAGTAACCACCGGTCGCGCATCGATACCGCGCGATACTTTATACAGCCAGGCCGAGTAACTGCGCCCGAAATGCGATTGCAGAAAACCCAGTTCGGCCTGTGCTAGTTCGGCGATCGTGGTGATACCCAAAGAGGCCAGCTTGTTCGCGGCCTTCGGGCCGATGCCATTGATTTTTCGCACCGGCAACGGCCAAATTTGCTGCGGTATGTCAGACATATCCAGAATAGTCAATCCATCCGGCTTTTCCAGATCGGAGCAGATCTTCGCCAACAATTTATTCGGCGTAATGCCGATCGAACACGAAAGTCCGGTGGCTTCCTTCACCGCCTGCTTGATACGTTGCGCCAGCGGCAGCGTCTCATCCGGCAAATCGGTCAAATCGATGTAAATTTCATCGATACCGGAATCTTCGATGTGCGAAGCAATAGCCGCGACGGCGGCTTTGAACAAACGCGAATAATGCCGGTAAGCGGCGAAATCCACCGGTAGCAGAATCGCATCCGGCGCTAGTTGCGCGGCTTTCATCACCCCCATGGCGGAATGCACACCCAGTGCACGCGCTTCATACGTTGCAGTCGTAATGACCCCGCGCCCGGCGTAATCGCGCAAGCGGAAAAAACGCCGTTTGCCGTCCGCTTGCATCACCGGTTGATGCTCATCCCGCCCGGCGATCACAACCGGCAGGCCGCGCAATTCCGGATAGCGCAGTAACTCGACCGATGCGTAAAACGCATCCATGTCCAGATGCGCGATGCGGCGCGGCCGGGTATTCTCTGGATTTACTGTTGGGGTCAACGCGGTATTCATGCAGATTATGATAAATTACATGGCAAACAACCGCATTGTATATGAATACCCCGGCCACCCCTTTGAAAACATCGACCTGCCCGTGCGGCAGCGCCAAACATTACGAAGACTGCTGCGGCCGTTATCTGGACCAGGGCGAAATTGCCTCAACCGCAGAAAACCTGATGCGCTCGCGCTACACCGCGTATACCCTTAAGCGCGAGGATTATCTGCTGGCGACCTGGCACCCGGATACGCGCCCGGCATTGCTGGAATTGACCGGACAACCGGCGCAACACTGGATCGGACTAATCGTCAAACGCCACGAGCAAATTGCTGCGGATCAGGCCATCGTGGAATTCGTCGCGCGTAACAAAATCAATGGTCGTGCCTATCGCTTGCACGAGATCAGCCGGTTTGTGCGGAAAGATGAGCAGTGGTTTTATATCGATGGTGATATTCTTTAAGTGTAAGAACTCTCAGGGTTGTTTACAGAGAGGTTAATTGAAATAAACGTTGAGTATTTCATGAGGTGTAAGAATTTCTAGCATTGTTTACAGCATTCAGAAGAATACTGTAGATGAACAACTACAAACGCACTTGCTTAACTTTATCATTATCCAATGCTCCTATTAGATCGATTGCGCTTATTCGGATAATGGTACGGAATTTAAAGGAACTGACAATCATGCTTTCGGCAAAGCTTGCAGGTAACACGGTATCGGCCAGAAGTTTATCCGCATCAATTGTCCGCAAACCAACGATAAAGCAGAGCAGGTCATCTGCACCCTGATGAACATGTGGCACAACCAGGTTTCCTTTAAAGGCAGCGTCGGCCGACGCATTCAGCTTTTTCGTTTCATCAACTTCTACAACACCGTGAAACCCCATAAGAGTTTGAACAATGCCACCCCTTATGAAATACTCAGCGCTTATTCAATTAACCTCTCTGTAAACAACCCTGAGAGTTCTTACAAGCCATGCAATGATTCCCAGTTGTTAACTATCCAGCATCCTTATCTCTGATAGGAATTCGCCACACAAAAACAGCAAGAATGCTACCGATGACAACCAGCATGATTTTCTGCCATAGCTCGGGCACAATCCAGATAGAACTGCCAAATGACAATGTCATCAAAAAATAGACCCAGCGCTTAACACGTTGCGGAATGCTGCGATAGAGTGCCCATTCGCGAATGATAGGCCCGGCAATACGGTTTTCCAGTAATTTGCGATGAAAATATTCGGAACCGCGGGCAAAACAAGCTGCCGCCAGCAGTACAAAAGGTGTTGTCGGCAACACCGGCAGCACCGCGCCCAGGACAGCCAAAAACAATGCCAGAAAACCGGCTCCCAGGTACATGGCGCGCACCAGCGGTGAATCATGCAGACATAACAAATCGGCTGTTTGCTGATCGGCAATTTGCCGCTCAGTTTGTGCAGTTTCATGATGATCAGATATAGGCATATTCGATACTGCCGGAAAATGAGCTGCTAAGTATAAAAATTCAGTAATGAATTGAGTTCGTCAGTCATAAAAAGAATTGATGTTACCAGTTATAATACCCGGGCATTAATTATTAAAATTAAGCGGATTTAATTTTTTCTCGAGGAAATCATGCGTAATATGAAAACACTGATTCATTTAAGTTTCATCGTGCTAGCGTTGGTGATGTTGCCGCAAGCTGCCTTTGCTTATAAAGAAATGGCCGCCGCCGATGGACCGGCGCTGCAGAAAATTGACACAAAAGTTGGAAGCGGCGAAGAAGCGGAGATTGGAAAAACCGTTAATGTGCATTATACCGGCTGGC
>CAYQZF010000164.1:0-6062 GCA_964421895.1 uncultured Nitrosomonas sp. | reverse complement strand
CGAAAATCATCCACATCCTGGAAGCTTTTATAAACCGATGCGAAGCGGATATAAGCGACCTTATCGAGTTTATAGAGTTCTTCCATCACGCTCTCTCCAACGCTGCGCGATGATACTTCGCGTTCACCCATTGCTAAAAACTTTTGCACAATGCGATCAATTGCCGCATCGACATAACTGGTAGGAACGGGGCGTTTATGCAACGCCCGTTTAAAACCGGTCAGCAGTTTATTCCGGTCAAATTCCGCCCGGCTGCCATCGTGCTTTACCACTTGTGGCAAACGTAATTCGACCGTCTCATACGTCGTAAATCGCTTATCACAAGCAGGGCAGCGGCGGCGGCGGCGAATCTTATGACCATCGTCACTGACCCTTGAATCAATGACATTGGTGTCATCGGCATTACAAAAAGGACATTTCATACACAGCTAAAACCGCATTAACCTGAACAGAAATGAATAACTGTCTGCTCAGGCTGCGAATGCGATTTATCCATAAACCGGAAATTTTGCGCACAGTTTTTTTGCTTCGTCAGCCACCCGCGATAAGATCGCTGAATCTTCAGGCGCCGCCAGGACATCTGCGATCAGATTGGCCAAATGTTCCGCTTCCAGCTCTTTGAAACCTCTCGTCGTTATGGCCGGGGAACCGACACGGATACCACTAGTGACAAATGGTTTCTGCGGATCGTTCGGAATAGCGTTTTTGTTAACCGTGATGTGCGCATGCTCCAACGATGCTTCCGCCTGTTTACCAGTCAGATTCATCGCCCGCAGATCAACCAGAAACATATGGCAATCCGTTTGCCCCGAAACAATGCGCAAACCGCGATTGGTGAGCACTTTCGCCATAACGCGCGCATTTTCGATAACTTGCTCCTGATAATCCTTGAACTCCTTACTAGCCGCTTCCTTGAACGCGACCGCTTTGGCAGCAATGACATGCATCAAGGGACCACCCTGGGTTTGCGGAAAAATAGCCGAATTCAGCGTCTTCTCGTGCTCCGGCTTAGCCATGATGATTCCACCGCGTGGACCGCGCAGGGTTTTATGCGTAGTGCTCGTAACAAAATCCGCAATACCTACCGGATTGGGATAAAAACCCGCAGCAACCAATCCGGCATAATGTGCCATATCGACGAACAGATAAGCGCCCACTTCATCAGCAATTTTGCGGAAACGCTTCCAATCAATGATTCGCGCATAAGACGAAGCGCCTGCAACAATCATTTTTGGTTTGTGCTCATGCGCCAACCGCTCCACTTCGTCATAATCCAAAATTTCAGTATCTGGATGTAAACCATACGAAATAGAATTAAAAATTTTTCCGCTCATGCTCACGCTGGAACCGTGCGTTAAATGACCTCCATGCGCCAATGACATGCCAAGTAGAGTATCGCCCGGCTTTAACACTGACAAATAGACGGCCGCATTGGCTTGCGAGCCGGAATGGGGCTGCACGTTGACATATTCGGCACCGAAAAGCGCTTTTAAGCGGTCAATCGCCAGCTGCTCAACCTGATCCGCGAACATACAACCGCCGTAATAGCGCTTGAACGGATAGCCCTCCGCGTATTTATTCGTTAGAACAGAACCCTGGGCTTGCATAACCGCAGGGCTGGCATAGTTCTCTGATGCAATCAGCTCGATATATTCCTCTTGGCGTTGCATCTCGCCTTTAATCGCCTGCCATAATTCTGGGTCGACATTTTCTATTGTGTGTTTCTGCGAAAACATGGTGATACCAATCCTTTGAAATTTTTTGAGAACCGAGAAAATTTGTATATTACCATTACCTGAAGAAACGCTGATAGCGTGATCTCATGTTAATGGAGAAAAAATAAGGGAAGCTCATTTTTATGAGTCCCCCCATTTTGCTTACTTGCAGGCAAGCTGCGCTGGATATTTTGGGCGGCTCTTCACCCTATTGCAGAATGTGAGCCTTTTAATCAAATGATTGCAGCTTCTTCTTCAAAAGCCAGGATTACTTTATCATTATCATCAATATCAACAGTTACCTTACCACCGTTGACCAATTGCCCAAACAGCAATTCATCCGCCAATGCACTGCGAATAGTGTCTTGGATAAGCCGCTCCATCGGACGAGCACCCATAAGAGGATCGAAACCGTGCTTAGTAAGATATTTCCGGAGCTTTTCCGTGAAGCTTGCTTCTACTTTCTTCTCATGCAGTTGAGTTTCCAGTTGAATTAAGAATTTATCGGTTACTTGTAAAATAATTTCTTGATCCAGCGGAGCAAACGAAATGATGGCATCAAGCCTGTTACGAAACTCAGGCGTGAAAAGTTTCTTGATGTCAGCCAGCTCATCACCCGATGACTTCGCTTTGGTAAACCCAATCGAAGACTTCGCCAGTGATTCGGCACCCGCATTCGTAGTCATAATGATGATGACATTGCGAAAATCCGCTTTCCGGCCATTATTATCTGTCAGCGTACCATAATCCATAACTTGCAATAGGATATTGAAAATATCGGTATGCGCTTTCTCGATTTCATCTAATAATAATACTGAGTAAGGATGCTTGATCACAGCTTCAGTCAGCAATCCACCCTGGTCATATCCAACATATCCTGGCGGCGCACCGATTAAGCGAGATACTGCATGACGCTCCATATATTCGGACATATCAAAGCGATGCAAATGAACACCCAAAGCATAAGCTAGTTGTCGTGCTACTTCGGTTTTCCCGACTCCGGTTGGCCCTGAAAAAAGGAAAGAGCCCACCGGTTTTCTCGGATTGCCTAATCCGCTTCGTGCCATTTTGATCGCAGCTGTCAACGCGGTAATGGCATTATCTTGCCCAAAAACGACTGCTTTCATATCACGACCCAAAGTTTTCAATCGATTACGATCGTTTGTCGAAATATTTTGCGGAGGAATTCGCGCAATCTTCGCTACCACAGCTTCTATTTCACTTTTACCAATGACCTTACGTTTCTTAGATTTCGGCAGCAAGCGCTGAGCGGCGCCTGCTTCATCAAGCACGTCGATGGCTTTATCCGGCAAATGCCGGTCGTTTATATAACGCTCAGAAAGTTCTGCAGCGGAGACTAATGCACCGATAGTATATTTAACCTTGTGGTGCTGCTCATAACGCGATTTCAGTCCACGTAAGATGGCCACAGTTTCATCAACACTAGGTTCATTAACTTCTATTTGCTGAAAACGTCTTGATAATGCATGATCTTTCTCAAAAATTCCACGATACTCGCTAAAAGTTGTAGCGCCAATACACCGTAATTGGCCTGAGCTTAAAACTGGTTTTAACAAATTTGATGCATCCAGGACACCACCTGATGCGGCACCTGCGCCAATCAGCGTATGAATCTCATCTATGAATAGAATAGCGTTTGGATTATCAGTCAACTGTTTCAGCAGCGTTTTTAAGCGTTGCTCGAAATCACCACGATATTTGGTACCCGCCAATAAAGCTCCCATATCCAGCGAATAAATCTGGTGTTTTAAAAGAAGATCGGGTACATCTTTTTCAACGATGCGCTTTGCCAAACCCTCTGCAATTGCAGTTTTACCTACACCGGCTTCACCTACCAACAAAGGATTATTTTTACGCCGTCTGCACAATGTCTGAATGACACGTTCGATTTCCTTTTCACGGCCAACTAGCGGATCAATCTTATTAATGAGCGCCAAGTGATTGAGGTTCACCGTGTAACTTTCGAGTACTCCACCAGAATTCGACTCATGTTCGACGTCTCCTGCATTTCCAGGCTTAGTGTCATTTTCCTGCGGCATCTTTCGAATATTATGTGAAATATAATTAACCACATCCAGGCGTGTCACACCTCTTTGATGCAAAAAATAAACAGCATGGGAATCCTTTTCGCCAAATATTGACACCAATACATTAGCACCCGTTACTTCTTTTTTCCCCGAAGACTGGACATGCAATATGGCGCGCTGAATGACTCGCTGAAAACCTAATGTCGGTTGTGTATCAACATCCTCATTACCTTTTATCACTGGAGTATGACGTGCAATGTGATCGAGCAACACTGATCGCAATTCTTCGATATCAACTAAACAGGCATTCAATACTTCCGCAGCGCTTGCGTTATCTAGCATTGCCAACAGCAAGTGCTCCACTGTAATGAATTCATAGCGCTTCTGTCTGGATTCCACAAACGCCATATGCAAACTGACTTCTAAATCGGGTGCGATCATTTCAGTTTTCCTCCATAACACACCTTAGCGGATGCTCATTCTTCCTAGCAAACTCAATCACTTGTTTAACCTTCGTACTTGCAATATCGCTAGGGTATACACCGCACACTCCGACTCCCTCCGTATGCACCTTTAACATTACTCGCGTTGCCTGTTCCTGGTTCATAGAAAAAAATAGCTTCAATACCTCAATCACGAACTCCATCGGTGTAAAATCATCATTCAAAAGCAATATTTTATACAATGGAGGCAGTTTTTGCTTTATCTTCTCTGCTGCAAGTATAACGGCTTCCGAGCTACTCTCCGTCATCTTTTTTCCCTATTCGATTCCAATTATAAATAATAATTAGTACAAAAATACTTCATCACAGCATCGACATATTTGACGATTACGACAAAATTTTCAAGTCTCTTAAGATAATTACCAAGCCCAAATACACAAATACCCCGTAACCTCTTGACTTTAACCCTGGATTTGCGTAAAACAACAAACGGCGTTTGACTTCAAGTTTCAGCGGTACTGATTTTATCCGTCAATAGTCTTGAAATTCAAATAGTATTAGGGTTTCCGGCCCAGTTTTTATATAGGAAGTAGAAATGGCAACAGGTACAGTAAAATGGTTCAACGATTCCAAAGGTTTTGGTTTTATTACCCCAGATGATGGCAGTGAAGATTTATTCGCTCACTTCTCAGCAATCAACATGTCTGGTTTTAAAACCCTTAAAGAAGGTCAAAAAGTGAGTTTTGATGTCACGCAAGGACCGAAAGGAAAACAAGCCTCTAATATCCAATCCACTTAACTTTCATAAAATACTGGCTTGAATTATTGACAATAATAAAGTTTTGTACTGATGTAAAAAAATGCCTCTTCCTGTTTCAGGAAGAGGCATTTTTTCTTCACCTTAAGAAGTATTAAGGTCTTAGATAGTACTTCACGAGATCTTTAACCAAAGTGCGAGGCAACGGATCTGGACGGTGTGACAAGTAAGAAAGAGAAGTTCTTAGCGTAGCGGGTAGCGATGCCGCGATACTACTTGAGCGCAAGAAATGTGTTTTCAACGAGACGGTGTTGCCGATACAGGTGTTTATCATATTCGCGCTGTCTTTTTCTATTTTTTAGTGACGGGATCACCGCTTGCATGCCCTGAGATCTCACTTGCTCAACGATGGTATCGCTATCATAGTCTTTGCCGACAATCAGGTGCCGGGCCGAGATGCCAGCAATGAATCCTTGAGCTTGAGTGCAATACACCCGGGTAGCTTCCGTAGCAATGATTCTGGTCGGCATCCATCCGCATCCACGGCCAGATGCACCTTGCAATGGCTTGCATCAATCATCAACCACTCAAAATCGAGACCTTTGCAAAACTAACTTTATATAGCCTTAAATTCTGATTTCTTGAAGATTGATCAGGTAATATTTCTGTAATTTCTGAGCAAATCCTTAGATTGATCACTTAAGGGATATAACCACCTCAGAAGACACATTTTTCTATGACAACGTTAATAATAAGCGATCAACATACAATTTGGGCAGTCTTTTCAAGTTGTATGCCATGACTTGTAAGATATGCCAAGCATGCGCTTTGGTTAGACCACAGTAACGCAGAATTTTACTGCCAAAGGTTCGCTCCACAACATACCGGACTTTAGTAAATAAACAACCCCGTGGCAAGACCACGGGGTATTAAAAAAGCTCAAGTTGACGCAGTTCTTCTTTTGGTTTGCCTTGATTCTTTACATATCGCTCAACTAACCCCAATCTGCCCTTTCCCCGGCAGTTGCAACATAATAACCATCTGTCCAAAACTCACCACCCCACAAATCTCGTTTCAAATCCGGCTTCCCCTTAAACAA